>CABQER010000008.1 GCA_902463235.1 uncultured Faecalibacterium sp. | reverse complement strand
TCAAGTATAATACCACACCCCGGGACAGTTGTCAACACTTTTTGACATCTTTTTTAAAGAAAATTGAGTTTGCTTCACCCATATTGTGCTTTCTCCCTCTCCCCCATGCAAAAAGGCCGTCCATGCACTGCACAGACGGCCTTGGGTCTATATATAATTACTTATATAATATGTGTTTAGCGGATCTCGATGCCCAGCTTGAACTTCAGGTTGCCGAGGATCTTCTTGACCACGCGCTCCACTTCCTCAGCAGAGACTTCCTTCTTTGGATCAGACAGGGACAGGCTGAAGGCCATGCTCTTCTTGCCCTCGCCAAGGTTAGCGCCGCGATAGATATCGAACAGCTTGACTTCGCTGACCAGCGGGCTGGCCTTACGGATGGTCTCCTCGATCTCGCCGCAGGACACAGCCTCGTTGCAGACCAGAGCCAGATCGCGCTTGACCGGTGCATAGGGGCTGAGGGGCTTATAGCGCAGCTCGCCCTCTACACAGGACATCAGAGCCTCGTAGTCCAGCTCGCCCAGATAGATATTCTGGCTGTCCTTCTGCTCCTTAGCGATCTCCAGCTCAGCGTTGATCTCGTTGGCCAGCTTGCCGAACACGCCCAGCCGCTTGCCGTTGCAATACACAGCGGCACTGATGCCGGGGTGCAGCCATGCAGCGGTCTCGCGCTGATAGTCGAAGGTCAAACCAAAGCCGGTTGCCAATGCCTCCAGTGCGCCCTTGACGGTGAAGAAATCCTCCTCGGGGCCAAAGGCACCGAGGCAGAGGGTCTGGCGCTCGTGGGGGTGCTCATTGATGGGCAGCTCCTTAGCCAGATAGACCGGTGCCATCTCGAACAGACGGCCCTCGGCGTTGCCCTTTTTCAGGTTATCTACGATAACGTTCAGCATGGAGGGGGTCAGCAGGGTACGCATGATGGACAGATTCTCGCTGATGGGGTTCAGGATACGGATGGCCTTGCGGGCTGCATCCTCTGCCGGGATATGCAGCATATCCAACTCAGCGTTAGAGTAGAAGGCCAGCGTAGAGGCCTCGTAGAAGCCCTGTGCAGCCAGCAGGCGCTTGGTCTTGAGCTGCTGCTTCTGGTCGTAGTTCAGGCCGCCGTTGGTGACAGAGGCAGTGTTCAGGAAGGTGGGCACGATATGGTCGTAGCCGTACTCACGGATGACCTCCTCGGCCAGATCCGGGAAGCTTTCTACGTCATCGCGGTACAGGGGTGCGGACACATCCCAGCTGCCATCGGGCTGCACGTCCACAGTGAACTCCAGACGCTGCAGGATGTCGATCATGGTCTGGTCGGGCACGGTGATGCCCAGCACGCCGCAGATCTTAGCCGGGGTGGTGACGATGTGCTTGCGCTCCAGCGGGCGGCCATCGGTCAGGTCGTATTCCAGCGTGGTGATATCACCGCAATCCAGCTGCTGGATCAGGTGCAGAGCGCGTGCCAGACCCAGCTGCGGAGAGTAGCGGTCCACACCCTTCTCGTAGCGGGCAGAGGAATCGCTGTTCTGACCCAGTGCGCGGCTGGTCTTACGCACACTGTCGCGGGCAAAGGTAGCGCACTCGAACAGCAGGCTGGTGGTGTTATCGTCCATGCCGGAGTTTGCGCCGCCCATGATACCGGCCAGTGCCACCGGCTTTTCGGCATCGCAGATGACCAGATTGTTGGGGTTCAGGGTAAATTCCTTCTCGTCCAGCGTGACGATCTTTTCGCCCTCGTGGGCGCGGCGCACATCGATGGTGCGGCCGGAGACCTTGTTCAGGTCAAAGGCGTGCATGGGCTGACCCATCTCCAGCAGGGTGTGGTTGGTGATATCCACCACGTTGCTGATGGAGCGCAGACCGCACAGTGCCAGATGGCGCTTCATCCAGCGGGGAGACTCACCCATGCGGATGTTGCGGACATAGTGTGCCATATAGCGGGGGCACAGCTCCGGTGCTTCCACCTTGACGGTGATGGGAGCGTCCGGCTCGCAGACGGCCTTGTAGTCCATGGCGGGCATGTGCAGGGGCTTACCCAGAACCGCCGCTACCTCGCGGGCAATGCCCAGAACGGACTGGCAGTCCGGGCGGTTGGCAGTGATGGAGATATCAAAGATGTAGTCATCCAGACCCACCACCGGGGCGATGTCGGTGCCGGGGACGGAATCCTCGGGCAGGATGAGCAGGCCGTAGACCTCAGAGCCCGGGAACAGGTCATCGTTCAGGCCCAGCTCTTCGCCGGAGCACAGCATACCGTTGGACTCCACGCCCTGCATCTTGCGGGCCTTGATCTTGATGCCGCCGGGCAGGGTGGAGCCATCCAGAGCAGCGGGCACGCAGTCGCCCAGCTTCATGTTGGCGGCACCGGTGCTGATGCGGATGTCGTGGCCGTAGTCGCCGCAGTCCACCACACACTTGGTCAGGTGGGTGCCCTCCTGCTTTTCCATCTCCACGATCTTGCCAACGACCACCTTGCTGATGCCGGCATCCAGCGGAATGAGCTCTTCCACCTCGAAACCGCAGGAGAACAGCTTCTCCTCCAGTTCCTGTGCGGTAACATCGATATCAACGAATTCTTTTAACCAACTGAAAGGTACTTTCATTGTTTGTTCTCTCCCCTCTTATTCGTGGAACTGCTTGAGGAACTGCAGATTATTCTCGAACATCAGACCAATGTTGTTGATGCCGTATTTCAGCATGGCGATACGCTCAATGCCAATGCCAAAGGCGAAACCGGAGTACTCGTCCGGGTCGATGTTGCAGTTTTCCAGCACCTTACGGTTGACAACGCCGCCGCCCAGCACCTCGATCCAGCCGGTGTGCTTGCACAGGGGGCAGCCCTTGCCGTGGCATTCGAAGCAGCTTACGTCCACCTCCACGCTGGGCTCAGTGAACGGGAAGTAGGAGGGACGCAGGCGGGTGCGGGTGTCGGCGCCAAACAGCTTCTGCACAAAGGTGTTCAGCGCGCCCTGCAGATCGCCCAGCGTGATGCCCTTATCCACGACCAGACCTTCCATCTGGTGGAACATGGGGCTGTGGGTAGCGTCCGAGTCGGAGCGGAACACACGGCCGGGCATCAGGATCTTGATGGGCGGCTTCTGAACGTCCATGGTGCGGATCTGGCCGCCGGAAGTCTGGGTACGCAGCAGGAATTCATCGGACAGATAGAAGGTATCCTGCATATCGCGGGCGGGGTGATCCTTGGGCACGTTCAGGCGGGTAAAGTTGTGGTCATCGTCCTCGATCTCCGGGAAGGTGCCCACCGAAAAGCCCATGCCGGAGAACACGTCGATGATCTGGTTGGTGATCAAGGTCAGCGGGTGCAGGCCACCCATGGGGCGGGTCTTGGCGGGCAGAGTGATATCCACCGTCTCGGCGGCGTTGCGGGCAGCAAGTTCTGCCTGCTTCACGGTCTCGGCGGCGGCATCGTAGTCCGCCTGCACCTTCTGCTTGAGTTCGTTGATGATCTTGCCCATGGCGGGGCGCTCTTCCGGCGCAACGGTGCGCAGATTCTTCATCAGGGCAGGGATCTTGCCGTTTTTGCTGAGGTATTCCTGCCAGAAGGAAGCCAGCGTCTCCTTGCTGGACACCTGACCAAGGCTTTCAGCGGCCTGCTTGGCCAGCTCATCGATCATTGCTTGCATGGATTTTCTCTCCTTTATACTTTGTGTTCATGGAGCGGAGTATAACAAAAAAGCTCCGTCCCCTGCCCGACTGCTCAGGCAAAAGGGACGAAGCTGTGACTATTTCTGCTCCGCGGTACCACCCGGTTTCCGCCTGCGCAAAGGCAGACGGCGCTCAAACGCCGTAACGGGGCGCAACCGTTCTGTGCTAATAGATGCGCTTTGCATCGTTCGCGCAGACCGCTCGGGAGCGAACTTCAGCCCCTGCCGCACATGGAAGCCCTTTCAGCCGGTGAAGCTTCTCTCTTTGCCGTGCAGACAGCGCCTACTCTCTCCGTCGCTGCGTTTGGTATTATGATAACCAAGAGTTATGTTACCACATTTTGCGGCGGTTTGCAAGCCGCAGAGCGGTTTTTATTTGCCGGAGCTGCATTTTGCGCCCTCTTTTCGGTCAGGCGGCAGGCCTCGCAGGCCGTGATGCAGCACACCGCGAACACCAGCAGAGCGCAGTCTGTCGGCACCCGCTGCATGGGCACCACCCGGGCACACAGGGTATTGAAGCTCTCCACGGCACGCTCCGGCAAGCCCAGATAAAACAGTGCCAGCGAAAGCGGCAGATGCAGCATCCTTCCCCACAGCAAGGGGCGGAGAGACACCTCCGGCGGGCAGAGGGTGCGCACTTGCAGCAGCACCGAAGCGCCCTGCACGCTGAGCGCGGCGCAGCACAGCCCGCTTGCCCACAAGCCGGTGCGGGCGGCGTAGTCGCAGCCGGAGCACACCTCCAGCAGCATGGCCGGAAAGGGTGCAAGCGCTGTCGGCAGCAGCAGCCCGCAGCCTGCCGCCAGCAGCCGGAAATACAGCACAAAGCCGCATAATTTCAGGTAGGTCACCGCCGACTGCGCAAGGATAGCATCCAGCGCCGGCGGCGGTTCTGTTTGCGCGGCAGCGGGTGCAGGCATGGGTTTCGGTCTGCCGCAGACACGGCAGAGCAGTGCCGCCGTCAGCCAGCCCGCCAGCACCTGTGCGGCAAACAGGCACACCCCCGCTGTGCGGCTGCCCAGCAGCTGCTCCCCGACCGTCAGGATGACAAAGGACGGCCCGGAGCAGATGCAGGCAGGCAGCAAGGCCGAAGCCTCCTGCGGGGTCAGTTCTCTGCTGCGGACTGCCTCGGCAGCAGCGGCGGCGGCAGGGGCAAAGCCGCCCACAAGGCCGATAAGCAGCACACTGCCCGCGCTGCGGCTGCGCAGACCGATGCAGCGCACCACCGGCCAAAGCAGCACGCCCAGAACCTCGCCCGCGCCGCTGCGCATGATGAGCGCCGACACCACCAGAAACGGAAACAGCGACACCAGCAGCGGCCCACCGCAGAGCGAAAGACCCTGCCGCAAGGCTTCCGCACAGGTCTGCGGCGCGGCAAAAACCAGCGCCGCCGTGGCTGCACCCAGCAGAAAGAGTCCCGGATACAGCGGTTTGCAGCTTTTACTCATAAGCACGCCCTCCCCCTCCATATATATGGAAGCATGGGCTGTGCAATGTACAAGGCGCGGGACGGGAGGGACAACGATGGCCAGAGCACACCACGACCGGCGCACCCCGGGCGACTGGCTGCGCGGGCTGTTCCGACAGCCGCCGCCCGGGTTTTACAGCCGCCCTGCCGTATACCTGAGTGGCGACCGGATGGAGATAGAGCATTTTTGCACGGTGTTGTTTTTTGATGAAAACAAGCTGTGCCTGCGGCTGGCAAAGGGGCGGTTCACGGTATACGGCAGCGGACTGCGCATCTGCACCCTGACCGCCGCCCGGCTGACAGTACAGGGGCAGTTTTTGCGCACCGATTTTTCCGATGAATAGGAGGCCGCCATGGAAGCTGCAAGCTTTTGGGCCGGGGTACGCTTTACCGCCCGGAACGGCAGCCCCGAGGCGCTTTTGACCGATGCCGCCGGGCAAGGGCTGCATTTATATGGCATTTCTTCCCTGCCCGGGGGCTTTTGCGCCCACTGCGCTGCTTGGCAGTACCGGCGGCTGGCCGCACTTGCCCGGCACAGGCGGGTGCGGCTGCGGGTGGAAAAGCGAAAAGGGCTCTATTTTTTGCTCCGTCCGCTGCTGCGGCGCAAGGGGCTGTGGGTAGGGCTGGCAGCATGGGGGCTGGTGCTGGTCTGGCTGCAAGGGTTTATATGGGCAGTGGACGACAGCAGCCTGACCACCGGGCAGCGGGCGCGGGCGGGTGCAGTGCTGCGCAGCTGCGGCTTGCAGCCCGGCACTGCCGTAACTGAGGAGCTGCTGCGCACCGGAGAGTACGCCCTGCTGGAAAGCGGCGAGTTCTCATGGGCAAGCCTGAATTTTGAAAAGGGACGGCTTGCGGTGGAGGCTGCCCCTGCACGCGCACGGCCTGAGATCGCCGCAGGCACCTTACACGGGCTGCGAGCAAAGTGCAACGGAACGGTGCTGCGTACAAATCTTGCCAGCGGAACCATGCTGGTAGTGCCCGGGCAGACTGTGGAAGCCGGGCAAGGGTTGATTGGCACAGCACGCAGCGAGCGGGACGGCACTTTGATCTTTGCCCCAGCGGCAGGCACGGTGGTGGCGCAACTGGAGTGGCAGACAGAACAGAGCGTTCCGCTGGCAGAGACCCTGCCGCAGCTGACCGGCGAAAACAAAACAAATTACCGACTATTTTTTGCGGGTCATTCTGTCGCGCTTTCCCCTTCCGCACCCGATGGGGACGGGCTGTGCCGCACCCGGCATCTGCAATTAGAAGTTTTCGGTCTGCCCCTGCCCTGCGCGGTGGAGGAGACCACCTATTACGGGCAGCGACAGGAGACGATATACCGCACCGAGGCGCAGGCGCTTACATTGGCGCGGCTGCAAGGACTGCGGGCGTTGCACGATGCTTTCCCGGATGCTGAGATCCTCGCCCGCCGGGAGGAATGCACCGTGCAGGAGGATATCCTGCACTACAATGCGGTGTATACCGTGGCGGCAGATATCTGCACATAGCAAAAGGCGGCTGCACAGTTATGTGCAGCCGCCTTTTGAAAAGCGTTTTCTTATTTCACTGGATGGGCTGAGCGGCTTCAGCTGCCTGCGCAGCCTGTGCATCGTACTCGGCAAGCAGAGCGTTGAGGTCGTACTGATACTTGCTGTGGCAGAAATGGCACACCACCTCACAGGTGGGGTCCTCGTCCCGCATCCGCTCAAGCTCTGCACGACCAAGGCTGAGCAGCATCTCCTTGGTGCGCTCGGCGCTGCAATCGCACTGGTACTGCACCGTGCGCTCGTCCAGCACGCTGGGGGCAAAGCCTGCCAGCGCCATCTGCATCATGTCCTCGGGGGTCTTGCCCGCATGGAGCAGCTCGGTGACAGAGGGCATAGCGCTGATGTTTTTTTCCAGCTGGTCGATCTCGGCATCGGTAGCGCCGGGCAGCAGTTGCACCATAAAGCCGCCGGCGCAGAGGATGGACAGGTCCTTGTCCACCAGCACGCCCAGCGCCATCACGGTGGGCACCTGCTCACTGTACGCATAGTAGCTGGTCAGATCCTCGGCGATCTCGCCGGATACCAGCGGCACCTGCCCCACCGTGGGCTCCTTTTGCAGGCGGTTGTCCCGGATGACGGTCAGCACGCCGTCCTTGCCCACGGCAGTGCCCACGTCCAAGTGGCCGTTGGCTTTGGCGGGCAGCTCCACCAGCGGATTGTCAATGCAGCCCTTCACGTTGCCGGTGCCATCGGTGCAGGCAATGAGCACGCCAGCAGGGCCGCCGCCCGCCACACGCAGGGTGATGCGGTCGCGGTCATCCTTGAGCATGGAGCCCATCAGGGTCGCGCCGGTGAGCAGGCGGCCCAGTGCCGCGCTGCAGGTGGCGCTTGTGGTGTGAAGCTTTTCTGCTTTACGGACGATCTCGGTGGAATCCACACCGCAGAACACGACACCGCCGTTCTCGGACAGGCCGCGGATCAGGTTTGCCATAGGTTATTCCTCCAGTTGTGTATACTGTTTTGTTGCGCAGAAGAGGTAGCGCTGGCTTTCTTCGGTCAGCGGGCCGAAAGTCTCGCCATCGCAGACGCTTTCCAGCGCAAAGCCGTGCTTTTCCAGCGATGCACGGATGGTGTCCAGATCGTAGGTATACTCGCAGAATTCCTCGTGGAAATGCTCGCCGGTCTCGTGATAATCAATATCCACCGTGATCTCCACCTTGCGGTCGGCGGCGTTATAGTGGTTGCGCCACACGCAGGAGGCATCCTCTTCCTCAAAGGTAAATTCGTTATCGCCCAGAACCTTCCGGTGCTTATAGGGGGTGTTCATATCAAACAGGAACACGCCGCCCTTTTCCATGAAAAAGCCCGCGTTGGCAATGGCGGTATCCAGATCCGGGATGTGGTTGAAGGTATCAAAGGTGGATACCGCCGCCCGGATGGTTCCGTAGAGATCCAGCTTGAGCAGGTCCTGCCGGAGCAGCAGCAAACGGCCGGAAAGCCCCAGCTGCTCGGCCTTATCCCGCACCACGCAGAGCATCTCCTCCGACTGGTCGATGCCGATCATATCGTAGCCCGCCTGCGTCAGCATCAGGGTCAGTTCCCCGGTGCCGCAGCCAAGGTCGGCCACAATGCCGTCATGGATGCCGTGGGCTTCCAGCTTTGCATGGATTTGGCTGTACAGGGCGTCATAGTCCGCTTCGCCGTTGAATTCATCGTAAAAATAGGCAAATTCGTTATAAGCCATGGCGTTACTCCGCTTCCTCGTTTTCCGCAGCCACTGCGGCGTTGAGCACCGCCTGCAGTTCCGGGATGCCGTAGCCGTTTTCGCCGCTGGTCAGCACCACCTTCTGACAACCATAGGGGCGGCAGATGTTTTCAAAGTCCTCCTGCGTTTTGGCAAGCTGGCTCTTTTTTAGCTTATCTGCCTTGGTCAGCGCCACCACATAGGGAATGCGGTGGTAGTGCAGGTAGCGCAGCATCTGCAAATCGTCCGCACTGGGGGCGTGGCGGCAGTCCAGCAGCTGCACCAGCAGAGTGTGGTGGCGGGGTGCCTCGAAGTAGCTGTTGATCAGGTCATCCCAGCGCTCGCGGTCGGCGTTGCTCACCTTGGCGTAGCCGTAGCCCGGCAGGTCTACAAAGTAGCAGTCGTCCACCGAATAGAAGTTGATGGTTGCCGTTTTGCCCGGCGTGCTGGACACGCGCGCCAGATTTTTGCGGCTGCACAGCTTGTTGATGAGGCTGGATTTGCCCACATTAGACCGCCCCGAAAAACTCAACTCCGGGCGGTCACTCTCGGGCAGCTGGCTGGAAATGCCATAGCTGGCAATAAAATCAGCTTTGTTGAAGATCATGGCGTGTTCCTTTCTGTTTTTTCAGCAGACAGCGCCCGGCTGGTTCTTCTCAGGCGCAGCGGGGATATGGCTCTCCCCTGCCTTGGACTTTTTGGTGCGGGGACGGCCTGCGGTGCTCTTGGCAGCCTTCGGCTTGAGCAGGGCGGCAGCCAGCACCTGCGAGAGATTCTGCATGGGCAGGAAGGTCAGGTTTTTCTTGACTTCCTCGTCCACCTCGTATAGATCCGGCTCATTATCCTTGGGGATGAGCACGGTCTTCATGCCCTCGCGGTAGGCAGCCATGCTCTTTTCGCGCAGGCCGCCGATGGGCAGCACGTTGCCGTGCAGGGTGATCTCGCCGGTCATGGCCACATCGCCGCGCACCGGCACGCCGGACAGGCAGGACACCAGTGCCGTGGTCAGGGTAACACCGGCAGAGGGGCCGTCCTTGGGCACAGCACCCTCGGGGGCGTGGATGTGCAGATCGCACTTTTTCAGCCGCTCGGGGTCGATGCCGTATTCCTCGGCGTGGACACGCACCCAGGTGACTGCCAGCTGTGCGCTCTCCTTCATCACATCGCCCAGAGAGCCGGTAACGGTGATCTTGCCGGTGCCGTTGTCCATGACCTGCACCTCGATGGGCAGGGTCTCGCCGCCTACGCTGGTCCATGCCAGACCGTTGGCGATGCCCACGGCGTTGGTGCGGTTGAGGAAGTCCGGCTTAACGATGCGGGGACCCAGCAGTTCCTCCAGCATGGTAGCGGTAACAGCTACGCTCTCCACCTCGCCGGAAGCGATCTTACGGGCGCACTTGCGCAGCACGCTGGTAATGGTGCGCTCCAGATTACGCACACCGGCCTCGCGGGTATAGCCGTCGATGATGCCATAGAGTGCGCCCTGGTTCATGGTGACCTTGCCGGTCAGGCCGCAGGCTTTGAGCTGCTTGGGCAGCAAGTGCTTGCGGGCAATGTTATACTTTTCCACGCGGGTATAGCTGGGCAGCTCGATGACGTCCATGCGGTCGCGCAGCGGGCCGGGGATGCTGCCCAAGTCGTTCGCGGTGGTAATAAAGAGCACATGGCTCAGGTCAAACGGGATATCAATGAAATGATCGTTGAAGGTGCTGTTCTGCTCCGGGTCCAGCGCTTCCAGCAGAGCTGCCGCCGGGTCGCCCCGGAAGTCCCCTGCCAGCTTGTCGATCTCGTCCAGCAGCATCAGGGGGTTGGAGGACTTGGCGGTGATCATGGCGCTGATGATCTTGCCGGGCATGGCGCCGATGTAGGTGCGCCGGTGGCCGCGGATCTCAGCTTCGTCCCGCACACCGCCAAGGCTGATGCGCACATACTTGCGGCCAAGGCTTTCGGCGATGGAACGCGCAATACTGGTCTTGCCAACACCCGGAGGGCCGACCAGGCAGATGATCTGTGCCTTCACATCCGGTGCCAGCTTACGCACGGCCAGCGTTTCCAGAATGCGGTCCTTGACCTTTTTCAGGCCGTAGTGATCCCGGTCCAGGATCTGCTGGGCGCGGTGGATATCCAGATCATCCACGGTCATGGTGTTCCACGGCAGATCCAGACAGGTGTCCAGATAAGTGCGGATGACCGTAGCCTCCTGATTGCTGCTCTGCATCCGGGACAGGCGGTCTACCTCCTTGAGCAGCTTTTTCTCGCTGTCCTCGGCAAGGTGCAGTTCCCGGATCTTGCGGCGGTAATCATCGGCCTCGGCGTGGGTATCGTCCCCCTCGCCCAGTTCGTCGTTGATGATGTGCAGCTGCTCGTGCAGGTAGTAATCGCGCTGGTTCTTGTCCATGGACTCATTGACCTTTTCCGCGATCTCCTTTTCGATCTTCATCACCTGACATTCGCGGCGCAGCATCTCCACAAGGCGCTGCAAACGGCCGTTGAGGGTGTTCTCGTTCATCACGGCCTGCTTATCCTCGTAGCGGAACAAGAGGTTTGCCGGCATATACTCGGTGAGGAACATAGGGTCATCGCTGGAAACGATGGTGAACACCACGTCCTTGGCAAGGCGCGGGTTCATGCCCAGATACTCGTCAAAGCCGGTCTTGAGGGCGCGGAGCAGTGCTTCGGTCTCCACAGCTTCTTCAGGCTTTGCGGCGCGCACCGGAGCGGAGCGCACGGCAGACAGCAGAAAATCGCCGGTGGTATCCAGCTCGGTCAGCTTGGCGCGGTACTTGCCCTCCACCAGCACCTTGACCAGTTCGTCCGACACGCGCAGCACCTGCTTGACCTCGGCCACTACGCCGTAGGTGTACAGGTCCTGCTGGGTGGGCTCGCTGGTCTCCATCTCCTTTTGGGCTACCAGAAATACGTTGGAGTTATTGGCCATGGCCCACTCCACGGCGGCAATGCTCTTTTCCCGCCCGACTTCAAAATGAACAAGGTTGTTGGGGAACACCACCAGCCCACGCAGCGCGATGGTGGGCAGATGGAGTTCCTTCCGCTCGACCTTGATAGTAACTTTTTCAGACATATACAAACACCTCCCGACTGCCGCTCAGATTCCCATGCTGCGGCAGCTCTATCCTTTGGGGTCTTTTTAATAAAAATACAGTTGTTTCCTTATTATACAGATTTCCGGCCAAAATGCAACTGCCCTGCCGGAATGGTCGGTCATTCGGGGCGGTTTTCGTGGGTGTTGAAGCCCATTTTGCCCAGCGCGGGCAGCAGCGCCCGCAGAGTGACCGAGGTGAGCGCGCCCATGACAAGGCCCAGCACCAGCATGACCGGCGCGTAGTACAGCGACAAAGACGAGGAGATGATGACCCCCGCGCCCAGCAGCTGCCCTACATTATGCGCCAGAGCGCCACAGACCGACAGGATGAACCATGTGGGCCGCACCGGCAAAAGATAATACAGCACCCACATCACCGCAAGGGACAAAAGCCCGCCGCACAGCGAGAGGAAGCCCGCCGTAAAGCCGGACACCAGAAAGACGAACAGCGCCTTGAGCACATCCAGCACCAGTGCCTGCCGGGGTCCCATGAAGAACAACGCGTACATGACCACGATGTTGGCAAGCCCCAGCTTCATGCCCGGCAAAAGCCCCGGGATGACCAGCGAGCCCTCGATGAAGGAAAGCGCCATGGCCAGCGCAAACAGCAGCCCCGACAGGGCGATGTGCCGTGTTTTTTGATAGTTGCGGTGATTTTTAGGCATAGAGGATACGCTCCTTTATTCTTCGGGCTGCTGCGTCTGCTCGTAGGCTTCCTGCTCTTCCATGGCGGCTTCCCATGCGGCAAAAAGCTCCTCCTGATGGAAACGCAGGTCGCTCAGCTCATCGCTTTTCTGGCGCAGCAGGTCGGGGTCGTTGTACACCTCCGGGGAGTTGATCTCGTTGTCCAGTTCCACTTCGCGTGCGCCGCAGGCTTCCATCTCGTCCTCGCAGGCCTTGATCTTGGCGCGCAGCTCGGCGCGGCGGCGGCGCTGCTCCTTGCCGTAGCCGGTCTTGGCGGGCTCGGCAGCCTTCTGGGTAGCCTGCACCGGGGCGGCACGTCCCATCAGGGCATCGTAGCTGGGGTAGAGCACAGCCTTGCCGTCCTCAAGATAGAGGATGGGACAGGCCAGACTGTTCATCAGGTGACGGTCGTGGGTGACCAGCAGCAGGGTGCCGGTATAGGCCATCAGTGCTTCAGTCAGGTTTTCGCGGGTATAGATGTCCAAGTGGTTGGTGGGCTCGTCCAAAAACAGCAGGTTCGGCCGTTCCAGCACAATCTCCGCAAAGCGCAGACGCGCCAGCTCGCCACCGGACAATGCTTCGCAGGGCTTGAACACGGTATCGCCCCGGAAGCCCAGCTTAGCAAGGTGGCTGCGCACTTCCAGTTCGGTCATGCGGGGGTACTTGTTCCAAATGACATCAATGACCCTGCCCTGCCCCAGACGGTTCTGCTGCTGGGCAAAGATGCTGGGACGCGCCCCGGTGCCCAGCCGCACCATACCGCCGGAGGGGCGGCGCTTGCCGTCCAGCACCTGCATCAGGGTGGATTTGCCCGCACCGTTGGGACCGGCAATGATGAGCCGCTGCCCGCGGCAGACCGTATAGGTAAAGGGTTCCAGCAGGGTGCGCTCCCCGATCTTGATGCTGAGGTTTTTCAGCATCACCAGCTCATTCCACGGTTCTACGTCATATTCAAAGCGGAACTTCAGCTGGTTGGTCTCGTCCTTGGGTGCCTCGGTGATCTCCAGCTTTTCCAGCTGCTTGCGACGGCTCTGCGCCATTTTGGTAGTGGAGGCGCGCACAAGGTTGCGGTCCACATAGTCCTGCAGCTTTTCAGCCAGTGCCACATCGGCATCGTGCTGCTTCTGGCGCAGGGCATCGGCAGCTTCCTTCTGGGGCAGATAAGCCGAGAAGTTGCCCTTGTAGGTGGTCATAGTCTGAAAGGATACCTCCCAGATCTTTGTACAGACATTGTCAAGGAAATAGCGGTCGTGGCTGACCACCAGCACCGCGCCGGAATAGCCCTTGAGGTAGTTTTCCAGCCATTCCATGGTGGCAAAGTCCAAGTGGTTGGTGGGCTCGTCCAGAATGAGGACATCCGGCTTTTCCAGCAGCAGCTTTGCCAGACGCAGCCGCGTCAGCTCGCCGCCGGAGAGCACCGCAATGTTCTTCTGCCATGTATCCTGCGCAAAGCCCATGCCGGACAGCACCTTTTTGATGTTCACATCCATATTGTAGCCATCGGCGGCATCCACGATATTTTGCAGGGCATCATGCTGTGCCAGCAGGTCGGCGTTATCGGGCTGGGCAGCCATGCGGCGCTCCAAGATCTGCATCTGCGCCATGGCATCCAGCACCGGAGCAAAGGTGGCGCGCATCTCGCCGTAGATATCCAGCGTGGCATCCAGCTTTGCGTTTTGCTCCAGATAGCCCAGCGTCACTCCGTGGGTCACGCTGAACTCGCCCTCGTAGTCCTGATATTCGCCGGTAAGGATCTTGAGCAGGGTGGTCTTGCCTGCACCGTTTTGTCCCACGATGCCGATGCGGTCCTCCCGCTCGACACTGGCGGTCACATCGTGCAGCACCACCTTCTCGCCAAAAGTCTTACCCAGTTTTTCCAAATGTATCAGCATAGTTTTGATCCGTTATCCGTTCTTTTTTATCTCTCAGCACTGGTGGCGGCGGTTCTTCAGGCCAACATTGGCCAGCTCCTCCTGCTCCATCACCAGCGGATACAGCTCTTCCAGACTGGCGATCTCGTAGGTAGGGATCACCTTACCGGGGTTCTCGGCGTGGTTGGGGTTGTACCAGCAGGTATCCAGACCGGCGTTGCTGCCACCCTGAATATCGCTGGCAAGGCTGTCGCCCACCATCAGAACGTGCTCCCGGTTCTCCACGCCCAGCGCGCGCAGAGCCGCATCAAAGATGCGGGCATTGGGCTTTTCGCAGCCCATTTTCTCGGAGATGAACACGTCCTCCATAAAATCCATCACGCCGCTTTCTGCCAGACGGCGGGTCTGCACCTTCTGGGCACCGTTGCTGACGATGGCCAGCGTTGCCACCTCGGAAAGCTCGCGCAGCACGTCCAGCACCTCGGCACTCATCAGGTCCGGGTGGGTGGACAGCTGCTCCAGATAGCAGCGGTTCATCTCCACACCGTCACCAGCGGCATTGATGGCCTTTAAAAAGCGGCTGAACCGCTCGCCGAACAGCTTCTCGCGGCGGATCTGGCCTTTTTCCAGCTGCCGCCACAGTTCCTCGTTGATGGTGCGGTAAGTCTGCACGGTCTCGGCGTCCGGCTCGATGCCGTAGTTCACCAGCGTTTCGGCCAGCGCCTTGTTTTCGGCTGCGTCAAAGTTGAGCAGCGTATTGTCCGCATCGAACAGGATGCAATAATATTTTGCCATAGAATCTCACTTTCTTTTCAGCATTTCCCACTTTGGTGTATCAACAGGGAGAAGCCAGCCCCACCCCCGGCAGAGCTGGCTTCTCGTTATTCAGAAACGATTTCATACGCAGACAGGTCTGTTTGTGCCGGGGTGTTGTCCGGGCACAGCGTCTTTCCCTCGCAGGGCGTCAGACCGCATTTCTGCATTTCTTCCTCCAGTGCGCTGTTATCTACGTTTTCCCAGTCGGTGTCGTAGTAATCCACGCTGCCGTCGGTCACGTCATTCTCCCCGGGCAGGGAGGGCGTGCGCATTGCTTCCCAGTACATAAGGCTCCACCTTCCTCTCCCGCCAGCCTATGCGGCGCAGGCGCGGAATGTGCCCTTAGTTGGCAGCTTCCTTGCTGGCGCTGGCCTCGGTCTTGGAGGACGCGTGCTTTTCCTCTTTAGAAGAAGCCGGTTTTTCTTCCTTATCCCCCTTGGAGGATGCAGGCTTTTCTTCCTTAGAAGAAGCAGTTTTTTCCTCCTTGGAAGAGGAACTGCTCTGCGAAGAAGAAGTGGGCTTTTCTTCCTTAGAAGAAGCCGCAGAGGAGGCGGGCTTCTCCACCTTGGAGGAGCTGCCGGTGCTTTCGGAAGTTCCGTTCGAGGAGGAAGAAGCGGGCTTTTCTTCCTTGGAAGAGGCCGGTTTATCTTCCTTAGAGGAGGACGTTTCATCCTTGGAAGAAGCAGGCTTATCCTCCTTAGAGGATGCACCGGAACTGCTGGTGCTGCTGGACGAGCTGGACGCTGCACCGCTGACCGCAAGCTCCAGCTTGTTGCTGGTCACGGTGCAATCGTTATAGCTGGCGGTGGCGTACACCCGGAAGGTGCCGCCCACCATAGAGGGGTCTACCTCGCCCTTTACGGTGGTCTTACCGGCAGCCTGTGTTACCTCGCTGCCGTTGACATACCAGCGAATGCTGGAAGCATCCAGATACTTGCCCTTGAGGGTCGCTTTAAAGGTGTAGGCATCCCCCAGCACAGCCTTGCCGCTGCTGCTGATGTGGATAGAGGCTGCCGCAAACACCGCAGTCACATCCACGTTCTGGTCAAAATTGGTATCGGTGCGGGTGCGCTTAGTTACGCCGTCGCTCCACTTGACGAACACATAGCCGTCCTCCGGCACTGCAGTCACAGTAACAGTCTGGGCGGCGCTGGTCACCTTGACGGTAAGGGACTTGCCGCTCTCGTTGCCGCAGGTCAGGGTGCCGCCGCCGGTTTTATCCACACGGTAACCGGCCTGATACTCCGTTTTTTCCTCAACAGCCGAGGAAGAGACTTCCTCCGAGCTGCTGGGTGCTTCCACGGCAGAGCTGGGGTTAGCGGTATACTCGGCGCGGGTGGGGATGTTATTGGTGTCCGGGCGGCGATCCTCGGTCTCATAGGCATGGGTGCGCAGATACTTCAGCAACACCTTCAGGCCTGCGGGCTTGAGGTGGATATCCCCGCTCTGGTAGTAATCCACATTGCCGTAGCCGTTGGCGTCCTTAAGCGCCTCGGCAGAGTTGAGGAACTTGACCCCCAGCTGCTCGCACATGGTCAGCAGCGCCATGTTGAAATCGTCAATACGGGTCTGGTCCATGTTGGGGTAGTTGGAGTGGTTGGACGGGACCGGCGGCACCGTGTTGACGATGATATCGGTATAGGGATAGCTGGCCTGAATGGCCTGCACCAGCGCGGTGTAGTTGCTGATAAAGTCCTCGGTATTCATGCCGTTATCGTTGGTGCCCAGCATGATGACCACCCGGCGGGGCTTCATTTTTGCCACTGCCTGCGCGATGGTGTAGCGGTTATCGTCCCGCTTAAAAGTGACGATGCCTTCGTTCAGGGCGGCGCTGGTGCCAATGCCCTCTTTTGCGCAGAACTGCTGCAATGAGATCAGACCGTTGGCGTACAGACGCACCGTGTTGGAATCGCCGATAAAAAGGGTCTGCTCCTGATAGGCATTGCCGGCATCGGCGGTCCCGGTGAGCAGCGCGCTGGAGGTCTCGTTGATCTGGTAGTGGTCAGAGATATCCTCCTCCCCTTCCGGGGCGGGCGCGGGGGTAACAACGGAAGAATCCCCCGGCTGCTCCGTCGGGTTCTTGCCCCGCTTGAGCATGGTAAGAGTGATACCGATGGTCAGCAGAGCCGCCAGTGCACACACGATGCACACCAGCACTGCCTGCTTCTGCATCGGGGTCAGTGCCTGATTCTCCTTTTGGTTATTGCTTCTCATATTCTATCCATTCTCCTTCCGAAGGAATGAAACTTCCTGTCATACCCGGGCTGCCAGCAGCCGGTCGGTAAGGTCGGCGCAGCTTTCGGCCAGCAGCACCGGATGGAAGGGTTCCAGCTCTTCCCGGCTGCCGTAGCCATACAGCACACCGGCAGCATCCAGACCGCAGTCTGCAGCACCCCGCATATCATCGTTGCGGTCGCCCACCATCAGCACCCGCTTGCCCTGCAAAGCAGGCTGGCTGAGCACATAACGCACGACCTCGGTCTTGGTGTCCCGGCTCTCGTCCATAGAGGCACCGCCGATAAAATCAAAATACTGTGCCAGCCCCTGCTCCTCCAAAATGGGGGTGACCACCTTGGTGGGCTTGGATGTAGCGGTGCACAGGAGAAAGCCTGCCTGCTTCAGGCGTTGCAGCATCTGCGGAACACCCGGGAACACGGCACACTCGTGGCTGCCCTTCACCGCGTAGCTCGTGCGGTAAAGGTCGGTGGCTTTTTCGATCAGCGCCGGGTCGGTAAAGTGCTCGCCGAAGCTTTTGCGCAGGGGCGGGCCCAGATAGCGGCGCAGGTTGATGCCGGATACATCCACACCCATGGTGCAGAAAACCTCTTGCAATGTATGAATGATACCGGGGGCTGAATCGATCAGCGTCCCGTCCACATCAAATAGGATCGCATCATAATGCAGCAATGTTATATTCCTCGCTTTCATGGTGATACATCCAATAGTATAGCACAGATTTGATACATCAGCAATTCCAACAAAAGATTTTTCTGTCTCTTATGCAGATTTTTCCTAAAAAAGGAGGTTGCCGTACCGTTTTTTGTGCAGCAGCCTTTCATGCGGCAGAGCGGGGCAGCACAAAGCCGGGCAGCCCGCGGGCTGCCCGGCTTTGCATTTTCACGGATCAAATTGCAGCAGAGACCGTCCCCTGCAAAAGCGTTACTGCGCAGGCGATGGGCAGCTGCTGTCCCCCGGGACATAGAGGTTGTTGGAAACGAACTCCAGCTTATCCTTGAGCACCAGTTCAAGGTTTGCGACGGCGTGCACCATGTTGGTGGCAGAGTCGTTCACCTCCAGCAGCTTGCAAAGATCCAGACCGTCCAGATCCATGGCTTTCTGCATCTTCCGGCTTTCGGCGCACAGGATGTGGCTGAGCGCTGTTTCCTGCAGGGCAATGCTTTCCATCAGATCCACAACAGCCTGATCCAAGCTGACCTTGGGCATCTCCGGGCACTGAGAACGGGTGCAGGGTGTATCGATCATCATAGGGCAAAACCTTCCTTTCCGGTCGTGTGCCCTATCCTATGCTGCGGCGGGTGCGGCCGTTACTGCTTTTCTGCCTGTGCGCGCACCTTCTCAATGGTATCGCGGTAGCCGCCGGAGCCGTACTGGATGCAGCGGTTGATGCGGCTGATGGTGGCGGTGCTGATCTCCACCGCCTTGACGATCTGCTCGTAGGTGGCGCCATCCAGCAGCAGCTTTGCCGCCTGCAAGCGCTGTGCCATATCCGAGATCTCCTTTACGGTGCACAGATCCTCAAAAAAGGCGTAGCACTCTTCCCGGCTCTCCAGACTGAGGATGGCATCAAAGAGCGCGTCCGTCGTCTCGTTTCTTCTGGAATTTTTTTCAGCCATTGTTTTTCTCCTTATTATAACAGCGGCGGCAGCGGGCAAAGCGGACAGTTCTGCCGCGCGGAATATTCTGCACGCTATTACTTTAGCACTTCAAAGTGTGAAAGTCAAGACCTGCGGGTGAATGGTTTTCAATTATAGATGTGTTTAGTTTTATTCTCTTCACACATGAAAGAAAATCACCTAAAAATTATTCCTGGAAAATGGCTTGAATTGGCGCATCCTCTGAACTTGTGACGAAAATATTGACAATTGATGAAAACGGGAATAAAGTAGGACACAATCATTCAGCAAATGCAAGGAACAGGACATGATCTTCTGCATCACCCTCTTTCAGCGAGCCGCTTCTCGGGTGAAAAAGCGGCAGTCAGGAGCAGAGGACCCTCGCCTGCGAGCAGCCTGTGTGAACCGGGTTTTGTGCCCCTTAGTAGCACGGTGCCGTCCAGCCCACGTTATCGGGCAGCATGGTCAGTGTACCATGCGTGGGAGAGTGGCTGTTTTAACACAGCAAGCGAAGTGGTACCGCGGAGTATTGCTCCTGTCCTGGCAGGCGGGAGCAGAAGCCTTCGTCTTCGGAGCGTGGCCGGAATCCGGTCATGTGCTGAGGACGAAGGTTTTTTACGCTCCGGGAAAGTACTTTGCCGGACGGCAGTCCTAGGTGTATCTGAAAAGTCGAAAATTTAGCCTATTTCTACAAGCACAGCTGTCTTTTACGTTAAACAGACTTGAAATCCACAAAGGATTCCTGCGGCTGTTTGCCTTAAATCCCGCTTGTGCTTGCGAAATATTCGTCATTTCCTTTGTTTTCAGATACACCTTAACGTTCCGAACCTGTTGCGGAGTGAAAAAAGGAAAGAGGTAGAAAACTATGAATACGCTGGTCATCGTATTGATCGCAGCGGTGTGCCTGTTTGGCGCTTATGTGCTTTACGGCCGCTGGCTGGCTAACAAATGGGGCATTGACCCCGCAGCCAAGACTCCGGCTGTCGTCCACGAGGATGGCCGGGACTATGTGCCCACCAACGGCTGGACGGTGTTTGCCCATCAGTTCAGCTCCATTGCCGGTGCAGGCCCTGTTACCGGTGCCATTCAGGCCGCCGCTTTCGGCTGGCTGCCGGTGCTGCTGTGGGTGCTGCTGGGCGGCATCTTCTTCGGTGCTGTCACCGACTTTGGTGCCCTGTATGCTTCCGTTAAGAACGACGGCAAGAGCATGGGTATGCTGATTGAAAAGTACATCGGCAAGACCGGCCGCAAGCTGTTCCTGCTGTTTTGCTGGCTGTTCTGCGGCATCGTCATCGCCGCCTTTGCGGACATGGTTGCCGGCACCTTCAATGCCTTCGGCGCAGACGGCGCAATGGTTGAAGCTGCCAAGACCAACGGCGCTGCCGGTATGGTGTCCATCATGTTCATGGTGTTTGCCGTTATCTTTGGCCTGCTGCAGAAGAAGTTCAACTTCTCCGGCTGGAAGGAAAGCGTTATCAGCATCGTGTTCATCGTGCTGTCCTTTGTTATCGGCGCAAACCTGCCCCTAATCCTGGGCAAGGCCGCTTGGAGCTACATCACCTTTGTGTATATCTTCTTTGCCGCTGTGCTACCCATGTGGCTGCTCAAGCAGCCCCGTGACCACATGACCACCTTTATGTTCGTGGCTATGATCGTGGGTGCTGTGGTTGGCCTGCTGGTTGCACACCCCACCATGAACCTGCCTGTGTTCACCGGCTTTACCAACGAAAAGCTGGGCACCATGTTCCCCATCCTGTTCGTCACCGTGGCTTGCGGTGCAGTTTCCGGCTTCCACAGCCTTGTTTCCTCCGGTACTTCCTCCAAGACCGTTGAGAACGAGAAGGATATGCTGAAGGTCGGCTACGGTGCCATGATCCTTGAAAGCCTGCTGGCTGTTCTGGCTCTGTGCGTAGCCGGTGCTGCCGCAGCTGCCGACGGCACCCCTGCCGCTGGCACCCCGTTCCAGATCTTCAGCCGCGGCGTTGCAGGTTTCTTTGAAATGTTCGGCGTGCCCGCTTACGCTGCTACCGTGTTCATGACCATGTGTGTTTCCGCACTGGCTCTGACCAGTCTGGATGCCGTGGCCCGCATTGGCCGCATGAGCTTCCAGGAGCTGTTCAGCGTGGACGACATGGAGCACGCTGAGGGCTGGCGCAAACTGTTCTGCAATGTGTACTTCTCCACCTTCATCACGCTGGTGTTCGGCTTCATCCTGACCAAGATCGGCTACGCCAACATCTGGCCGCTGTTCGGCTCTGCCAACCAGTTGCTGAGCGCACTGGTTCTGGCTACCCTGTGCGTGTTCCTGAAGGTGACCGGCCGCAGCAACAAGATGCTGTTCCCCCCGCTGGTCATCATGCTGTGCGTCACCTTCACCGCACTGGTGCAGCGCCTGATCGCTATGGTCAAGGCCATCAGCACCGCCGCTTCTGTTACCATCCCTGCCGGTGAGACCACCTGGGGTGCTGTGTTCATCGCAAACGGCCTGCAGCTGATCCTTGCTGTGCTGCTGATCGTGCTGGGCCTGAACATTGTGTTCCACTCCTTCTCCGCATACAAGAAGGCTGAGCACAACAGCGAAGCAAACGTCTGATCTTAATTCTGCCATTCACAATCCTGTTTTCAATAAACAAAACGCCGCTGACGATGCGCAAAGCCGTCAGCGGCGTTTTGTTTTATTCCGGCAGTTCCATTTCATGTTCCATGGGTACAAAGCCGAATTTTTCATACAGCGGCCTGCCCATTGCGGTCGCTTCCAGCGAGATGGCCGTCACCCCGCGCCGGTGCGCATCCTCCACCAACCGGGTCAAGATGCGGGTCGCAATGCCCTGCCGCCGGTACTGCGGTGCGGTGTACAGATTCATAAGGTAGGCTTTCCGACCGGTGGGGTTATGGACGGTGGGCATGACCTGAAAATAGCTCACGGCGCCGGTGCCTGCCAGCGTTTCACCGTCCCAAAGGAGATACGCCGTGTGGGTGTTCTCGGCAAAGGCCTTCTGGTAATAGGTCCGTGTCTGGCTCTCCACCTCCGGCAGCGGAGTATCTTCCGGCAGCTGATTGGCTACCCGCAGCACCCGGCAGCGCACCGCTACCAGCAATTCCAGCTCTGCCAGCGTAGCTTTCTGTTCGGTAAGGTTCAGCAATTGTGTTCCTCCCAGCTTTGCAGAGCGGCCAGCTGGGTCTCGGTATGGAACCAGTGTTCCCCGCCCTCCAGAATGGTCAGATGTGCCCCGGTCTGCTGCCGGAACTGCTCCATGGCAGTGTGCCCGGTAAGGGGGTCCGTATCGGCATAGAGCACCTGTGTGGGCACCTTCCAATGCAGCGGATGTTCCCGCACCCAGCACAGATACGGCCACGAGAGGGTCTCGCCCATGGCGGTGGGGATCTCCCCTGCCGTGCGCAGCTGCTCCTCTGTCACCCCTGCCTGCTGCATCAGGTCAAGGATGAGCTTTTCCATATCCACCACCGGGGAGACAAGCAGTGCCTTTTCCGGCGTTTGCGTCTGCAACGCCTGCATGGCAAACCACGCCCCGATGCTGACCCCGTACACACGGATCTGCTTCCATACCGGCAGCATCCGGGCGTAGACCGCTTGCAGCTCCCGAGTGACCACCCACGGTACCAGCTTTTCCGGACTGTTTTTTCGGGTGCCGTGCTCGGGCAGATCGACAGCCAGAACCTGCCAGCCTGTCGGGCAGGCAGTGCGGGCAAAGCGGGCTGCCTCAGCTGCGCTGCCGTTTTTGCCGTGGACATAGAGATAGGCCTTACGGCTGCGCTTGCCGTACAGGACAGCCGGGATGCCTGCAACCTCAAGTTTGATTTTTTCCATAACGGCTCCCTCCTGTTTTGGGGGCGTTTTGTGCCCTGTTTTCTCTATGATAGCACAAGCAGCTGCCAAACACAAACAGGAAAAAGTTGCTATCTGCCCCTATGGTAAAACATTTTTGAATGGCCTCCGCTGCGCTATGGCCACTGTTCAAGGAAAGTATATTTTAATATTTGAGGTTCTGAAACGCCTGCGGGCGTTTCAGAACCTCTTTTTCACAGAAGGGGTCGTAACTGGAAACGGCAGCTGTTACATCTTACGTCCTCTGCCGTAAAAATGGGATAACGGAGCGTCCGCAGATGCTCCGTTATCCCAAAATAACAAATCATAATTCCGCTGAATATGGCCAGAGCGGCAATGCGGCACCATTTAAAATTGTTCTACACAAAAAGAGCCACCGCACAGACTTGTGCGATGGCTCATGGGATAGTGTTTCAGGATGCGATTAGCCGAAGATGTTGATCAGGATACCAGCAGCAACGGCAGAACCGATAACGCCGGCCACGTTGGGGCCCATGGCGTGCATCAGCAGGAAGTTGGAGGGGTTCTCGCTCTGGCCGACCTTCTGGGAAACACGAGCGGCCATAGGCACAGCGGAAACGCCGGCAGAACCGATCAGGGGGTTCACCTGACCACCGGTCAGCTTGTACATGACCTTGCCGCACAGCACACCGGCTGCGGTGCCGAAGGAGAAGGCGATCAGGCCCAGCACGATGATGAACAGGGTGCGGGTGTTCAGGAAGGTGTTTGCACTGGTGGTGCAGCCAACAGACAGAGCCAGGAAGATGGTGATGATGTTCATCAGCTCATTGCCGGCGGTCTTCTGGATACGATCCACAACGCCGCACTCCTTCATCAGGTTGCCCAGCATCAGCATACCGACCAGAACGGCGGCATCCGGCACGATGAGGGAAACAATGATAGCGACCATGATGGGGAAGATGATCTTCTCGGTCTTGGAGACGGTGCGCAGCTGCTTCATGACCACAGAGCGCTCCTTGGAGGTGGTCAATGCCTTCATGATGGGCGGCTGGATAACGGGCACCAGTGCCATGTAGCTGTACGCTGCCACAGCGATGCTGCCCAGCAGCTCAGGTGCCAGACGGGAGGTAACGAAGATAGCGGTGGGGCCGTCGGCACCGCCGATGATGGAGATGGCAGCGGACTGCTTCTGGGTGAAGTCTACCAGACCGGTAGCGGCCAGCAGACGGGCGCCCATGTAAGTACCGAAGATACCGAACTGTGCGGCAGCGCCCAGCAGCAGGCTCTTGGGGTTGGAGATCAGGGGTGCAAAGTCGGTCATGGTGCCGATGCCAAGGAAGATCAGCGGCGGGTAGATGCCCAGCTTAACGCCCATGTAGAGCATATCGGCCAGACCGCCGTTATTCAGGATCTCGACCCACATGGGGTGCTCCAGACCGTCACCAACGAAGTACTGCATGTGAATGATGCCGCTGCCGGGGAGGTTGGCAAGGATCATGCCAAATGCCATGGGCAGCAGGATCAGGGGTTCGAACTCTTTGACGATGGCGAGGTACAGCAGAAAGCAGCCCACGCAGATCATCACGGCGTACAGCCAGCCGCCGGGCTGGCCAAACTGTGCAAAGCCGGAACTTTGGAAAATACCGACCAGAGTATCAATAAACTGTGTCATGCTCTTCCTCCTGTGTTAAAACGGGGCCGTGGTGTCGTTCACGCCGGCCTTGCCCCAGCCATTTTTGCCACGACGCACTGCCTTAAGGGTGTACTTGCCGTTGCCCATTGCATGGATAGCAGCCATAATGGCGGCCACCACATCACCGGGGATGCCCTCCTCTACCTGAGGAGCGGGCGCAGCCTGCTGTACCGGAGCGGCAGCGGGCTTTGCGGCAGGTGCCTGCGCAGCAGTCTTGGCGGCCTTCTTCTTGGCATTCATCGAGTCGAAGATCTTGCCCTCCAGCGTGATGATAGCCATCAGCAGCACGAGGATCAGGAACACCAGCACGATACCAGTAATGGTAACGACCACATCGAAACCTAAGTCCATGGTTTTTCCTCCTGTTTGTTGGATACTGCAAACGATACAACATCGTTAGCAGAAAATCAATTTGGGTATAGTATACCGTATTTTGCCATTCATTTCAACAAAAATTAACAAATTTTATTTTTGCTGCTTTGTGATATGACATGGACAAAACGAACAAAGCTTAGCGGCGGCCGATGCGCGGGGTGGCATCCGTAAAGCCGGTTTCCAGCTTATCACCGATGGAAAGGCTTTGTGCCGTGCCCAGTGCAACGCAGTTTACGGGATCCGGCGAGACGGTGACCTCCACCTTCAGTTCCTGGCTCAGATATTCGGTCAGACCGTGCAGCTGGGCGCCGCCACCGGTCAGCATGACGCCGTTGCGGTAGATATCGCCTGCCAGTTCGGGCGGGGTCTTTTCCAGCACCTGATGGGCTGCGGTGCCGATCTGCTCGCTGAGCATCATCACCGGCTCGTACAGATCATCGGTGGAAACGGTCACGCGCACCGGCAGACCGGTAAGCAGGCTGCGGCCCTTGATCTCCATGCTCTCGTGGAAATCCGTTTTCTGGGGGCAGCAGGCAACGTGCTTTTTCAGCTCCTCGGCGGTGCGCTGGCCGATGGCAATGCTGTATTTGTTGCGGACGTGCTTGAGGATCTCCTCATCGTAGTGGTTACCGGCTACGCGCACACTGGTAGCCTTGACCTTGCCGCCAAGGCTCAGCACAGCGATATCCGTGGTGCCGCCGCCGATATCAATGATCATCCGGCCGTCCGGCAGGGTGATGTCGATGCCGGAGCCAAGGGCTGCGGCGATAGGCTCGTCGATCAGGTATACCTGACGGGCACCGGCTGCCACCACGGCCTCCACCACGGCGTCGCTCTCGATGCCGGTAATGGCGGCAGGCACACATACTGCCACCCGGGGCTTGACCATGTGGGAGCTGTACACCTGCTTGACAAAGCGGCAGATCAGCTCCCGGGTCATGGTGTGGTCGCTGATGACGCCATCCTTCAGCGGGAAAATAGCGGAGATGTAGTTGGGCGTGCGTCCCACCATGGCCAGTGCCTTGTCGCCGGCCTCCAGCACGGTGTTCTTGCGGGTATCCATTGCCACGACGCTGGGCTGATTGAGCACCACGCCCTTGCCCTCCTGCGCGATGATGATGGTAGTAGTACCAAGGTCGATGCCGATATCATTCTGTGCCATAATTGCCTGATTCCTTTCTCTGCGTTCCTCTATCATGTATGTAACGCCCGCAGCTGCGGGCAAAAAACAAAGACTGCTTTAGTATAACATAGTTGCGGCAAAAAGTATACAAGCTTTGCCGCTGTTCTGTACGGTTTTATCAGGAGCTCTCCCCTTCTGTGCTGAGCTGCTCCGGCGGTTGTCCGGCTTGCAGCAGGGCGCACAGGCCGCTGTAACGCAGGTTCTGCCGGATGTTGCTCATCATGCTGTTCACCACATCCCTGCGGCCCGCCACAACGCACAGCCTGCGGGCGCGGGTGACACCGGTGTAGAACAGGTTGCGGTAACACAGCCTTGGCGGCACCTGCGCCACCGGCAGGATCACCGCCGGGAACTCACTGCCCTGACTTTTGTGCACTGTGATGGCGTAGGCGATCTCCAATTCGTTCAGGTTTTCCGCCGGGTAGAGCAGACGCCGGTCGTCCATGCGCACCACCATGGAGCGCTCCCGCACATTGATGCTTTCCACAATGCCGATATCACCGTTGTAAGCACCCACGCCCTGCTCGCCGCCGATGCGGTTCCATACGATCTCGTAGTTGTTGCGCACTTGCATCACCTTGTCCCCCACCCGGAACACCCGGGCGGCGCTTTGCAGCTGGGGCTTGCCCTTCTGGGGCGGGTTGAGCAGGTTTTGCAGTTCCACGTTCAGCGCCTGTGTGCCGGTAGGGCCAAGCTTTGTGGGACACAGCACCTGAATATCCCGGATGGGGTCAAAGCCGTAACTCCGGGGCAGCCGGGTGGTGACAAGGTCGCACACCAGACGCTGCGCCGCCTCGCCGTCCGTCTCCAGAAAGAAGAAGTCGTCGGTCTTGCTGCCCTTTTGCAGCGGCTCACCGGAGATGATATGGTGGGCATTTTCCACGATGAGGCTGCGCTTTGCCTGCCGAAAGATCTCGTTCAGGCAGACGGTGGGCACACAGCCGGAGCGGATGACCTCGCTGAGGATGTTGCCCGCGCCTACGCTGGGCAGCTGGTCGGCATCGCCTACCATAATAATACGGCAGGTGTAGCGCAGCGCCGCAATGAGCGCCTGAAACAGCTTGACATCCACCATGCTCATCTCGTCCAGAATGACCACATCGCACTTGAGCAGGTTTTTGTCGTTATGGATAAAGCTGACCACGCCGCCGGTATAGTCCACCTCCAGCAGGCGGTGGATGGTGCTGGCCTTGCGGCCGGTCAGCTCGCTGAGACGCTTGGCGGCGCGGCCGGTGGGGGCGCACAGGGCTACCCGCTCGGCCTGATTTTCCAGCAGCTGCAAAATGGCGTTGACGGTGGTGGTCTTGCCGGTGCCGGGGCCGCCGGTAAGCACAAGGCAGTTCTCTGTCATAGCCTTGCGGATGGCTTCCCTTTGCAGGGGGGCGTAAGCAAACCCTTGGGTCAGCTCTAAGATCTGAATGTTTTTATCCAGCTCCCGCACGGTATTCTTGCCGCGCTTTGCCAGCAGATTCAGCCGGTCGGCAATGTCCTGCTCCGCCGCCAGAAGATCCGGCAGGTAGATATAGGGCACGGCATCGAACATTTTCACGGCCAGTTCTTCCGTCTCGATGCAATGATCCAACGCCCGGGCCAGCTTTTCCGGCGGCTGGTGGATAAAGTTGGAGGCGGTCGCCAGCAGCTGTGCCCGGGGCAGACAGGTGTGGCCGTTGCCCGCGTTGTGGCGCAAAGTGCGCAGCAGGGCAGCTTCCAACCGCTGGGCGCAGTCTCCTTCCATGTGGTAATACTGGGCGATGCTGTCTGCGTGACGGAAGTCCAGCTGCAACGGCTCGCCGCACAGCAGATAGGGGTTTGACGCGATGGCCTGCATTGCCCCCACGCCAAAGGCCTTGAACACCTCCATAGCCTTGCGGGGACTGATCTCGAACTGCGCCAGATAGGCGATGAGTTCCCGCATGCCGAACATCCGCTTGAACTCCTGCTGAATGCGGTCGGCTTTATCCGGTGAGATGCCGGGGATCTTGGTCAGCCGGGCGGGGTCGTTGGCGATGACCTCCAGCGCCTCGGCGCCAAACATATCAATGATCTTATCCGCAGTTCTTGCGCCGATATACGGCAGGGAGCGGCTGGCCAGAAAGGCATATACCGCTTCCAGATCCTTGGGCATATCGGTCTCGCATTCCTGCGCGTGGAACTGGCGGCCATAGGTGGCGTGGTTTTCGTACCGGCCGCGGCAGACGACGCTTTCGCCTGCGTGCAGCTCGCCTACGATGCCGCAGACCACCGTGAGCACCCCGCCGCCGGAGATCTCGAACACCGTATAGCCGTTATCCTCGTTCTCGTAGATAATATCCTCCACAACGCCTTCGATTTGTTCCAGCTGCTGCTCGTCCACCAGCTCCACCTCCTTTTGCACAGATATTATAAGTATAGCCCTTTTGGCGGGATTTGTAAATTGTAGAATCCGCAAAATCCCCGGGCGGCTCTCGCCTTTTTCCGGCGGTTGTGCTATACTGGGCGCAAACACTACGTCACGAAATGAGGAGCAACAATGGAGATCATCATTCATCAGGCCATTCTGCACGTTCTGGATACCACCATGGAAGCGCCGGTGCTCAGCGGCGGGCCCATGGAACTGACCGCCGAAAAAAACGCCTACCTGCAGAACCACATTGAAAAGCTGCTGGCCAGCGACGAGATCCGTCAGTGCCGCCCGCTGCCGGACTCGGCCTTTAAAAATGAGCTGGAGCATAATCAGGACTTTGTGGATCTTTCCTGCCGCATTGCCGGGGTGCTGTTCGACTATATGCACGCCCACACCACCATCCCCGGGGCAGACCTTGCCGTGGTGGATTTTACCCGGGACGGCGCGCCGTGGCTGGGCATCCTGAAGCTGAACTACAAAAACGGCTACACCCATTACACCGAGACCGTGGAGGGTGCGCCGGTGAACTCCATCATCCAGCAGCGCGCCTGCCTGCCCACCCAGAGTGGCAAAGTTGAGGAAGGCGCACTGGTAGACCTGACCGATTACTCCATGCGTCTGCTGGAAAAGAAATACGATATCGACGGCCACAAGGAGTTTTATCTTTCCACCGTGGTGTTCCAGTACACTACTGCCCAGCCGGAAAAGAAAAAGCTGCAAGCCATTCAGGAAGCCGCCGTGCAGGCTGTGCAGGAAAACTACGCCGAAACGCCCCATGTGGAGGCACAGGTGGCCATGATGATCGCCAATCAGGCTGCTGACAACGACAATCAGGTGTCCATCCAGCAGGTGCGCCAGCAGCTGGAAGAGGAATACCCTCTCGCCGCTGTGCCTTTTGACGACTATGTGGAAAAGAGCGATGTCATTGACAGCGCCGCCCAGCCGGTGACTGTGACCCCTGCCCGCATCCGCCGGATGGAGAGCCGCAGCCTACGCACCGCCAACGGCATCGAGGTAAAGATCCCCACGGAGTTATTGAACGCCGAATCCGAGGTAGAATTCCTGCACGCTGATGACGGCAGCATCTCCCTGCTGATCAAAAATGTCATTTTGTAAGCATTTACTGCAAAATCTTGCAAAGCCCTGCGTTTAGCCTTGCTATCCGCAGGGTTTTGTGCTATACCTGTGTTGTATCTTTCGTGGTATACGCGTCACGACCTTAGAGGAGGAGAATTTTATGGAACTGGCTCTCATCACTGCGCAGCAGGTCGCGGTCTTGTTCCTGTTGATCGGCACAGGCATGGTGGCGGTCAAGACCGGCGTGCTCAAGCTGGAAAACAAGCAGGCACTTTCCAATCTGCTGGTGTACATCATCGTACCGGCCATGGTGGTAAACTCTTACCGCATGGAGTTCAGCGCCCAGATCCTGCGCAATCTGCTGGCGGCTTTCGGCATGAGCGTCCTGTCTGTGCTGCTGGGCACCGTGATCACCCTGCTGCTCACGGCACGCAAGACCGGCAGCCGGATGCCCATTTTCCGGTTTGCCTGCATTTTTTCCAACGCGGCATACATGGGTTTCCCGCTTATTTCGGCGCTGTTCGGCTCTGAGGGTCTTTTGTATGCCAGCGCCTACGTTACCGTGTTCAACATTCTGCTGTGGACGCTGGGCTACGGCCTTGTCAGTGGCGGCTCCAGTGTAAAGGAGGTCGCCCGCAGTCTGGTGCGCACCCCGGTGCTGTACGCCATTGTGGTGGGTCTTGGCATCTATCTGCTGCAGATCCCGCTGCCTGCCCTGATCACCCAGCCGCTGGAGCTGCTGGCCGGGGTGAACACCCCGCTGTCCATGCTCATCACCGGTATGCTGATCGCCGCCGGTGACGTGCGCAGCATCGTGACCGACAAGCACATCTGGAAGCTTGCCTCTGTGCGTATGCTGCTGATCCCGGCGGCTACGCTGGCACTGTTCGGGGTGCTGGGCTTCCACGGCACTGCCGCACAGGTGGTCACGCTGCTGGAATGCTGCCCGGCTGCCGCCATCACCTCGGTATTTGCGGTGCAGTTCGGCCACGATGAGCACTTTGCCGCCGGAAGCGTGGTGCTGACCACCCTGCTCAGCATCGTCACCCTGCCGCTGTGTGCGCTGATCATCACCATGGTGATGTAAGCAGAGCCGCCGCCCAGTAGCAGTATATTTATATTGTAAGAAGGACGATTTAAAATGCCCTCCGCGTCTTACGGGTTGCGGCACCCAGCATCCGCATCGTGCCTTGGGCGGCACGCGCGTCTTGCTGGCCGCTGCCCCAACAACTCCTCCCTGTTTCCGCCACTGGCGGCGGTCGTCGTCGTTGCTGGGCATAGTCAGCGGAAATAGTATTTTAGATTTCGGAGCAGCGGAACGCCTGCGGGCGTTCCGCTGCTCCTTTTTCACAGGCGGGGTCGTGATGGGAAACGGCAGGTGCAGCGCCGCTTTCTGCGAAAGCGCGGGGCTGCGGATATTCCCGGCAATCGCCACACAAAACAAAAAAGCCATCGCTTTTGCATTTCTGCATCAACGATGGCTTCGTATTGGAGCGGCCGACGAGGCTCGAACTCGCTACCTCCACCTTGGCAAGGTGGCGCTCTACCAGATGAGCTACGGCCGCATATCCGGTGCATTTATCCCTGCACCCTCCCGAGCGATTCTTGCGAATTTCGGGGTCCCCGCGAAAGCTTGCAAAGCAAGATTTTGTGTGGAAAAGGAGAAAGTCTTACACGACTTTCGACGTGGTGCCTCCGATCGGAATCGAACCAATGACACGGGGATTTTCAGTC
>CABQER010000007.1 GCA_902463235.1 uncultured Faecalibacterium sp. | reverse complement strand
TGGAGCGGCCGACGAGGCTCGAACTCGCTACCTCCACCTTGGCAAGGTGGCGCTCTACCAGATGAGCTACGGCCGCACATTCCATTTGTTTTTGCCGGTCTGTTGTCCGGCGACGTTGGTTATTATACCGCACACACCGGCAGTTGTCAACTACAATTTTACATTTTTTTGAAAAAGAATGTCTTTTAACTCTGATACGTCTTTTTTATTTCAAGTAGCCCGCAGCCTGCGGCGATTTCGCCCCGCATTGCGCCAAACAGCGCCGCTTTGATTTCCGGCGCAGCGACGGCATCGTGCAAATATACCGTTTGAACCGCCGCCATCTATACAAATAACGAAAAACGCGTGTATAAAACACAGTTGCTTTCTATTTCACAAACTATTATAATAAAGAGGACGCTTTGTCAAACGGAAAATGCACCCGCGCGGATGCACCTTCCATTTATAGAAAAGAAAAAGGAATTGCCAGCAAAAAGGAGCTAACGCAATGTATAAGATCACTGAAAAGGTCGCGCTGAACCCCACCGTGACAAAGATGGTCATCGAAGCCCCGCTGATCGCCAAAAAGGCAAAGCCGGGTCAGTTCATCATTGTACGTCCGTTTGAGGACAGCGAGCGTATCCCCCTGACCGTGGCCGGTTACGACCGCGAAAAGGGCACCGTAGATATCATCTTCCAGATCGTGGGCGGTACCACCATGGAGCTGAACAGCCTGAATGCAGGCGATTGTGTCCACGACTTTGTAGGCCCGCTGGGCCGCGCCACCGAGACCGAGGGTCTGAAGAAGGTGTGCGTCGTGGGCGGCGGCGTTGGCTGCGCCATTGCCTTGCCCATTGCCAAGGAGCTGCACGATCAGGGCTGCGTGGTGCACAGCGTAGTCGGCTTCCGCAATAAGGATCTGCTGATCCTTGAGGACGAGTTCAACGCCTGCAGCGACGAACTGCGCATTATGACCGATGACGGCAGCTACGGCACCAAGGGCGTAGTCACCGCTGCGCTGGACGAGCTGGTGGCTGCCGGCAACCAGTACGATCTGGTCATCACCATCGGCCCGCTGATCATGATGAAGTTTGTGGTCAAGACCTGCCAGAAGCACGGCCTGAAAAGCATCGTTTCCATGAACCCCATCATGATCGATGGCACCGGTATGTGCGGCGGCTGCCGCCTGACCGTGGGTGGTCAGACCAAGTTTGCCTGCGTGGACGGCCCGGACTTTGACGGCGATCTGGTGGATTTTGACGAGGCAATGGCACGCGGCACCATGTACCGCCCGTTTGAGGCACACGCCCGTGAGGCAGCCTGCAACCTGTTCAAGACTCAGGAGGGAATGTAAAATGGCTTTCAATATGGATCCCAAAAAGTGCCCCATGCCCACGCAGGACCCCAACGTCCGCAATAAGAACTTCAAAGAAGTGGCTCTGGGCTACACCGCCGAGATGGCTGTGAACGAGGCCAAGCGCTGCATCGGCTGCAAGAACAAGCCCTGCCAGTCCGGCTGCCCCGTGGGCATCGACATTCCGGAGTTTATCGCCCATGTTGCCGAGGGCGACTTTGAGGCCGCCTATCAGGTGATCAACCGCTCCTCTTCCCTGCCTGCTGTCTGCGGCCGTGTCTGCCCGCAGGAGAGCCAGTGTGAGGGCAAGTGCACCCGCGGCATCAAGAACGAGCCGGTGGCCATTGGCCGTCTGGAGCGTTTTGTGGCCGACTGGCACCGCGAGAACGTGCACACCGCACCCATCGTGCCCGCGTGGAACGGCCATAAGGTGGCCATCATCGGCGCAGGCCCTGCCGGTCTGACCGCCGCCGGTGATCTGGCAAAGCTGGGCTACAAGGTGACCGTTTACGAAGCTTTGCACGTTGCAGGCGGTGTGCTGATGTACGGCATCCCCGAGTTCCGTCTGCCCAAGGCTATCGTCCAGCAGGAGATCGACGGCCTGAAGAAGATGGGCGTGGATTTTGAGTGCAACATGGTCATAGGCAAGGTGCTGACCATTGACGAGCTGATGGGCGAGTACGGCTACGAGGCCGTGTTCGTAGGCTCCGGCGCCGGTCTGCCCCGCTTCATGAACATCCCCGGCGAGAGCCTGAAGGGCGTGTACTCCGCCAACGAATTTCTGACCCGCTCCAACCTGATGAAGGCTTACCTGCCCACCAGCAAGACCCCCATCCGCACCGGCAAGAAGGTCGCCGTTGTGGGCGGCGGCAACGTGGCTATGGACGCTGCCCGCAGCGCCCTGCGTCTGGGTGCCGAGAGCGTGTACATCGTCTACCGCCGCGGCATGGCTGAGCTGCCCGCCCGTAAGGAAGAGGTGGAGCACGCCGAGGAAGAGGGCATCATCTTCAAGACCCTGTGCAACCCCGTTGCCATCCACCCGGACGAGGACGGCTTTGTGCACTCCATGACCTGCATCGAGATGGAACTGGGTGAGCCGGATGCTTCCGGCCGCCGCCGTCCCATTGAAAAGCAGGGCAGCGAGTTTGAGCTGGAAGTGGATACCGTGATCATGAGCCTGGGCACCAGCCCCAACCCGCTGATCCGCTCCACCACCCCGGGTCTGGAGACCAACAAGCACGGCTGCATCGTGACCGAGGGCGACGAGGGCAAGACCAGCCGCGACGGCGTGTACGCCGGTGGTGACGCCGTGACCGGCGCTGCTACCGTCATCAAGGCCATGGGTGCCGGTAAGGCAGCTGCAAAGGCCATGGACGAGTACATCCGCAACAAGTAACAATTAGCAATGAGGGCGCTGCACATTTACCGTGCAGCGCCCTTTTTCAGCGAGAATCTTGTCTTGAACAGAGTAAGCCCGGAAAGTCTGCGGACTTTCCGGGTCTACATTTTTACAGGATGGACACAGACAAAAACGGCATCTGTTTTAATGTACGCCAGCCAGCTCCTTTACGGGGCGGCCAGTACGGGTCATTTCGATCTTGCGGGATTTATCGTAGCAGTAACGGATGATAGCCTGCCGCCGCACAATGCCGATGAAAATACCCCGGTCATCCACCACCGGGACGAAGTTCTGGTTCATGGCGGCCTCCACCAGTTCATCCATACTGGTGGTCACCGTGACGGCCTTGTAGTCCCGCTTATGCGCAAACTCCGAGATAGGGATGTCCTCGGCGGCTTCCAGATCCAGACCATGGTATTTTTTCAGTCCCCAAAGGATATCCCCCTCGGTCAGCGTGCCCACATATTCGCCTTTGCGGTTCAGCACCGGAATGGAGGCGTAGCGGTTATTTTCCCACTTTTCCAGCGTCTGCCGGAGGGTGAAATCATCGTAAACGTACATCAGATCCTGCTTTGGGGAAAGAAAAAAGAGAATGTTCATGCCAACAACTCCTATCGCATTTTTTACAGGCAATGCCCGTTGGAAAGGCCTGCCCGCGTTATATCGTGTGCCGTGCGTCCGGCGTATTCCGGGAAGTATCATGGAAAAAGGGGGCTGACAGCCCCTTTCCCTTTTCATTTATATTTTAGCACTTTTTCATAGACAAAGAAAGCCAGACAAGGAAGCTTTTATAATTTATTCACAGATTGTTTTTCTTTATTTGTCATACTTTCCGTTTTGATGGGCGCCACACAGCCTGCCTTCAGCATACCACACCCGCTGCGCAAAGCGGCGCGAGGGCTGTCGAGCGCGGCTCTCTCTTTTTTCTTTACAAAAACCATGCAAAAAGAGCGCAAAAAGCAGTAAATCCAACAATTTGAACTGTACAACCACGGTGCAAAGTTGTATAATAGGGTGGGTGTTTATCTGAGGCAAGTTTCGTTTTGCACAGCCAATGCCCCCGACCCTTGCGTGTATTTTTATGAAAAATAACATAAAGGAGCAGAGCGACTATGATCACTTCCCGTTTCCCACTTGGGAATGTCAGCTTTACTGATGGGTATTTTTCCACCCTGGTGGGTGAAGCCACCAAACAGTGCTACGGCGTTGCTGCCATGGCTCCCCGTAATATGACTGACGCTGTGAAAAGCATGGTATACGGTTCCGATTACCCGGAAAAGGGTGTGCGCGTGACCCAGCAGAATGGGCGTCTGGTCATCGAGCTGCACATTGCCGTCAGCTACGGCCTGAACATTTCCACCGCCGCCCGCAGCATCTCCCACCGCGTCAAGGACGAGGTGGAGCAGGCCACCGGACTGAAGGTCGCCCGCGTGGTGGTGTCCGTGGATGACGTCATCGCCTGATTTGTCTGCAAACCCGAGCCGGGCTTTTCCGGCCAGTTACTAAGGAGTAAGAACAATGATTTCTGGTAAGATCCTGCGCGACGCCATCATTTCCGGCGCCAACAACATCAACAACCAGCGTTCCCGCGTGGACGAGCTGAACGTTTTCCCCGTGCCGGATGGCGACACCGGCACCAACATGGGTATGACCGTGGGCGCTGCCGTGCGTGAGCTGGAAGCTCTGGACGGCAGCTGCACCGTGGGCGAGGCTGCCAAGACTGCCGCTTCTGCCATGCTGCGCGGTGCGCGCGGCAACTCCGGCGTTATCACCAGCCTGCTGTTCCGCGGCTTCTCCAAGGCTTTGGAGGGCAAAAAAGAGGCTGACGTTGCCGACATCGTGGCTGCCCTGCAGAAGGGCGTTGAGGGCGCTTACAAGGCCGTGATGAAGCCCACCGAGGGCACCATTCTGACCGTTGCACGCGTTGCTTCTGAGGAAGCTGCTGCCAGCGATGCCGCCGACGTGCCCGCCCTGTGGGACGTGGTGCTGACTGCCGGTCAGAAGGCACTGGAGGATACCCCCAACCTGCTGCCCGTGCTGAAGAAGGCCGGTGTTGTGGACGCAGGCGGTCAGGGCATCATGGTCATCTTTGAGGGCATGGGCAAGGTGTTCCACGGCGAGGGCATGATTGTCGGCGGCGAGGCTGCCCCCAACAAGGCAAAGCTGTCCACTGAAAATGCCGGTAAGGGCGTGTTCACCGACGACCTGATGAAGGTGGAGGACATTACCAACGGCTACTGCACCCAGTTCCTCATCAACAAGAACGAGGGTGCAAGCGCCGCCAAGATGCGCGCCTTTGCAGAGTCCAACGGCGACAGCGTGGTCTGCATTGAGGATGACGACGTCATCAACCTGCACGTTCACACCGCCGACCCCGGCAAGATCCTGAGCGAGGCCATCAAGTACGGTTACCTGACCAACTTCAAGATCGAGAATATGCACGAGCAGTTCCTTGCCCGCCAGAAGCAGGGCAAGAGCCTTGAAAAGCAGGCTTCTGCCGAGAAGGCTCCCTCTCAGGCCAGCGAGTTCATCTACGCTGCCGTGGACCCCAGCCGCGACTACGGCTTTGTGGCCGTTGCCGCCGGTGAGGGCCTGAAGGCTGTGTTCACCGATCTGGCAGCAGACGCTGTGGTGTCCGGCGGCCAGACCATGAACCCCTCTACCGAGGACATTCTGGCAGCCATCCAGAGCGTGCCCGCCAAGACCGTGTTCGTGCTGCCCAACAACAAGAACATCATCATGGCTGCTGAGCAGGCCCAGAAGCTGGCCGACCGTCAGGTGGTCGTTCTGCCCACCCGCACCGTGCCCATGGGCATTACCGCCATGCTGAACTTTGATCCCTCTGTGAACGCCGAGACCAACACCATCAACATGATGGCTGCTGCCGACAAGGTGTCCACCGGTCTGATCACCTACGCCGCCCGCGACAGCGAGTATGACGGCAAGCGCATCCGCAAGGGTGAGATCATGGCGCTGGAGAACGGCAAGATCGTTTCCACCTCCACTGATATCACCAAGGCCACCTACCGTCTGGCACGCAATATGTGCAAGAAGGATTCCAGCTTTGTCACCATTATTTCCGGCTGTGACGTGAGCGACGAGGATGCCGAAAAGGTCACCGAGATCGTGAAGGCAAAGTGCCCCAACCATGTGGAAGTAAGCCACATCCGCGGCGGCCAGCCCGTTTACTACTATATGATCAGCGTGGAGTAAGCATCCCCCCCTGTAAGGAGCATTCCAATGAAAAAGTGCAAACTGATTCACATCAATGACGGCAACCCCAGAGAGATCCGCAACTGCGACCGGTTGTTTATGGAGGACATTCCCCGCGTGGAGGATCTGCTGGACCATTGGATCAATAAGGGCTGGGTGGTCAAACAGATGATGCCGCTGTACGAACCCAACCAGCTGGAACAGGGTGCTATCGGCTTTTACCTCAGCGGGATCAACGTCTATCTGGAAAAAGAGTTCCCGGACGATTACACTGCAGAGGACGCCGAGAACGACTTTTATCAGGCCTATATCGACTCCGATGAGTACGCCATCGACTGATTCCTATCGGCGACGGAACAACACCGCCAAATAAGCAATAAAAATCTCCGCGTCGGGCGCTGAACCAGACGCGGAGATTTTTTGCTTTGTCATGTTTTTAGAAGAAGCTCACCTGGCTGCTCTCGGGCAGGTCGCCCAGTGCCCCCACCTGACGCAGACGATCCAGAATGCTGCTGCCCACGCCGGAGGCCTGCTGCAGCTCCTCCACCGAGATATATTCCTCTCCGTGGATGGTCACCCGCTCCAGTGCCTCGGCGGCGGCACCGCCTAATCCCTTCAGGGCGCTGAAGGGCAGACGCACCTTGTCGTCCTCCACCACATACTTGGAACCGCGGCTCTTGCCCAGCTCGATGGGCAAAAACTCGTACCCGCGGCTCAGCATCTCGTTGACCAGCTGTAAGCTGACCAGCACGTCCTCGTCCTTGGCGTTCTTTTCCTCCTTCAGGCGGCGCTTGACTGCTTCCATGTGGGCGCGCGCCACGGCAGCGCCGCCAATGGCGGCTTCGTAGTCGATATCATCGCCGCGCACGGTAAAGTACACCGCATAGAACGCCTGCGGCTTGTAGATCTTGTACCACATCAGCCGGATGGCGCTCATCAGGTAGGCCACAGCATGGGCCTTGGGGAACATATACTTGATCTTGCGGCAGCTCTCGATGTACCAGTCCGGTACCTCGTGTTCCCGCATGGCTTCCTCCCAGCCCGGCTGGAAGCCGCCCTTGGCCACCTTACCCTTACGCACGGCTTCCATGATATCAAAGGCCATCTTGGGTTCCAGCCCCTTGCGCAGCAGGTACAGCATGATACTGTCACGGCAGCCGATGACCTCTGCAATGGTGCAGGTACCGCTGCGGATCAGCTCGTCCGCGTTGCCCGTCCACACGTCCGTACCGTGGGACAGACCGGAGATCTGGATCAGCTCGGAGAAATTCTTAGGCCGTGCTTCCACCAGCATTCCGCGCACGAAGTTCGTGCCCATTTCCGGGATGCCGAAGGTGCCGGTCTGGCTGTCGATCTGCTCCGGGGTCACGCCCAGCGCTTCCGGGCTGGTCAGCAGGCTGTACACCTTGGGGTCGTTCATGGGGATGCTGTCGATGGGGATACCGGTGTACTCCTCAAAATACTTGTAGAAGGTGGGCATATCGTGGCCCAGTTCGTCCAGCTTGAGCAAGGTGTCGTGCAGATACTTGAACTCGAAGTGGGTGGTCAGCAGGCCGCCCGCCACGTCATCCGCCGGGTGCTGGATGGGGCAGAAATCGTAGATCTCGTAGGTGTCCGGCACGACTACCATGCCGCCGGGGTGCTGACCGGTGGTGCGTTTGACGCCGGTGCAGCCCAGCGTCAGGCGGTTTTCCTCGGCGTGGTTGACGGTGCGCTGCCGCTCGTCCAGATACTTTTTAACGTAGCCGTAGGCAGTTTTATCCTGAATGCCGGACACCGTACCGGCCTTGAACACGTTGGCCTTGCCGAACAGTTCCTCGGTGTAGCGGTGCACGTTGGACTGGTACTCGCCGGAGAAGTTCAGGTCGATATCCGGCTCCTTATCGCCGTAGAAGCCGAGGAAGGTCTCGAAGGGGATGTCGTGGCCGTCCACCAGCATCCGGGTGCCGCAGTGGGGGCAGTTTTTGTCCGGCAGGTCAAAGCCATCGTCCACGCTGCCGTCGGTGATGAACTCGCTGTGCTTGCACTTGGGGCAGCGGTAGTGGGGCGGCAGGCTGTTCACCTCCGAAATGCCGGAGAAGTGCGCCACAGCGGAGGAGCCGACCGAGCCACGGCTGCCCACCTGATAGCCGCCCGCATTGGAGTAGGCCACCAGCTTGACCGCAATGACGTACAGAACCGCGTAGCCGTGGCCGCAGATGGAATCCAGCTCCTTTTGCAGCCGCTTTTCCACGATCTCAGGCAAGGGGTCGCCGTAATCCCGCTTGGCGTGTTCCCATGTGGCATCGCGCAGCTGCTGCTCTGCGCCTTCAATGCTGGGCGGGTAGGTGCCCCGGGGGATGGCGCGCACATTGTTATCGATCATGGCGGCGATCTTGCGGGGGTTCTTTACCACAACCTCGTAGGCCTTTTCCTTGGGCAGATAGTAGAACTGTGCCAGCATATCCTGCGTGGTGCGGAAGAACAGCGGCGGCTGGTTGTCGGCATCCTTAAAGCCGTTGCCCGCCTGCAATACAGCGCGGTAGATCGCATCCTCCGGCTCGGTAAAGTGCACGTCGCCGGTGGCGATGACCGGCTTGTGCAGATCCTCGCCCAGCTTGATGACGGTGCGGTTGAACTCCTTGATTCGCTCCTCGCTGTCCACCTTGCCGTCCCGCACCATATAGGCGTTGTTGCCCAGCGGCTGGATCTCAAGGATATCGTAGTAGGCGGCGATCTTTTTCAGTTCCTCGTAGCTGGTGCCGTCCACGATGGCGCGGTACAGCTCGCCTGCCTCACAGGCGCTGGTAAGCAGCAAGCCGTCCCGGTACTTGTTCAGCAAACTGCGGGGCACGCGGGGCTTTTTGAAGAAGTAGTTGACGTGCGCCTCGCTGACGATTTTATACAGATTTTTCAGACCCATCTGGTTTTTGACCAGAATGATCAGGTGGTAGTATTTCTTTTTCAGTACCTCGCGGTTGCCGCCAAGACCGGTGTTGATCTCGCTGACCTTCGTTACCTCTTTTTCCGCAAGGTCGTTCAGCATCACGCAGAAGATGCGTCCCAGCGCAGCGGAGTCCTCGCAGGCGCGGTGCGCCTCGTAGGTGGGCAGCTCCAGATGCTTGTTGATGGTGCCCTGCTTATAGTTGTGCAGACCCGGGTACATGGTCTGCGCCATGGTCAGGGTGTCGATATAGGTGGGCTCCAACTTGATGCCGCTGCGCTTGGCGGCTGCCCGCAGAAAGCGCATATCAAAGGCGTGGACGTTGTGCCCCACCAGAATGCGGTCGCCCGCAAAGGCAAGAAAGGCTTCCAGCGCTTCCTTTTCACTGGGGGCATCCGCTACCATCTCGTTGGTGATGCCGGTCAGCTCGGTGATCTTGGGGGTGATGGGCTTGCCGGGCTTGACGAAGGTGTCGAATTCCTCCACTACCTCACCGTTGCGGATGATGACCGCGCCGATCTCGGTAAGGTACTCCACCCCGGGGTCAAGACCGGTGGTCTCGGTGTCGAACACGCAGAACTCGCCGTCCAGCGGCTGATCCTTTACGCCGTAGACGCAGGGCACCATGTCATCCACAAAATAGGCTTCGCACCCGTAGATGAGTTTGAAGTCCGGGTCCTTTTTGTGGATGTCATCGGCTGCCAGCATGGCTTCGGGGTAGCCCTGACACACGCCGTGGTCGGTGATGGCAATGGCGGGGTGTCCCATGCGGTGCGCCAGCTTGACGATGCCGCCGGGGTCGCAAAAGCCGTCCATGCTGGAAAGCTTGGTGTGCAGATGCAGCTCCACCCGCTTTTCCGGGGCGGTATCCTCCCGCTTTTTGCGCTCCACGATCAGCACATCGTAGGGGTACACGATGTAGTCGTGCTCGTATTTATCGTAGGAGCAGTCGCCCCGTACGATGACCGTGCTGCCCTTGCCGATGCTCTCCCACTTGGAGCAGTCCTCTCCTTCCTGTGCGCGGACCTTCAGGTTGATCGAGCCGGTATAGTCGGTGATGGACACGGTGTAGATCTTGCGGTAGTTGCCCTTGACCTCGGTAAAGAACACATCGCCCCAGATCATGCACTTTCCGCCCTCGCCGCCCAAATCCTTGAGGGGCGTGAGGTTTTTGGGGGTGAACATTTTGCCGTGGAAGATGGTGACCGGCTTGTCGGTAAGGTTGAGTCCCTCCACTTTGATAGACGGTGCGGTGTTCTTTTTCTCAAATTTGACCACCGGCGGTGCAATCTTGCGTTCCAGCTTTTCTTCCATCTGCTGCTGCTCGGCCGCAGTCACCGCGCTTTGCAGCGTCACCTTGGGGGTAATGCCGGTGTGCTCAGCAATGCGCTTGGCAAGCAGTTCCTCAAAGCCCATCTCCTGCAAAAACTTTGTGCCGTGGCACACCCCCACCGTGATATTCTGTCCGGTGATGGTAATGCTGCTCCGGTCCAGAAAGCCGTTGATGGGCACACCGTCCCGCTTCATGTCCTCCAGCAGGGTACGCAGAGCGTGTTCGTCCAGCATGGCATAGCCGAACAGGTTTTTGATCTTCAGCTCAAAGCCCTCGTAGTCCGGCTGCAGGGAAGCAAGCAACCGGGCACAGAGGTTCTGATCCAGCGGGGCGGCGCTGCGCAGGGTAAACTCGACCTGCCGGTCCTGCCGCAGCATCCGGGCGTGCTCCACGATCACCTGCCCGAAGCAGGCCGCAAAATCCGGGTCCGCCATAAACTGCGGCCACAGCTGGGAAACAAGTGGTTTCACAAATGGTACTCCTTTTTGGTGGGTTCTTTACAGCACAAACTGCCGCACCCGTTTTTGCGGGTGTGGCAGTAGTGAAAAGAATGCTTACAGTTTATAGATCTCGTCCATGAACTGATCCAGAATGTTATCGCCGGTCAGCTTTTTGATGGGCTTGCCGTGGATGAACAGCACGGCTTCACCCTTGCCACCCGCAATGCCGATATCGGCTTCACGCGCTTCGCCGGGGCCGTTGACAACGCACCCCATCACGGCCACCTTGATGGACTTTTTGTAGCCCTGCAGCCGTTTTTCCACCTCGTTGGCGATCTCAGTGCAGGGGTACTGGGTGCGTCCGCAGGTGGGACAGGTGATGACCTCCGGCCCGGTGACCGGAAAGCCCACGGCGCGCAGGATGTTGAAGCCCGCTTCCACCTCTTTTTCCGGCTCAGCAGCCAGCGACACGCGGATGGTGTCGCCGATGCCCTCCAGCAGCATTCCGCCGATGCCCATGCCGCTTTTCAGCAGACCCATCTGGTAGGTACCGGCTTCGGTGACGCCCACATGGAGCGGATAGTCGGTGACGGCGCTGAGCTGGCGGTAGGCCTCCATCATGCGGGGCACGTTGGAGTTTTTGATGGAGATGACGATGTTATTGAAATCGAACTTTTCCAGCAGGCGCACATGGTACAAAGCGCTTTCCACCATGGCTTCCGGGGTGGGTGCGCCGTAACGGGCCAGAATGTGCTTTTCCAGACTGCCGCCGTTGACACCGATGCGGATGGGGATGTTCTTCTGCTGGCAGGCGTCCACCACCGCCTTTACCCGGTCGTCGTCGCCGATGTTGCCCGGGTTGATGCGGATCTTATCAACACCTACATCGGCACAGGCCAGCGCTGCCTTGTAGTCAAAGTGGATATCTGCCACGATGGGGATGTTCACTGCATTTTTGACAGCCTCGATGCACTTTGCATCTGCCGGGCTGGGGCAGGTCACCCGCAAGATCTGGCAGCCTGCGGCCTCGCACCGCTTGGCCTGCGCCACATTGCCCTCGATGTCCTCCACCGGCACATTGAGCATGGTCTGCACCGCAATGGGGTTGCTGCCGCCGATGGTCACATTGCCGATCTTCACTTCGCGTTTTTTCTGCCGCATAAGGGTTCCCCTTTCTTATACTGTCCCGGTGATGAGCCGGAGAATATCGTTGTAAGTTGCAAAGAGCATCAACCCGAACAGCAGCCCAAAGGTTGCAAGGGTGAGCACACTTTGCAGTTTTTCCGGCACAGCATGGCCGGTGACGCCTTCAATGACCAAGAATACCACCTTGCCGCCATCCAGCGCCGGGAAGGGCAGTAGGTTGAGGATGCCAAGGTTGACGGTAATGAGCGCCAGCAGCTCCAGCAGGTCCTGCCAGCCGTAGCTGGCGGCCTGCCCGATGGCCGACACGATGCCCACCGGACCGGAGAGGTTATTGATGCTTTCCCGCCCGCGCACTAAGTCCACAAGGGAGGTGAACACGATGCGCCCATAGTACAGCACGCTGTTGCCCGCCTCCCGCAGCACGTTGCCGGGGGTCTTTTCCAGCCCGTAGACAGAAAAACCGATGCTCATGTGGGTCTCGCCTTTTTCATCCTGCCATGTGTCGAACTGCACCCCCGGCAGCTGCACCTTTTGGCCGTCCCGCAGTACGGTAAAATCCGCACTGTAAGACTGGGTGCGCACCAGCTCGTACAGGATATCGTTGGCCACAAAGCAGCGGCGGCCGTTCACCGCCAAAACCTTGTCCCCCGCCTGCAGGCCGGTCTGCCCGCAGAGGGCACCGTCCTGAATGGCATAGATGGTCTTGCTGGTGATGGGCTCGTTCTGGGCGGCGATGAGGATCACCAGCACCACAAAGCCCAGCACAAAGTTCATGACCGCACCGGCCACCATGACCAGTACCCGCTGCCACACCGGCGCTTCGTTCAGGGGGACGCCGGTGGGCTGCACGGGCGCTTCCGTCTCCGGGGCGGGCTGCTCCTGCGCAGCGTGAGCAGCTTCTGCCTGCTGGCTTTCGGGGCTTTCCTCCCCTTCCAGCGCTACAAAGCCACCCACAGGCAGGGCGCGCAGGCTGTACTGGGTGCCTTTATGGTTCTTTTTCCAGAGCACCGGCCCCATGCCGATGGAAAACTCGTTGACCTGAATGCCGCAGAGCTTTGCCACAGTAAAATGCCCGAACTCGTGGATGGCGATCACCGCACTGAACACAAGCAGCGCGGCAAGGATGGTGATAATAAATGACATTCGTTCTCCTATATCGCCCCGGAACTGTTACAAAAACAGCGCCGGGGCGTATATTGCTGATAAAGCGTTACAGGTGTGCCCGCACGAATGCGCGCGCCATGCGGTCGCACTCGTACACGTCTGCCAGCGTATAGTCGCCGCCGAAGCTGTCGCTGTCCACAACAGCCTCCACCAGACGGCCGATATCCAAAAAGCCGATCTTGTCCTCAAGGAACAGCTTAACGGCTTCCTCGTTGGCACCGTTGGCGGCGCAGGGGCCAAGACCGCCCTTGCGAATGGCCTTTTTGCAGGCGGCAAGGCAACGGAAGGTCTCTTCATCGGCTACATCGAAGGTGAGCAGCTTCAGGGTGGTGAAATCCAGCTCCGGCACTACGCCCGGCACACGCTTGGGGTAGGTCAGGGCGTACTGGATGGGGATGCGCATATCCGGCACACCCAGCTGGGCAATGATCGAATTATCGCTGAACTGCACCGCAGAGTGGACGATGCTCTGGCGCTGCACCACGATCTGGATTTTTTCCGGCGGCAGGCCAAAGAGCCACACGGCTTCGATGAGCTCCAGTCCCTTGTTCATCAGGGTGGCGGAGTCGATGGTGATCTTCGCGCCCATATTCCAGTTGGGGTGTTTAAGGGCGTCTGCACGGGTCTTGCCGCGCAGCTGCTCGGTGGTCATACCAAAGAAGGGACCGCCGGAGGCAGTGAGCAGAATTTTGGTCAGGCTGGGGGCGCTCTCCTTATCCTGCAGGCACTGGAAGATGGCGGAGTGTTCGCTGTCCACAGGAAGCAGCTGTACGCCGTGCTTTTCCACAGCCTGTGTGACCAGATGACCACCGGTGACAAGGCTCTCCTTGTTAGCCAGTGCCAAGTCGTGGCCGCTCTCGATGGCGCACAGGCTGGCACCAAGGCCGGCAATGCCCACCACGCTGTTCAGCACCACGTCCGGGCCGTCCAGCGCTGCCAGTTCCTTCAGCCCCTCCGGGCCGGTGAGCAGCTTGGGCGCATTTGCCCGGCCTGCCAGCGCAGCATCCAGCTTTGCGGCGGCGTCCGGGTCGGTCATGCAGACATATTTCGGGTGGAACTCCTCGATCTGCTGTAAGATCTTTTCCACATGGCTGTGGGCAGAAAGGCCGTAGACCTCGTACCCTTGGGCGCGGATGACATCCAGACTTTGGGTACCGATGGAACCGGTAGAGCCCAGCAGCGTAATTTTTTTAGACATAACAGTTTCCTCCCCTGTATCAGGCGTAGAACACGGCGGTGATGACCATGGTCACGAAGGGTGCAATGAACATCACACTATCAAAGCGATCCAGAATGCCGCCGTGACCCGGGAAGATGGTGCCGTAGTCCTTAATGCCGCACTGGCGCTTGACCACGCTGGCAAACAGGTCGCCGTAGATGCCCAGCACTGCGGCGATGCAGCCCAGCAGCGCGATAATAACATACATGGAAACGCCGATATTAGAGCGGGTAAAGGCTTCCATGCGGTTTGCTGCAATAGAGTAGATGAGGGTAGCGACCACGCCGAACACCATGGTGCCCAGCACACCGCCGATGGCACCCTCCACCGTCTTTTTGGGACTGACCACCGGGCACAGCTTATGCTTGCCGAAAGCGCGGCCTGCAAAGTAGGCGCAGGTGTCGCCGCCCCATGCAAAGCAGAGTATGAGCAGAATGAAGAAAACAGCGTCATAGCCAAATTTTTCCACCGGCAGACGCTCCTTGAGCAGAACGAAGGAGTAGAAGCAGAAGATCACGATGCCCGAAAACACCAAAAGACCGCTGGCCTTCTGGTAGCTGATGGTGCCATTGCGCACCACCAGATAGATGGCAAAAAAGGTTACCAGCACAAAAGACATCGGCATGACCAGCTTGCGCATAGCGCTGTAGCTGGAAAGCATGACCAGCAATGTGTAGGGTACCAGCACAGCGTACATGAGCCAGTCCTTTTTTTCAAAGCCGAGGGCGCTGTAAATTTCGTGGACGGCGATCAGGGTGATGGCTGCGATCACCAGATTGAACACCATGGTGTTGAAGGTAAACATCACGCCAATGAGCACCAGAATGCCCACGATTGCAGTAATAATGCGTGTTTTCATAGGTTTCGTTCTCCTTTGTTCTTCCGGCAGCTGCCCTTTGCGGGGCAACGCATTCCGACCCGAGGAAGTACCGGGTCTGCCGGGTCTGCATCTGAGATGCAGGGTTTGCAGTACGGACAGCGGGCCGCTCAGATGCCGCCGAACCGGCGGCTGCGGTGGTTGAACTCCTCAATGGCGGTATCCAGATCGGCGCGGGTAAAGTCCGGCCAGAGCACATCCATCTCCACCAGCTCCGAATAGGCGGCCTGCCAGAGCATGAAGTTGGACAGCCGCTTCTCTCCGCTGGGACGCAGGATAAAATCCGGATCCTTCTGTCCGGCGGTGTACATGGCATCGCTCATCATCTGCTCGTTGATGTCCTCTGGGCGGATCTCGCCTGCTGCGGCCTTTGCGGCCAGCTGCTGCGCTGCCCGCACGATCTCCGGGCGGCCGCCGTAGTTGATGGCGATGTTCAGGGTCATGCCGGTCTTGCAGGCAGAGTCCCCTTCCAGCTCGTTCATCATCTTTTGCAGCTTGGGGTCCAGCGCGGTGCGGTCGCCTAAGAACTTGATGCGGATATTGCGGTTTTTGTAGTCAAAGCCCTCGATGAGGTACTGGGCGAACAGCTTCATGATAGCGCCCACCTCTTCCAGCGGGCGCTTCCAGTTCTCGGTGGAGAACGCGTAGAAATACACCGATGCTACGCCAAGTTCATCGCAATAGTTGGCAATATCCTTGAACACCGCCGCACCTTTTTTGTGTCCTGCGGTGCGGGGCAGGCCGCGGTTTTTCGCCCAGCGGCCATTGCCGTCCATAATGATGCCGATGGAAAGGCCTTCGGCAAATTCTTTGGGGTGTGCCATTTATACCTCCCGGCAGCAGGGCTGCCCTGCAAAAAGTGCCGCGCACCTTTCACCAGCGCACGGCACCTCCCAATTGTTATTGTGTGCTGCGGATCAGACGGCCATGATCTCCTTCTGCTTTTCTTCCACGGCAGCATCAATGTTCTTGATATACTTATCGGTCAGCTTCTGGACATCTTCTTCCATGGTTTTCTGGGTGTCCTCGGTCAGTTCGCCGGCCTTCTTCATAGCCTTGGCCTTATCCATGGCATCGCGGCGCACGTTGCGCACAGCAACCTTGGCGTCCTCGCCCAGCTTGGAGACTTCCTTAGCCAGCTGCTTGCGGCGCTCCTCGTTGGGTGCGGGGAAGTTCAGGCGGATGGTAACGCCGTCATCAATGGGGGTGATGCCCACATCGCTGGCCATGATCGCCTTGCTGATGGGACGCAGCAGGGTGCGGTCCCAAGGGGTGATGGTGAGGGTGCGTGCCTCAGAGACGGCCACAGCGGCCACCTGCTGGATGGGGGTAGGGGCGCCGTAGTAATCCACGACCACCTTATCCAGCACGGCGGGGTTTGCGCGGCCTGCGCGCACAGCGGCCAGCTCGCGGCTCAGATGCTCCACAGAGCTCTTCATCTTATCTTCGAAAACCTTGGTGTTGCTGCTCATTGTCGTTGTTCTCCTGTTTCTTTATTCTATGATGCAGGCAGCGCACTGCGCCGCTGCTGCTCTATCCAATCGTATGCAGTTGCACCGGGGCGCTATGCTCAGCCCTCGTAGACCAGCGTACCCACGTTCTCGCCCTGCACAGCCCGTGCGATGTTGTCCGGGTCGGCCAGATCAAACACCAGAATGGGCAGCTTGTTGTCGCGGCACAGGGTAGCTGCGGTACCGTCCATAACGGCCAGCTGATCCTCCAGCACCTTGGTAAAGGTAAGGGTATCGTACTTTTTGGCATCCGGGTACTTGTGGGGGTCCTTATCGTAAACGCCGTCCACCATGGTTGCCTTGAACATCACATCGGCGCTCACCTCCACGGCGCGCAGGGCAGTAGCCGTATCGGTAGAGAAGAAGGGGTTGCCGGTGCCGCCGCCGAACACTGCGATCTTGCCCTCGTCCATAGCGCGCAGGGCGTCCTTGCGGGTAAAGGCAGGGGCCACCTGCGGCATGGTGATCGAGGTGAACACCTCAGTGGGTACGCCCAGCTGCTCCAGCTTATCGGAGACAGCCAGTGCGTTCATCACCGTAGCCAGCATACCGATCTTATCGGCCAGGGTGCGCTCCATTTTACCGCTGGAGCGGCCGCGCCAGAAGTTGCCGCCGCCTACCACGATGCCGATCTGCACGCCCAGCTCGTGAGCCTTTTTCACGCCGCCGCAAATAGCGTCCATGGTGGGCTCATCAAAGCCCATGCCCTTTTCGCCGCCCAGCGCCTCGCCGCTGATCTTCAGAAGGATACGCTTATATTTCAATGCCATAATCCAAACACCACCTGTTTTATCTTTCGCCGGATAGCCCCGGCATTTTTACTATACTCTATTTTACAATAAATTCGCCACATTGTAAACAGTCAAACGCACCGTTCTTCGCAAAGCTTTTGTGAACGAATGCGCAGCGCCCGCAAAGCCTGCTTTTGTTCCGGGGAGATGCGGTAGCTTTCCACCGCTTTCTGGATAGTCTTGTTGTGCGTCCACACGTCCAGCCGCTTTTCGGTCAGCCACGGCAGTGCCGTTGCGGGCTGCTTTGCCAGTGCAGTGGCAAAATACCACGCCCGCATCATATTGACATAGTATTCCTCGCTGCGCACCGCCGCCACCCAAACCAGATATTCCGGCCGGAAGGCATCGTCCAGATAATACCGCATCAGCATCCCGATCCCGTAGCGCACGGTATACGTCTGGTCAGAGCTCAGCCAGTGCCGGATAACAGACAGCAGCTCCGGCTTATGCTGCGCAAACACCTTGGGGCTGAAGCTGTCGCAGACTGCCCAGTTATCCACATAGGGCAAAAAGCGCTCAGTTGCCGCCAGCGCTGTGCCGTAATCCCGGACATGCTCCAGCAGAAAAGCATGGAGGGCGTTTTCTTCATAATAGAAATGCGGCAGTTTTTGCAGAAATACCTCCGCTTCCGGGGCATCTGCCAGCCGTTTTGCCAGCTTGCGCAGCAGCGGCACCCGCACCCCGATCACCGTTTCCGGCGGCAGGGTGGGCATCAGACGGCTGTAAAAGATCTGATATTCCTTATCCTGCAGCGCAAACAGCTGCGCACGGATCGCATCCACTTCCGGCATTTCGTCACTTCCCTTCTGCACCATTGTACCAGATTGGCGGGAAAATGCAAAGAGAAAAGGCTCCACCTTTTCAGATGAAGCCTCGCGTTATCCTATACTTTTTATAATTGTATGTCCATCCCTGTTTATATTGGCTGTTTACCCCACCCGCTGCCGCTTATCCAGCCGCATCTTATCGGCGATCATTGCGATGAACTCCGAGTTTGTGGGTTTGCCGCGCAGGTTATGGATGGTATAGCCGAAGTAGCTATTGAGGGTGTCCACATCGCCCCTGTCCCATGCAACCTCGATGGCGTGGCGGATGGCACGCTCCACGCGGCTGGCGGTAGTGCCGTTTTTCTTGGCGATTTCCGGGTACAGGCGCTTGGTCACGGCGTTGATGTACTCCGGCTCGTTCATGGTGAGCAGGATGGCATCCCGCAGGAACTGGTAGCCCTTGATGTGGGCGGGCACGCCGATCTGGTGCAATATTTCGGTAACGGTCAACTCATCGCTGTCCACGCTGGTGTGGAGCAGGTGCTTTTCCTGTCCGCTGGCTGCCTTGAGCACCCGGGCGGCAAGGACGCTCTCATCAAAAGGCTTGACGAAATAGTAGGCAAAGCCTTCGTCCAGCAGTTCCTGTACCATTTCCTCGCTCTGGAACGCGCCGGTGACAAAAAACGAGGTGTGGCGCTCGCCTGCGGCATTGTAGCGTTGCTTGACCGCCAGCGCGTCCAGCCCGGGCATAAAGGCATCCAGCAGCACTACTTGCGGGCGAACCGCCAGCATCTTCTGCAAAACTTTATTTCCATCCTTTTCCACAACGGTCACTTCCACGCCCTTTTGCTCCAGCGCCTCACGACAGGCTTCTGTGATCTGAGCACCGGTATCCGACATCAAGAATCTCACTTTATCCATGGTTGTTTCCTCCAATGTGTGCAGTTCCCTTAACACCATGGATTTTACCATAATTTTCCAGATAGTTCAACGGTTTATTTTGGGAAATTATGGAAATTCTGCTCGAATGTCATACTTTTTTATGCTGCCACGTCCGTTCCGGCCACGGAATGTGCCTGTTCCAGCATGGTTTGCGCAAAAATGCCGTAGCCTCGTGTCGGGTCATTGACCAGCACATGGGTCACCGCGCCCACCAGCCGTCCGTTTTGCAGGATGGGGCTGCCGCTCATCCCCTGCACGATGCCGCCGGTCTGCGCCAGCAGTGCCGGGTCGGTGACGCGCAGCACCATGTTGCGGTGCGGGTCGGCGTCGTTCACCTTTTCAATATAGACCCGGTAGCTGCGGGGTGTTTCGCCGCTGGTAGTGGTCAGGATCTCTGCCGCGCCGGGCAGCACCTCCTGCGCAAAAGCAAGTTCCGTCTGCTGCCCGGCAATGGCGGTGCTTACCGTGCCGTAGACGCCGTTTTCGCCGTTGATACAAATTCTGCCAAGGGCGTGGTCACTGATAAATTTGCCCTTCAGTTCCCCGGGGCTTCCGGCGGTACCGCCGGTGCAGCCCACGATCTGGCAGGCCACGATCTCACCGCTGCGCAGGGCGACCTGCTCACCGGTGTCACTGTCGCTGATAGGGTGTCCCAGCCCGGCAAACACCCCGGCCTGCGCATCTACAAAGGTCAGGGTGCCCACCCCGGCGGAGGAATCCCGCACCCACATCCCCGCCCGCCACTGGACGTTCTGCGTATCCCACACCGGCAAAAGAGTGGTCTGCCGCTGTTCGCCCTTGCGGACGTAGACCACCTCCACCACCGCACCGGCAGCGGCTTCCAGCGCGGCATGGACCTGCTCGTTGGTCTCGGTGACGGTGTTCCCCATGCGGATGACCCGGTCACCCAGCCGCAGTCCCGCCTGCTTTGCAGGGTTCACCGTACCGGCGGCAGTGTGCACCTCGGAAAAGCCCACCACAAGCGCTCCCTCTGAAAACATTTTCACCCCAAAGGGCGTACCGCATACCGTGACCGTGGGGCGCTGCATCACGGTGGCGCGGATGGTCTTGACCGGCAGCCAGCCGCCCAGCGCCAGCGTGGTCTGATAGCTGCCCGCTGCCCGAGTGCTGGCCACGTTGCGGCTGCCGTGTCCGCGCAGCGGTTCCACCCAGCCAAAGCGGGGCAGCGCAAGGGGCTGCTCCGGCTCCAGATAGACCCGCTCCGGCAGGGCGCACCACAGCCAGCCCAGCGCCGCCACGGCGGCCACCAGCAGATAGGCACCCATGATCTTCCCCCACCGGACGATGCTGTGCTTGGACATTTTACGGCCTCCCTGCGCATTTTTCGGGGTTAGTATGCGCAGAAAGGGACGAAAAAACCGCACCCGCATCCAAAAATGGACACAGGTGCGGTTATGGTTTTTACAGGGACAGGCGCTTATGCGTCCTGCAGCTCGCCGCGGCTGGCGGCCTTGAGGTAGGCGAAGATGAACTCATCGATATCGCCATCCATCACGGCATCCACGTTGCCGGTCTCGTAGTTGGTGCGGTGATCCTTGACCATGGTATAGGGCATGAACACATAGCTGCGGATCTGGTGACCCCATGCGATCTCGTTCTGCACGCCCTTGATGTCGTCGATCTTATCCATGTGCTGCTGCTTGGCGATCTGGTAGAGCTTGGCCTTCAGCATTTCCATAGCGTAGTCACGGTTCTGGAACTGGCTGCGCTGGGTCTGGCAGTTGACCACGATGCCGGTGGGCTTGTGGATCAGACGGACAGCGGAAGAGGTCTTATTGATGTGCTGACCGCCGGCGCCGGAGGAGCGGTACACCTGCATCTCGATATCCTCGGGGCGGATGTCCACCTGAATGGTGTTGTCCAGCTCGGGCATAACCTCCAGAGAGGCAAAGCTGGTCTGGCGGCGGGCGTTGGCGTCAAAGGGAGAAACACGCACCAGACGGTGCACGCCATTCTCGCTCTTGAGCAGGCCGTAGGCGTTGGCACCCTTGACCATCATGGAAGCGCTCTTCAGACCGGCTTCATCGCCGTCCTGATAGTCCAGCACCTCCACGGTCATACCGTGTGCCTGTGCCCACTTATTATACATACGATACAGCATCTCGGCCCAGTCCTGTGCCTCGGTGCCGCCGGTGCCTGCGTGGAAGGTAAGGATGGCGTTGCTGTGGTCGTACTCGCCGTTCAGCATGGTCATCAGCTGCAGTTCCTCCACAGCCTTGCCCACGGTGTTCACGGCCTCTTCGGCCTCGGGGATCATGGCGGGGTCGTACTCCTCGTCCAGCATCTCCAGCATGGTCTCGGCGTCATCGTACAGGCCCTGCAGCTTTTCAAAGCGGTTCAGCTTGCCCTTCAGGTCGCCGACTTCGTCAAACACCTTTTTGCTCAGCTCTGCATCATCGTAAAAGCCGGGGCGGGACATGGTGTGCTCCAGCTCCTGCACGCGCTTGCGGCTTGCTTCAATGGCCAGTGCTTCTTCCAGGTCCTTAACGGCCTTGGCGTGCTCGGCCAGCTGCACTTTCAGTTCATCAGTCGTGATCATTCTCTAAGTTCCTCTCGTTCAAGGGTTTACATCATAACAGTAATGTCCCCGACAGCGTGTAAAACGCACGCACAGCGCGTATTTTCTGCCCTGCCAAAAGACACAGTTTATACACAGATACTTCATTAGTATACCGAGAATCTGTGATAAAGTAAAGAGGAAAAATACTATCTTGCCGGATTTTTAAAGATTTTCACCTTTTCTTTTCATTCCCGGGGGAGTATAATACCAGTATGATCGATTTCACAGGAGGATATCATGCCGAAATATTATGGCTGTCCCTGTGAGGGCTGCGGCAAGCCGCTGACCCTTCAGGACGACATCGTGGTCTGCCCGGACTGCGGAGCACCCTACCATCGCACCTGTTACGAGAAGATGGGTCTTTGCGTCCACGCCCCTGCCCATGGCGCAGGTTACGAGTGGAAGTTCCCTTATCAGGATGCGCAGCTGCGCACCTGCCCCACCTGCGGGGAGCGCACCCTGCGCAGCGAAAGCGTCTGCCGCTGCTGCGGCGCTGCCCTGCCCCCCGAGAGTGCAGAGCAGCCCAACGACCGCGCTGCCGCCAGCGCCGAGCAGAACCGGGATTTCGATTACAGCGGGATGTACCGGGACGAAATGTACCGCAGCTTTACCGAAAAGGTCGTTGACCCGGTGCACCGCAACGTGCGCACCGCCTTTGGCAAGGATGAACTGATTGACGGCGTACCCTATCAGGACTGGGTGGATTTTATCGGCACAGCCGCGCCGGTCTATCTGAACGATTACAGCCAGATGCAGCTGCGCCACTCCAAGATCTCCATGAGCTTTTCGGCACTGCTGTTCGGCCCGTTCTACTTTTTCTACCGCAAGGCATGGAAGCCCGCCTTCGGCTTTCTGGCCGCAGAGCTGCTGCTGTTCGTTCCAACTCTAATCAGTATGATGCAGACCACCGGCAGCCCGCTGACCGCCGGGATCAGTGCCGCTACACTGGTGGTGCTGAGCCGCATCATGTCCCTTCTCAGCTTTGTGCTGATGCTGGTACGGGGGCTGTACGGCAAGTGGCTCTACCGCCGCAGCGCAGCGGCACGCATCCGCCGCATCCGTGCCGAGTTCCCGGATCCGGAGCAGCGCCGCGCCGTGCTGAACGCACAGGGCGGTGTCAGCATTGCAGCCTGCATTGGCGCGTTCATCCTGCTGATGATCGTGGGCAGCCTTTGCTCCATGCTGCTGGGGCCAGACCTGAACGCGCTGGTCGGCACCTTTATCTGACAACGGTTCACGCAGGATGGGGATCCTGCTGAAAAGCGCGGTTCGCCGTGCATAAAATGAAAATATGGGAGAATCATCATGAAAAAAGTCACCAAAGCCGTTATTCCGGCTGCGGGCCTTGGCACCCGTGTGCTGCCCGCCACCAAGGCGATGCCTAAGGGAATGCTGCCCATCGTGGATAAGCCTGCCATTCAGTATCTGGTGGAGGAGGCCGTCCGCTCCGGTATTACCGATATCCTGATCATTCTGGGCCGCAACCAGAGCATTATCGAGGATCATTTTGACCGCAGCCCCGAACTGGAGGAAAAGCTGGCCAAGCCCGGCAAGGAAAAGATGCTGGAAGAGTGTCTGGGCATTGCCAATCTGGCCAACATCCTGTTTGTGCGCCAGAAGGAGACGCTGGGTCTGGGTCACGCAGTCAACACCGCCAAGGCCTTTACCGGCGATGATCCCTTTGTGGTCATCTACGGCGACGATGTGATCTGGGGAGAGGATCCGGTCTGCGCCCAGCTGATCCGTGCCTACGAGGAGTTCGGCCGTCCGGTCGCCGGTGTATCCGCTGTGCCTTGGGAGGATGTGAGCCGCTACTGCAGCCTAAAGACCACTCCCATCCACGACAACTACTTCTTTGTGGATGATATGATCGAGAAGCCCAAGAAGGGGCAGGAGTTCAGCAACTATTCCATTCTGGGCCGTGTGCTGCTGACCCCGGAGATTTACGAGATCCTTGCCAACACCAAGCCCGGTGCCGGCGGCGAGATCCAGCTGACCGATGCCATGGCAGAGTATGCCCGCACCCGCGGCGGCATGACTGCCGTGGAGTTCACCGGCAAGCACTACGATATGGGCAACAAGCTCAAGGTCGTGGAGGCACAGGTGGAGCTGGCACTGCAGCATCCTGAGATCGGCGAGGAGTTCCGCACCTACCTGAAGGAGTTCTGCAAAACGCTGTAAAGACGCTGCATAAATAATAAAAACGGGGCTGCTGCACGAAACTATGTGCAGCGGCCCCGTTTTTGCATATATAGATGAAAAAGGGTTTCCGAAACGCCCGCAGGCGTTTCGGAAACCCAAATACAAACCTGATTTAGTTTGCCTGACTGGGATGCGGCACGGGCGGGTGCTTGGTGAACATGGCCTTGAGTGCCAGCGGGGTAGCCACACTGGACACCACGATCAGCAGGATCACAGCGGTAAAATAGACCGGATCTACCACGCCGATGGCCAAGCCCTTCTGTGCCACGATCAGTGCCACCTCGCCGCGGGTCATCATGCCGACACCGACCTTCAGGGAATCGTCCCAGTTGAAGCGGCAGATCTTTGCAGCCAGACCGCAGCCGATGATCTTGGTGATCAGTGCCACCACCACGAAGCAGACGCAGAAGAGTAAAATCTCCGGGGTCAGGCCGCTGATATCAGTCTTGAGGCCGATGGAGGCAAAGAAGATGGGCGCAAAGATGACGTAGTTGCTGATATCCACCCGGCGCTCTACATAGGGTGCGTCATCCATGGTGCACAGCACGATGCCCGCAATATAGGCACCGGTGATATCGGCAATGCCGAAATACTCCTCTGCAATGTAGGCCATGGCAAAGCAGAAGGCCATGCTCACGATAGTGATACGCTGGGTGTGGGGATTGCGCTGATCCAGCCACTTCATGGCGAAGTGCACCACAAGGCCAACGCCCAGTGCGGTGGCAAAGAACAGCAGGGTGTTGAACAGCACCTTACCCAGACCCGTACCGGTGCCGTTGCTGGCGCCCAGCACACAGGTAAGCACCACGATGCCGATGACATCATCAATGACAGCGGCACTGACGATGGTAGTGCCCAGGAAGCTCTTCAGGTGACCAAGCTCCTGCAAGGTAGCCACCGTGATGGACACGCTGGTAGCGGTCATAATGGTGCCGATGAACAGCGCCCGGTAGAACTCCGGGCTGCCCACTGCGGCAAAACCGTAGAACGCACCATATAATAAGGTGCCGCCCACCAGAGGCACAGCCACACCAACGGTAGCGATCAGGGTGGCGATGGGGCCTGCCTTGATCAGCTCTTTCAGGTTGGTGCCGAGGCCGGTGGTGAACATGAGCATCACAACGCCGATCTCTGCAAAGATGGAGATGGAGTCGCTGATCTGCACCAGATTCAGCAAACAGGGGCCGATGAGCAGGCCGGCGATGATCTCGCCCACCACCTGCGGAGCCTTACACTTGCGCGCCACCAGTCCGAAGAATTTCGCGCTCAGGATTATGATTGCCAGATCTCGAAACAACGAATACATGGATTATCCTCCTTTTATTTTTCCCACTTCCCTGCCACTGCCGGAGCCCCGGCCCTGCCATAATGCAGGAAAGCGTATACATTATAGCCCTTTTTACCAAAAAATGCAAAACATTTTTTATCGTTCTTTTTTGTCAAAAAAGCTTGACAGAATCAAATAAGCTTGCTATAATAAATTGCTGTCTGAACAGACACGCCGCACAGGCCGCGATGCCGCAGCCTGTGTACCCTTGGCCTTGCAGATCCGCAGGGCCCTCAAGTCCAAAAGGAGGTGCTACAAAAATGGCAAAGTACGAAACCATGCTGATTACCAGCGCCGCTCTCGATGAGGAGGCTTCCGCCGCTCTGGTGGGTAAGTTCAAGTCCCTGATCGAGGCTAACGGTACGATCGATTCTATCGACGAGTGGGGCAAGCGCCGTCTGGCCTACCCCATCAACGACGAGGAAGAGGGCGTCTACACCGTGATCAACTTCACCAGCGAGCCCAGCTTCCCCGCTGAGCTGGACCGTGTGTACAAGATCACCGAAGGCGTTATGCGCAGCCTGATCATTGCTCACGAGGAGTAATTCTTCTGTGACAGAAAGGGAAACCGTACTATGTTGAATGTTGTTGCTATCATGGGTCGCCTTGCGCGTGACCCTGAAATGCGTCAGACCACTACCGGCAAGAACGTTGCTTCGTTCCGCATTGCCTGCGACCGCGGGCGCCGCGATGCCAATGGGCAGAGCGTGGCGGACTGGATCGATGTGGTTGCATGGGATCGGCAGGCCGAATTTGTCTGCCGCTATTTCCAAAAAGGTTCCCTGATCGTTGTGGACGGCCGTTTGCAGTCCCGTCAGTATCAGGATAAGACCGGCGCAAACCGCACTGCCGTTGAAGTGGTTGCCAGCAACATCAACTTTGCAGGCCCCAAGAGCAGCAATGCAGGTGACGGAAACGGCTATCAGAATGCCGCTCCGTCCTACCAGAACGCAGCGCCTGCCCGCCCGGCTGCTGTGGAGGCAGCTCCCAGCTACTCTGCCGGTAATGCAGACGACTTCGCTGTTATTGACGACAGTGATGACCTGCCGTTCTGACACGAAACGGTCCATCCGTTAAAAATCCAATAGGAGGTAATAAGCAATGGCTTTTGAAAGAACCGAAGGCTCTCGCCCCGCACGCCCCATGCGTCGCGGCCGCAAGAAGGTTTGCAGCTTCTGTGTCGATCGCATCGACACCATCGATTACAAGGACGTGCCCCGTCTGCGTAAGTACGTCTCTGAGCGTGCTAAGATCATTCCCCGCCGTGTGACCGGCACCTGCGCTTACCATCAGCGCGCACTGACCATCGCCATCAAGCGTGCTCGTCACGTTGCTCTGATGCCCTACGTCAGCGACTAATCATTAAAAAACCAACCCGATCAAAATAATCAGCAATCAGCAAAGCGCTCTCACCGATGACAAGGTGAGAGCGCTTTTTTGCTGCGTTTCGGGGCAGCATCTCCCCTGCCCCGTTGTCTTGGCTCTATCTGCGGCGCAGCGCGGTGCCCGCTCCGGCCCGGTTTTTGTACGGCAGCTCTCACACTACAACTGTTCAGAATACAGTGCCAGAGCATTTTTCGGGAACGTTTCCGTTGCTTTGTTCTTGTATACAATTCACAAATTCTCCACTAGCGGCGTGTAAAAAGTTACAAACCGGTACGATAATTCCCGGTCGGTTTTGACTTGTACCGGGAATTATCGGTATTTTCGGTTTTGCTGCTTTGCACGCAAATCAAACTGCACAAATGCGAGGGGCAGCATTGCACACCTTGTACAAAGTTGAATTAACCTTATTGATTTTTTATACAGAATGTGCCATACTAATGTCACTGGAAACGTTCCCGACAACGTTCCCGAAGCATTTTCAGAAAGCGAGGCTCGCCGACATGGCAAACCTGACCATCAAGGATATCGCACGGATCAGCGGCTGCTCCGTCAGCACCATTTCCCGTGTGATTAATGACAGGCCGGATGTCCGTCCGGAGACCAAGGAGCATGTTCTGAAAGTGATGCGGGAGGCCGGGTTCGTGCCCAACACCAACGCCAGACAGCTGAAGATCCAGCAGTCCCGCAGCCTTGTGTTTGTGGTAAAGGGCACCCGGAACATCTTCTTCTCGGATTTTCTGGTGCAGCTCCAGCGCGCCGCTACCCTGTACGGGTACAACGGCATCGTCTCTTATCTGGACGAGAACGCCAACGAGATCGACGCCGCCGAAAAGATCCTGCGGGAGATCAAACCCAAGGGCATCATTTTTCTGGGCGGCAGCGTGGCCAACTTCCAGCGGGGCTTCGACCGTATCAATGTTCCCTCGGTGCTCACTACGCTGGTCACGGACGAGTTGGACTTTCCTAACCTTTCCATGGTGGGCGTGGATGACCGGGCAGCGGCCTATACCGCTGTGGACTACCTCATCCGGCAAGGGCACCGCAAGATCGCCGTTTTGGGCGGTCCGGTGACCAGCTACCCCAGTCTGATGCGCCGTCAGGGCGCACAGCAGGCCATGGAGGATGCGGGCATCCTGTTCAACGACAAGCTGTACGGCCTGTCCAACTACGATTTCGAGTCTGCCTACCACGCCATGAACAGCCTGTTGGCCCGCCGGGCAGAGTTCACTGCCCTGTTCGCTATGAGTGACGTCATCGCCTTTGGTGCCATCCGGGCGCTGGTAAGTGCCGGGCTTCGGGTTCCGGAGGATGTTTCGGTGATCGGCTTTGACGGCATCACGATGTCCCGCTACTGCGTGCCGGTGATGACCACCATCGTCCAGCCCAGCGAGCAGATCGCACTGCAAAGCATCGAGCTGCTGGTGCGGCAAATCGAGCATGGTTCCCCTGCCCAGACCGTGACCCTGCAGCCGGAATTGCAGCAGGGCGAAAGCGTAAGGGCAATTTAAATTTTGTATTCCCTCCGTCGAAGGACGGAGAGTATATAGTTGATCTGTAATTTTAATAAGAAGGAGAACTTATTATGAAAAAGATGATCACTCGTCGTAACTTCCTGAAGGCCGCTGGCGTTTCTGCCGCTGCTCTGGGTCTGGCTGCCTGCGGCGGCTCTTCCAGCAGCACCGCTTCCTCTGCTGCCAGTTCTACCGCTGCTTCCAGCACCGCTGCAAAGGCAGACGGCAAGGTCTACTACCTGAACTTCAAGCCCGAGCAGGATCAGGCTTGGCAGGATCTGGCTAAGGCTTACACCGAGGAGACCGGCGTGCCTGTGACCGTTGTGACCGCCGCTTCCGGCCAGTACGAGACCACCCTGATGAGCGAGATGGAGAAGAGCGAAGCTCCCACCCTGTTCCAGGTGAACGGCCCTGTTGGTCTTGCTAACTGGAAGGATTACTGCTACGATCTGTCCGGCAGTCAGGTCTACGGCGAGCTGACCAGCGACTCCTTTGCTCTGAAGGACGGCGACGCTGTTACCAGCATTGCATACGTCATCGAGACCTACGGCATCATCTACAACAAGGAGCTGCTGACCGCTGCCGGTTACAAGCAGGAGGACATCAAGGGCTTTGCCGACCTGAAGAAGGTTGCTGACGACATTCAGGCCCGCAAGGCTGAGTTGGGCGTGGACGGTGCTTTCACCTCTGCCGGCATGGACGGTTCTTCTGACTGGCGTTTCAAGACCCATCTGGCAAACCTGCCCATCTACTACGAGTACAAGGCAGACGGCATTGGCTCCACCGACGCCATCAAGGGCACCTATCTGGACAACTACAAGCAGATCTGGGATCTGTACATCACCGATTCCACCTGCGATCCCAAGCTGCTGGCTTCCAAGACCGGCAACGACGCTGTGGCAGAATTCACCGGCAAGAAGGCCGTATTCTATCAGAACGGTACCTGGGCTTACGGCGACGTGAAGGGTCTGGGCGACGAGAACCTGGGTATGCTGCCTATCTACATTGGTGTGGACGGCGAGGAGAACCAGGGCCTGTGCACCGGTTCCGAGAACTTCTGGTGTGTCAACAACGCCGCTTCTGAGGCTGACATCCAGGCTACTCTGGACTTCCTGTACTGGTGTGTCACTTCCGACAAGGGCACCTCTGCCATGGCAGATGACATGGGCTTCGTGATCCCCTTCAAGAAGGCTAAGGACTCCACCAACCCCCTGATCACCATTGCCAACGATTATGTGGCAGCTGGCAAGACCAGTGTTGACTGGTGCTTCTCCACCATGCCTTCCGAGGAGTGGAAGAACGGCGTGGGCAGCGCTCTGACTGCATACGCAGCAGGCACCGGCAAGTGGGACGACGTTGTTACCGCATTTGTGGATGGCTGGGCCAAGGAGTACAAGCTGGCTAACGGCTAAGTCTTTGACCGGAGATCTCCCTAGAAATTAAAATGGGAGGCGGGCGATAAGTTCGCCCGCCTCCTTTCTTTTTTATCTGACAGCTCCATCAGGAGGTATATCATGCAAAAAGCCATTAGTAAATACTGGCCGATATTTGTGCTGCCTACTCTGGTCGCCTTTATCATCGGCTTCATCTGGCCCTTTATCTGGGGCACATATCTGTCCTTCCAGCGGTTCACTACCGTGTCCAAGACCACCTTTGTGGGCATCCAGAACTACATTTCCGTGTTTCAGGATTCCACCTTCCTGCACGCTTTCGGCTTTACGGCGGTCTTTACCGTGGTGAGCACCGTACTCATCAACGTGTGTGCCTTTGCCATTGCACTGGTGCTGACCCGCGGCATCAAGGGCACCAACATCTTCCGTACCGTGTTCTTTATGCCCAACCTGATCGGCGGCATCCTGCTGGGCTACATCTGGCAGATCCTGCTCAACGGTGTGCTGGCCAACCTGCAGAAACCTCTGCTGGCGCTGGATGCCAAGGCCGGTTTCGTCGGTCTGGTCATCCTGATGTGCTGGCAGCAGATCGGCTACATGATGATCATCTATGTGGCTGGCCTGCAGAGCGTGCCCGGCGACCTGATCGAGGCCGCTAAGATCGACGGTGCCAACGACCGCGAGATCCTGTTCAAGATCAAGATCCCCATGGTCATGCCCAGCGTGACCATCTGCACCTTCCTGACCCTGACCAACAGCTTCAAGCTGTTCGACCAGAACGTGGCCCTGACCGCAGGCGAGCCCGCCAACGCAAGTGAAATGCTGGCACTGAACATCTACAACACCTTCTACGGCCGCTCCGGCGCACAGTGGAAGGGCATCGGTCAGGCAAAGGCTGTTGTGTTCTTCCTGATCGTTGTGGTCATCTCGCTGGTCCAGCTCCACTTTACCCGCTCTAAGGAGGTGCAGCAGTAATGTCGAAACAGAAAAGAACCTGGGATGTCATCCTTGCTGTTGTAATGGTGCTTCTCTGCCTGCTGTGGATCTACCCCATCGTGCTGATTTTACTGAACAGCTTAAAGACCGAAGGCAGCTTTACTACCTCTACGGTGTTCCGTCTGCCCACCGCCGAAACCTTTGCCGGTCTGCGCAACTACGTTTACGGCGTGACCAAGATGAACTTCCTCTCCAGCATGGGTTACAGCCTTCTGATCACCGTTACCAGCGTGGTGCTGATCCTGCTGTGCTGCTCCATGACCGGTTGGTACCTGACCCGCGTGAACAACAAGCTGAGCAAGTTCATGAACCTGCTGATCGTGTTCTCCATGGTCGTACCCTTCCAGATGGTCATGTTCACCCTGTCCAAGACTGCTGACCGGCTGAAGCTGAACACCCCGTGGAACATCTGCATCATCTATCTGGGCTTCGGCGCCGGTCTGGCCGTGTTTATGTTCACCGGCTTTATGAAGAGCGTGCCCATGGAGATCGAGGAAGCCGCCATGATCGATGGCTGCAACCCCATCCAGATCTTCTTCAAGATCGTGTTTCCCATCCTGAAGCCTACCATGATCTCCACTGCTATTCTGGAGACCATGTGGGTGTGGAACGACTACCTGCTGCCCACGCTGGTGCTGGACATCAAGAAGTACCGCACCATCCCCATGGCCATCCAGTATTTCCGCGGCGGCTATGGCCGCGTGGAGCTGGCTCCCATGATGGCCTGCATCATCATTGCGATCATTCCCATTATTATCCTCTACATGACCTGCCAGAAGTACATCATCGAGGGTGTCGTGGCCGGTGCTGTAAAGGGCTAAGGAGGTGCACGGTATGCGTGCAAGCGGCATTCTGATGCCGGTGTTCAGTCTGCCGGGGCCTTTTGGCATCGGTACGCTGGGCAGTGAAGCGACCGCATTTGTTGATTTTCTGGCCGAGGCAAAGCAGACCTACTGGCAGATCCTGCCCATCGGCCCTACCGGCTATGGTGACAGCCCCTACCAGAGTTTTTCCGCCTTTGCCGGAAATCCCTACTTTATTGATTTCCGTCTGCTGGCGGCAGATGGCTACCTAACCGCCGAAGAGATCCCCGCCGCACAGCCGGTGGACACCGTTGACTACGGTGCGCTGTATAACCAGCGCCCGGTGCTGCTGAAAAAGGCCGCTGACCGGCTGCTGGCTGCCCCCTCCCCTGCCTACGAAGCCTTCTGCGCAGCGCAGAGCTTCTGGCTGGAAGACTACGCCCTGTTCATGGCGGTAAAGGCCGAGCAGGGGCAGGCTGGCCTTGCCGACTGGCCGGACGCCCTGCGCTGCCGGGAGCCGGAAGCCATTGCCGCCGCAAAGGCACGGCTGGCCGACCAGATCTGCTACCACAAGGCGGTACAATTCTTCTTCTACACCCAGTGGAACGCACTGAAGGCCTATGCCAACCGCAAGGGTGTCCTACTGGTGGGCGATATCCCCATCTACGTCAGCCCGGATTCCAGCGACCTGTGGACCCACCCGGAGCTGTTCCAGACTGATGGACAGATGCACCTGACCCATGTAGCCGGCTGCCCGCCGGATGCCTTTGCGGCAGACGGCCAGCTGTGGGGCAACCCGCTGTACGACTGGCCCGCCCACAAGGCTACCAGTTTTGACTGGTGGAAGCGGCGTATGAAGCACGCCACCTCCATCTACGATGTGGTGCGCATCGACCACTTCCGCGGCTTCGAGAGCTACTATTCCATCCCTGCCGGAAGCACCACGGCTGCGGGCGGTCACTGGGAAAAAGGCCCCGACCGGGACTTTATCCACGCCATGCAGCAGACGCTGGGCGGCGGCAATATCATCGCCGAGGATCTGGGCTTCCTGACCCCGGAGGTGAAGGCCATGCTGGCCGAAAGCGGTTATCCGGGCATGAAGATCATGCAGTTCGCCTTCGACAGCCGGGAGTCGGGCAACTACCTGCCCCACACCTACCCCCGCAACAGCGTGGTGTACACCGGCACCCACGACAACGTGACCACCGAGGGCTGGCGCAGCAACGCCAGTGCTGAGGACGTAGCTTACGCCTGCCGGTACCTGCGCTGCACACCGGAGACCCTGACCGAAGGCATGATCTGCGCATGCCTTGCCAGTGTTTCGGATACCGCCATTATCCCGCTGGCTGACTGGCTGCATCTGGGCAGCGAGGCCCGCATCAATACCCCCAGCACACAGGGCGCAAACTGGCACTGGCGGCTGGCGCAGCCCCTGCCCGCCGCATTGGCCGGGCACATCGGCGAACTGACCACACTGTATGAGCGCGTGCCGAAAGTGCTGTGACCCCGCTTTCCTTTCGCTTGGCATCCTGTAAAACACACAAGGCATCTGCTTTGCCCGCTGCTGCGTCCCGCGCAGCGGGTACGGGCAGATGCCTTTGTTATTGGCGTTTTTCAGCACGTTTTTGCTACAACATTTTTTCGCCGTGAAAAAGCAGGCATTTTGCGTATTTACAGCGTATTCAAGTCATTTTCTTGAAACAGCATCACAATATATTCACAAATGTATCATGGTTTTTAAACCCGCGCTCTCTTGTCATTTTTGTGCAGATATGCTACAATTCAGTTACTAGATGAACTGCCCCTTGGGGAGTTCTGTGTACGAAAGGAGTTTTCCATCATGGATCATACATATCAGCGCCCGTTACAGCTGCCTGCTGGCTACGCTGTGCTCTCTGCCGAGGAGATGACCTATACCGAGGGCGGTGCCCTTTCCATCAACATTACCCCCGAACAGGTCATGGCCTTTGGCATCAATGTTACGGTAAACCTGCTGGGCGTGATGGGCCGCTATGCGTTCCAGGCTGCAGTCTCCGGTATGCAGAATGCTCTGAACGACGGTTTGGGTGTCGGTGATGCCATTGGGCATTTCTGGGGCAAGCTGAACACCTGGAGCAAGGTTGCCACGATCGGTCTGGCCGGTCTGGGCGGTTATTATGCCTATTGTCAGGCACGCAGCATTTATCTTACCCTCAAGGGTTTTGTGACCGAGCTCAAGGATGCCGTTGACCAGTACAAGGCCGACAAACAGGCCGCTCAGGAGGCCGATCAGCAGAATTGTCTGCCTACTCTGGTAGCTCTGTGCTGATTTTTCATCGACCCGGAAAGGAGTGTTCTTATTTATGAAAAAGCTTCAGCTGCCCTCTTCCTACGCAGCCCTCTCCCCCGAGGAGCAGCGCGCTGCCTTTGGCGGCGGCGAATTCGGCGATGCTGTCGGCAGCTTTTTTGACAATCTGCACTTGAATGATTTCTTCTGGAACGGTGGGCTGATCTCGTTTTCCTTCACCTTCGTGCCCATGCTGCTTTTCCGCATGATCAAGACAGGTGTGCAGACCGGGATCAAGATCTCTCAGCAGCTCGGCCGCTTGCTCGGCATCACCCGCGAGGCTACCGTCACTGCCGCCCAGTATCTGGATCATGCGCAGCGGAAGGACGCCCAGCCGGTCGAGAACTCTCTTCCTCAGCCTTTTTCGCTGCAACAGTAAGCCATAAAATAAGCCGTGCATCCCGGAGCATTCCGGCCATGCACGGCTTTTTGTTTTATTCAGATCACCCGGACTGCGCCCTGCTCCCGCAGGCGCAGCACATAGCAGCTGCCCTGCCCGAATACCCGCTCAATGGCTTCATGATACCGCCCGAACAGCCGTCCGGGCACATAGGCTTGGATGGTGCCTGCAAAGCCGCCGCCCTGCATCCTCCACGCGCCCTCGGTGCCTTCCAGAATGCTCTGGCTCAGGGCCAATGCCACCGACAGTCCCTGATGCCGCACATCCGCTGTACAGTACACGTTCTGGCACAACGCAAAGGAAGCCTGTCCGCTCTGCTTCACCAGCCTTGCAAACACCGGGAACTGCTTTGCATAAAGTGCATCCCGCTGCGCCAGTGTGCGGGCGTTCTCCTCAAAATAATGGATCGCACGCAGCACCGCACGGTCTCCGCAGCGGCTGCGCAGGGCAGGCAGCGCCGCCCAGAACGCGCCCTCCTCCACCTGACCCAGCAGCGGCTTGCCGAAGCAGGCGGCCACCTGCTCCATTTCCTGCCGGATGGCTGCAAACTCGCCGGTCAGCTCACTGTGGCTGCCCCGGGTATCCGTGACGCAGAGGAACATTCCCTCCGGCAGCAGACCGTCCGCGTGGAGTTTCTCGATCTTTGGGGTGCGCGGAGCGGCAAAATCCGCAAAGATAATGCCGCCCACCGCACTGGTCAGCTGATCCAGCAGGCCGCTGGGCTTGCCGAAATAGGTATTTTCCGCATACTGGCAGATGCCAGCCAGCTCCGCCGGGGTCAGCCCGGTGCTGTATTCCTCGTTCCAGATGGATGCCATGCCCATCTCGAACGCCGCTGAGCTGGACAGCCCGGAGCCGCGCAGCACATCGCTGGCAGTATACGCGTCAAAGCCGCCTATTTGCTTACCCACCGCGCGGAACCCCTCGGCAATACCGCGGATCAGGCTGGCCGAGTGGGTGCTCTCCCCTGCCTGCGGCTCTGCGGTAGCAAGATCAATGACATCCAGCTTGTTGAACCCCCGGGACTTGACCCGCACATAGCCGTCCGTATTGCGGGCTGCCACTGCCACCAGATCCAGCGTGACCGCCGCCGCAAGACCGTAGCCGCCCTGATGATCCGTGTGGTTGCCGCCCAGCTCTGCACGCCCGGGTGCAGAGTACACTCGCACCTGCCGCCCGGGACCAAAATAGAGCTCGAACTGCTCCAGCGCTGCCGCATAGCGCCCGCGCTGCCGCTGCAGCACCGCCGGGTCCGCCCCATAAAGTGCAGCAAGTGCGGCATCCCAGCTGCCTTGCAGGATCTGTTCTCTGAGTTGTGCACTGGTGGCCATGACAGTTCCTCCCTCCAGAATAAACGATTCTGCTCTTTTTTGCCTATTGTAATTCATTTCGGGCGATTTTTCAATTTATTTGCCCTAAAAATCCAAATTTCGGCGTCAGGTGCAAAGAATAAGATGTACTTTTGTTGAATTTGCAGGGCGTTCTATGGTATACTGGATGCAGAATGTGACAGGACGGAGGTAAAGCTGCCATGCCAGACGTTTATAAGCAATCCTTTAAGCAGAACTATACCAACAACATTGAATTGTCCATCTTCAACTGCGGCTTGGAGCGCTGCGCTCCGGGTCAAACATGGGGTCCCGGCATCCGTGACCACTACCTGATCCATCTGGTGGTATCCGGCAAGGGCATCTTTGAGGTGGGCGGCCGCACCTGGGAGGTGAGCGAGGGTGATCTGTTCTTCGCCCGCCCCAGCCAGCTGATCCGCTATACGGCCGACGAGCAGCAGCCGTGGGAGTACAGCTGGGTGGGCTTTAACGGTGCCTGCGCCCATAAGCTTGCTGCGCAGCTGCCCTTTACGGACGATGCCCCCGTGCACCACACCAGCGACCCGGACGGGATGCGGGCAGCCCTGAACAACATCTACTCCTCCCGCGGATTGCAACCGCAGGACGAAGCCGCTATGGTGGGTTACCTGTATCTGTTCATCGCCGCCCTGATGCGGGAGACCAGCGCAGGCAAGCCCCACACGGCCTCCTCCTCCAGCCAGTATGTGCTGAACGCCATCAAGTACATCCAGTTCAACTACTCCCATGACATCTCCATTGACGATGTAGCCAAGAGCGTGGGAGTTTCCCGCAGCCACCTGTACCGGGTGTTCATGCTGAACGTGGGCAAAAGCCCCATCGACTACCTGACCGAGTACCGCATCAACGAAGCCTGCAAGCTGCTGCGCGCAGGTAACCTTTCCATTGCAGAGGTGGCGGTGTCGGTAGGCTTTTTCGACCAATTCTATTTCTCGCGGGTGTTCAAACGCGCCAAGGGCGTGCCGCCCAGCAAGTATTTTGCCGCCCAGCAGGACGCCGACCCGGCAAGCCCTGCTCACCTGTAATCAGAGCCCATCACACAAGGAGAAATCATGCCTTTACAGAAAAACCAGATCCTGACCCTGCGCATCGAACGCCTTTCCAGCGACGGCAGCGGCGTTGCCCACAGTGCCGATGGCGAGGCCGTATTCGTGCCCGGCACTGCCCCGGGAGACGAAGCCCGGGTGCGCATCGTGAAGGACTGCGGCCGGTATGCCTTTGGCATTCTGGACGAGCTGCTCACCCCCTCGCCGGACCGCGTCCCGGTGGACTGCCCGGTGGCAGGCCCCTGCGGCGGGTGCAGCCTGCGGCATCTGGACTACGCCGCTGAGCTGCGCGCCAAGCAGGAAAGCGTGCTGGACGCCTTCCGCCGCATCGGCGGGTTGGAGGTGCCGGTGCTGGACATTCTGCCCTCCCCGGAGGTAGACCGCTACCGCAACAAGGTACAGTTCCCTGTTGGCGTGGACAAAAACGGCGCGCCCTGCATCGGTTTCTACGCCGGGCGCACCCACCGCATCGTCCCCTGCCCGGACTGCAAGCTGCAACCCGGCGTGCTGAACGAGATCGGCAACGCGCTGTGCGCCTTTTTTGCACAGCAGGGCATCCGTCCTTACGACGAGCAGAGCGGTAAGGGTCTGGTGCGGCACATCTTCCTGCGGCGCGGTGCGCACAGCGGGCAGATCATGGTGTGTCTGGTATGCACCCGGGCAAAGCTGCCCCACGCAGAGCAGCTCTGTGCCGTACTGCGGGAGCAGTTCCCGGCCATCAGCACCATCCTGCTCAACGTCAACGCCAAAAACACCAATGTCATTCTGGGTAGTGAGAATCACATCCTGTACGGCCCGGGCTACATTGAGGACACCCTTTGCGGCGTACCGGTGCGTCTGGGGCCGCTGTCCTTCTATCAGGTCAACACGCTTGCCGCCGAGCGGCTGTACGGGGTTGCCGCGCAGTACGCGCAGCTGACCCCGGATGACACGCTGCTGGATCTCTACTGCGGTATGGGCACCATCGGCCTTTCCATGGCCGATCAATGCCGAGGGTTGATTGGTGTGGAGATCGTGCCGGAGGCCATCGAGAGCGCCAAGGCCAACGCTGCCCGCATGGGCGAGGCCGTGGCCGCTAAGAGCCGCTTCTTCTGCGCCGACGCCGGGCAGGCTGCCACCCAGCTCGCCGCCGAGGGCCTGCACCCTGATATCGTGATGCTGGACCCACCCCGCAAGGGCTGCGACGAAGCCACCCTCTCTGCCGTGGTGCGCATGGCCCCCCGCCGGGTGGTGTATGTCAGCTGTAACCCCGCCACCGCCGCCCGAGACGCCGCATGGCTGGAGCAGAATGGGTATCACGCAGAAAAGGTGCAGCCGGTGGATCTGTTCCCGAGGACGAAGCACGTGGAAGCGATAGTTTCGCTACAAAGAGGAATCTAGTAGAAATCCTCCGTTTTACGTTATTTTCTCGTCACGTTGTGTTCGATGGCGAGGGCGATAAACTCCGCAACAAACGCATTGAAAATCACATTACTGTTTCGGTGGTAATTGATATGGAGTGCGGAAACACAAAGAATTGAATATCTAACA
>CABQER010000006.1 GCA_902463235.1 uncultured Faecalibacterium sp. | reverse complement strand
GTCAAGATTTTCCGCTGTCACTTCCAGCGTGCCGTCCGCGCTCACGGTCAACCCCCGCCCGGCTTTCACGCCGCCCAGCACGGCTGCGGTGGCACACGGCAGCACCGTCTCTGTGGTGCTCTTGCCGTTGCCCATGGTCATAACAAGGCTCTGCCCCTGCACCCGCACACCCTTTAAGTAGTCCCCGCTGCCTTTTCCCACGGCACCCACGTCTTCCGCTGTCAGCGCCCGGTCAAGCCCCGTGCCGCCGTTTGCTGTGCTCAGCACCCCGGTCATGGCCGTAAGGTCTGTGGTGTCCTGCGTGGTGTAGGTCTGCTGCGTGCCGTCCGTAAACACCACGGTCAGGGTGCGGCCCTCCAGCACCACCTGCTGCACAAGGTCTCCTCTGTCCGCATCCATCGCCCCCACATCCTTAGCCGTCAACTGCACCGCGCCGCCCTTGCCGTTCACACTCAGCACGGTACCGTCCTTGGGCGCGTAGCCCTCTGCCCGCGCTGCCGCTTCGCCTGCCTGCTGCGCCGCCGTCTGTGCGTTTCCCGCCTCTCTCTTTGCCAGCTGTGCACTGTCCGCAGCGGCGGCCTGTGCGTCCTGTGCCTCTCCCGCTGCACCTTCCGCTCTGTCTGCCGCGCTCTGTGCGTCCTTTGCCTTCTGGCTTGCCGTGTTCGCCGCCCCCAGCACCTGCGCCACAAAGGCCTCGTACTGGCTCGGGGTGATCTCGGTGTCTCCGTCCGTGGCAAAAGTCTCGTAGCACTCGTACCGCGCAGGCCTTGTCATGGCGCAGTACCCGTTGCCGTCCATCGCCCGCAGCATCCACAGCCCCTTTTCGCTGGCGGTGAACATCCTATCCACGGCAAGGCATCTGTCCTCTCCCAGCATCACCGGCTGCGGCAGCGTGCCGTCCAGCTGCTGCACATGCACCGTCACCGCCATGCCGTCCCATTCCTCCGGCAGGTCAAACTCCAGTGTCTCCACCCCGGTGCTGCCCTCGCCGCCCAGCTTCAGCACCTTCTGCTCCGGGCAGTACTCCGCCCCGCTAAAGGTTCTTTTCACAATTCTTACCAGCATCTCCCGGCCTCCTTTCCTGTGTCCAGTCTACCGCATCCCGCTTTGCAAAACACCTGCGGACATTCTCACACAAAACACACCCCGGCAGCTGTCCCTTCTCAGCCGCCGGGGTGTTTGTCTTTGTTTGTTATTGTTTGTCTTTACCGCAGGTCTGCCCACGGGTCGCTGGTCTGCGCTTTACTCTTCTTTTCGGCATCGCTCACCCAGCCGTCCAGCGTTTTCTGGGTGTACAAAGCGTTTCCGTCCGCATCCCGCAGCGCCAGCAGCATCTCGTCCAGCTGCTCCCGGTCGTATTCGCTGCCCGCCACATACTCCGGCTTGCATACTGCGGTGATCTTGCTCTTCACGCTGCCAAGGCTCTTGCCAGCCCGCAGCAGCCTGTCCAGCTCCTCCTGTGCATCCTTTGCCCGCACGCTCTCCAGCGCCTGCTCCAGTGCGTCGGTCACGCTCTCGCTGTCGCCCTTCAAAAGGGTGTCGCCCTTCTGCTCCACCGCGCCGGTCACCATGTCAATCACCGCCTCGCGCTTCGCTTTGTCCGCCGTTGCCTTCGGGTCGATGCCCATAACCTCATACACGTTCTGCACGATCTTCCGCGTCAGCTGCTCCCGCCGCTCCGTGTCGCCGCTGTTCTGTGCCTTTGCCGCCTCCAGCACATCCGGGTCGTACTGTTTCAGCCGTTTCTTCAGTTCGCTGTACATCTTGTTCTTCTTGATCACCCCTGCCTTCTCCATGTCCACCAGCTTCTTCACCGCCGCCTGTGCTTCCACCGGGTCGCCGCTGGCATACGCGTTGTACAGCCGGTCGTACTGTCCGGTGGCGCTGGCAGGCAGGCTATCAAAGTTACCGCCCTCCTTGTTCCAGTTTTTAAACGTGTCTATCCACGCGTCCACCGCACTCACCTGCTTTTTCAGGTTCGTGTAGGGGATGCCCCTCAGCATGGCAAACTGTCCCAGCATATCTGCCACCGCTTCCCGGGTCTTTTCGGCGTGTGCCTCCAGCTGTTCCTCGGTCATGCCGCTGGTGTCCTCGGCGTTCAGCCTGCTCACCCGCCCGATATACTCGGTCAGGTCGTTGATGGCAGAAATTCCGGTCATGCTGATGGTGTCGTAGCTGGCAAAGCTGTGGTTCACGATCATCTCTCCCACGCTCATCACCTCGCTGCCGCCGGTCCAGTTGCCTATAAAACTCTTGCAAAAATCGTACAGCAGCGCGTCCCGGATGCTTTCCTTCGTCATGTCGCCGTTGTCGTCCTGTAAGTCCTTCCACCGGTGCAGCAAAAACTTCACGCCTACGCCCAGCATCGCGATCACGCTCGTCTGGAGCACCTGACTTGTCGCCGCATTTCCAAACCGCTCCCACGCTTCCTTCTTCGCCGCCTTCGCCTGTTCCGTTTTGCTGTTACCGTACCGGTCGTACTGCGCGATCACGTCCTCCACGCTGGCTGTCCAGATCTGCGCGTTCTGCTGGCGCTGGGTGCTGAACATCATCAAAAACTTTGCCATCTCGTTCGTGGTGCGCTGCATCCCGGTGCGCTGCATGGTGGTGTAGTTGGGCTGCGTGCGCTCCACCACCCGCTGGAACTTCTCGTTCACCGCCGCCCAGTACGCCTTGCTGTCCGTCACCTCCGCCCCCTCGCTGAACTCCGCCGGGTGGTTCTTCACATAGTTTTCGCACCCCGCCCACAGTGCCGCCACCGTGATCTCGTCCATCTTGGTAATGCCGCCCGTCCACAGGCTCACCGCTGCGTCCGCTGCGTGTACCGCCGTGCGCAGTGCCGCATTGTCGCTGTTCCGCGCCGCATCGTGTGTGCGTTGAAAAGCATCCTTCTGTGCGCCCGCGCTGCCCAGCTCCGCCTGCCCTGTGCCCCGCAGCCGGTACTGCAGCAGCTCCTCTCCGTGCTCTGCCATCCGCGCCTCGATCTTCGCCAGCTCTCCCGGCAGAATGTTCTTTCCAAACTGTACCGCCGCCGGGCCGGTGCTCCCCCAGCCCAGCTCTGCCGCCGCCGTGGGCAAACTCGCCGCCTGTAACAGCGTCACGTTCACGTTGGCGTTCAGCACGGCCTGCGCCGCCTTGCTGCGCATCCGGCTAAACAACCCGTCCCCCACTTCCCGGCTGTCCTTCACCCCGCACAGGTCTGCCAGTGCCTTGTTCAGGTGCGCTCTGCCCGCCTTTCCCCACGTCTTTTCCACCTGCGCAAACAGGGTCCTGCCTTCCTGCCTGCTGTTCAGGATCTTCTCTGCGTTCCGCAGCGGGATCGCCATGCCCGCATACTGCGCCGTGTTTTCAATGCTGGTGTTCACCTGCTGTACAAGTCCCACCAGCAGCACCGGCTTTGCGCTGTTCACGCGGTGGTTCAGCCATCCGGGGTTTGCCACGCTATTGTCGTACCGGATGCCCGTGTTCTGCTCCGGGTTCGTGTCCTGATCCACGTTGATGTGGATGTAGTTGTTCTCGGTGGCCTTCCGCACGCCGCTCAAAAGCAGGCTCGTCTCGTTGATGTACCCGCTCATCAGGTTGTTGAGCTTCCGGTAATCCTCGATCCACGCCCGGTCAAAGTCGGTCAGGTTCTTGTCGATCTCGTCCAGCAGGTTCCTGCGCGCCGCGTCCTCGTCCACGGCAATGTCCTGCGCCCGCACAAGCTTTCCCTCTGCGTCCCGCAGGTTCATCTCGCCCACCCGCACGGTCTCGCGGTCAAGCTCTGCCAGCTCGCTGTCTCCCTTCACCCACGCTTCCATGTTGTCCAGCGTAATGCCGCCGTGCAAAATGTGGTGCAGTCCCTGCCGGTTCTGCAATTGCAGGTACAGTTCTGCCAGCTGGTTGTGGGTGATCTTCCGGTTTTTGCCCGCCTCGTCCACAAGCCCGATGTCGATCAGGTCATGGGTAAAATGGTACAGCTCCCGCTCGTGCGCCTTGCCGGTCACGTTGTCAAAGATCCTTGTCCCTTCGATCAGGATCTTCGTTTTCTTCCGCTGCCCGTCATTCAGCATCTTGCCAAGGTTCTCCATGTACCCGCCGTGGGCGTATCCGCCCATCCGTTCAAACATCCGCTCAATGTTCATGGTGTTCATCCGGTAGCTGTTGAATTTCCGGTCAAGCTTTCCCAGCCATCCGTTTCTCCGGCTCACACCGCCTGCCTCTTTCAGCTCCTCCTTCGTTCCCTCGGCAAACTCGTCAATGGCCACATCCTCCTGTGCGCCCACCACCACGTTGTCGATCTTGATAATGTGCACCGTCTGGTCTAAGATATCCCGCAGCCCCCGCAGTTCTTCTGCGGAAAGCATTGCCATGCCGCCGTTGCGGTATCCGTTCAGCTCCGTGCGCAATTCATCCAGCCGCGCCTCCAGTGCCGTTCCGTCAATGCCTCCGTGCTCGCTGCCAAATTCCTGCACTTCCCGGATGGCCGCTTCCACCCGCGCGATCTCCCGTTCCCGGTTCTGGTTCACATCTGCCAGCCAGTTGTCAATGGCATCCGCAAGTCCGCTCTGCTCCCATTCCAGGTTTGCCCGCTCGCCTGCCTCGATCTCGGCCTTGATGCCACGCCGCAGTCCGTCCACCGCTTCCTCCATCCCGGCCTTGGTGTCCTGTGCGGGGGTGTACCGATATCCCTTCTCATTCCGGTGCATCCACTGCGCCACCCGCCGGGCAGCCTCCCGGTTTCCTACGGCTTCGTTCGCCAGCTGCACCACCGACAGCACCTTGTCCACCAGATAGTCCGGGATGTGCTTATCCTCCTTCGGGTGGTCGTACAGCTTTGTCAGTTCTCCCGCCAGCTTGCGGATCTCGCGCCGGGTGTAGTCCTTGTCCCGGCTCTCCCGCATCTTTTCCAGCCGCTGCGCGTTCTTTGCCTTTTCCAGCGCCACCTTCTCCCGCGTGCGGCCGCGTTCCGCTTCCCGCCATACCGCCGCCTGCTGCTGCATCTTCCGTTCCGCAGTGCCAAGCTTCTCACGCATCTTTGTCTCAGTCTCTGCGTAGTGTTCCTTTGCTTTCGCGGTCGCTTCCGCATAGGGCTTTGCCATCTTCTGCCGGTTCCGTGCCCGCTGCTTTGCCGCCTCTAAGTTTGCCTGTGCCTGTAATGCCAGCGCATGCTTTCTGGCTTCCTCGCTCATCTCCTTTGTCTGCTGCCCAAACTTCCTGCGCAGCGCCGCATTGCTTTCGTTCGCCACGCCCGGCAGCCCAAGGTACTCTCCCCAGATCTGCATGGCGATCTCCTGCTTTGCCGCATCCCAGTCCGTGTCGTAGGCGTTTTCCATCGTGGGGCGTATGGCATCGTGGGCGGCTGCCATCGCCTCCAGCGCATCCGCCGCACTGCTGGGCGTTTCCGTGGGCAGCAGCCCTCCGCCAATTCCCTGCAGCTCGGTAAAATCCGCGTCCCACCGGCTCACCGCGCCGTTTTTCGTCAGCGTCAGCTTGATGCCGTGCCTTGCCAGTTCCTTGGTAGCTCCCGCCCAGCTGCCGTATTTGTACACCACCTCCCGGTAGTCCTTGCTGCCCTTTTCAAGGCTCATCCCCATCTGGTGCAGTTCCGGGTACTGTTTCCACAGTTCATCGTTCCGCTTTGCGCTTTTCTCCATGATCTGCTGCGCCATGTCCAGCACAAACCCGTGCACCTCGGCCCAGTCCACGTTTCCGCCGTTCAGGTAATCCCGCAGCGCTGCCAGACGGCTGGCAAGGGTCTTTGTGTCCACCTTGCTGTCCGCTGCCTTTGCCACCTTCCGGGCAATGTACAAAAGGCTGTCGTCGCTCACTGCGGCGTTCTCTGCCAGTTCCATCACCTTTGCCACCGTCTGGCTCTGGGCACCGCCGTCCCCCACGCTCTGGCTGCGCGCCGCCTCCACATCCTCCGCGTCCACATCCAGCTGGTAGCGGTTCCCGCCGTTTGCTTCCAGTTCGGTAAACTTCACCCCCTCCAGCTTGACGTTCTGCTTCTCGTATGTTATACTGCCCATAGAACCACAAGGTTGCAGTTCGCTAGGCATTTGGAAGCCTAGTGTCCTAAGCAGCGCCGTGGTTCTTTTTTTGTTTTCCGATAAATACAGCACTTCGCTGCTCCGCACAAACTGTACCGGTGCCTTGTCCTTTGTGTAGGCACTTGTCAGTTTCTGCATATTATTTATCATGATCTTGTTTTCCGTCGGCTGCATATCCAGCACGCACATCACCGGTCTGCCGTCCTGTGCTTTCACATTGCCAAACATCACAAGTCGGGTGTTCTGTCGGCTTCTGTCTGTGTTCCGGCTGGCAAGCACCATGACCGGATCATCTATCACTTCCGGGATCCGCTTGATCTCCTCAATGGTCATCTCCGCATGTTTTTGCAAGATCAGGTTTATCTTCTCGCTGTTCATGTAAATGTCGTTTTCCCGTGCGCCCAATCCCTGCAGTGTATCTCCGGTGCTGCCCAGAATAAAGACATCATCATTCGGGCGTCCATCTTTGTCCCACGCTTCGATCCTCTCGGCGTAGTCCGGATCAATGGAATACCTTCCCTCCGCCGCTGCCGCATCTGCCGCAGCGGCTTTTTCCATGCCGCCGTTTGCTTCCAGCGCCGCGCGGTAGTTTGCCCCCGCCTCGATCTGGTGGTCAAAGTAAAGCTCCCGCAGGTCGGCAAGCTGCTGCTCGGTCAGCGTCCTTGCCGCTCTGGCTGCCGCGTTGTCCGGCTCTCTGCCCAGCACCGTCTTAATGTCCGCCAGCACCTTCTGCAATAGGGTCTCGATCTTCTGCATCACCCGCTCGCACCGTCCCTGCGCCTGCGCGTTCATCTTTGCCTCGGCAGCCTGCACCCGCAAAAAGGTCTTAAAGCTTTCTTCCGTGCCAAAGATCGTGCGCACCGCGTCCGCCGTGATTTCCTCCATCGCCTGATTGTAGGTCAGCTTCTGCCCGGCATTTGCATACCGGTCCAGATACCCCTGCACCAGCTGCTGCACGCTGTCCATGCCGTTCTGCTGCACCAGATACTGCCCAAACCGGTCGATCAGTTCCTGTGCGCCCTTGCTGTCCCAGCTGTTCAGCTCGTGCAGCGTCTCGTGCATCACGGTGCCCGCGTCCGCCTCGCTGCTGTAAAACACCCTGCCTGCGGCGCTCTGCAAAAGGCCCTTCGCGTTCTTTGCAAGGCCCTTCACCACCCGCTGCGCCGCCACGCCGCTGGCTTTTGCGCTCAGCTCAATAAAGGCATCCTCTGCTTTCGCCCCGCTGCTCACGCTGCCGTCCGCCTTGTAGTAGATGCCCGCCTCATCGTGCAGCGCCGCCTTGCCGGGTCTTTTTCCCAGCTGCGCCGCTTTCACCTCCCGGTAATGCTCTGCCTCGCCCTTTCCCTGTAAAAAAGCGATGTTCAGCGCCGTGCGTCCCGTTTCTCCCAGTGCCAGCACCTGCTGCACACCGCCGCTCAGGCCGCCTTTTCCGGTCTTTTGCAGCGCTGCTTCAAAGGTCTCAGCGTGCCCGTCAATGCCCAGCCGGTACAAACTCGCCGCTGCCGGTGCATAGATCTGTGCACCAATGCCCTGCGGCATATTGTCCACCACCGTCTGCACCGCCTTTTCGCTCATCTGCGCCCGCCGTGTCAACTGCCTTGCGGTGTCCATCTGTTCGGTGCGCGTCCAGCTGTCCGTGTCCAGATTTTCCATCTCCGCGTGCAGTTCCACGTCCGCGTACTCCTGCGCGCTTTCCACACTTTCCCCGGCTTTTTCCACGTTGACTTGCCCGTCCCGCTGTGGTACAGTAGTATCAGGGATTCCGCTCTGGCTGCTGCCGGTGCCTTCCGGCACCGTGGTCTCAGGCGTAGATCTCAGTGGGGTTTCCGGTAGACCTCTGCGGCCCGTTTCAGCAGACTGTGCTGTAGTTCGCCGGAGATCCCCAAATGCCTCGGATGCGTCTGCATCCGGGGCATTTATTTTTGTCGGCTGTATGTTCACCAGATCGTACTGTACCTCACGCCCGTCGTTCTTAACAGCTGTCAGCACATCTACACTGTAGTCATTCGCTCCCACACGCACATTCACCTTGCCGCGGTTGAAGGATTCTGCATTCTTGTGGTTTGCCTTTTCGTTCTCAACATTGGTGCTTGTCTGAATGATTTCATCCAGATTTCCAGCCATTCGCATTTTATCCGCATGGATCCCCGGCTCTGCTTTCCCCAGTGCACGCGAATATTTAGATCGCACAAACTCGCCGCGTCCCTCCCGTGTGTTGTCAATATGGTTTCCGTCCCGTTCAAATCCCTCCGGGAACATATCTCGGATCGCGTCCCGCACCACGTTCAGCTGTTCCTCTGCCGGCACACCCTTTAGAATATCATTATCCACCTGTACAAACTTGTTTCCGTCCTGATCTTCCCGGATCGAATATCTCGGCTGCTCTGTATTCGCACCTTCCGTTTTTTCTAAAAGACCGGTTTCCTTGTTATCCACCGCCGTCTCATTCCTTTGAGAAAAGCTCCCCCCTTCGGGGGAGTTCCGTTCCCGTGCCGCCGACTGGCGGACGGGAACGGTGAGAGGGTCTTGCTGCTCGCCAGCGGGCACTGGTGCGGAAGTTTCCGTCCCCTGCACCGGCGCAGCGGCATCCGCTCCGTTCGCCTTGTACTCAAGCCGCTTGCTCATCGCGCCCAGCCCCGTGCCCACGGCACCGCCCAGCGCACCGGACGCGCCGCCGGTCAGGCCGCTCTGCAAGGCGGTCACAAAGGTCTCCGGCTTCAAAAGCGCCTCGGCCGCTTCCGTGTCCCCGCCCAGTACGGCATCAATGGCGGTGTCCGCGTAGGTCTCCACAAAGGCCTGCACCGCGTTGTCCAGCCCGCCGGAAAGCGCAGCCGCAACCGCCGGGTAATTCTGTTTGAATGCGCTGTCCCCGCCAAGTCCGCGCACCCAGTCCGCGATCTGCCCCGCCAGCGTGTCCTTTGCATAGTCCGCGCCCATGCTCTTTGCAAGGTTTGCCGCGCCCACGCTGTTGATGGCCCATCCCGCGCCAAACTTCGCAAGTCCTGTGGCAAGCGTTCTGCCTGCGCTCTGGCCCTTCTCCACGCTCTGTCCCATGCTCTCTGCCGCGCCCTGCGCACTCAGCACCGGCAGCACCAGATACGGGCTTACGCCCGCCACCGCAAGGTTCTCTGCCGCGCTGCTTGCAATGCCCATGGCAGTCCTTGCCGCCGGGGTCATGCCCGCCTGCGCTGCCGCCGTGTGCCGCTGGCCGTAGTCGTACAGCTTGTACCCAAGGGTGTCCTTGTCCGAGCTGTCCGCCACCTTTGTCCCCGCAATGCGGCTGCGCATGGCGTCGATCTCCGCCTGCGTGTATCCCTTTTCCAAAAGCTCTGCATCGGTGTACGGCTGCATGCTCGTTGCCGTGCTGCCCTGCTGGGCGTAGGTGGTCTTGCCGCCGGTCAGCATTCCCAGCAGCTTCTCCTGCCGTGTATCCCCCTGCACCTCTTCCCGCAGCGCCTTCCAGTTTTTCCGGGTCTCCATCTCGTTCCAGATGCTCACCCCAAGGTTCTCACCCACCAGAAGCGGCGCTGCCGCCACCGTTGCCGCAATGCCTTTTGCCGTGTCCGCGCCGCGCCGCACAAATACTTCCGCCTGGTTGTAGGCCGTGTATTCGGTCAGGTACTGCCGCGCCTTGTCGATCTCCTGCTGGCTGTACCCCATCCCCCGCAGCTGCGCGTCCGTGTACTTTGCCTTCGTCTCCTTCTCCCCGCCCGCGCTGCGGCTCGTGCCGCTCTGGGCATAGCTGGTGTATGCGCCGCCGCCCGCGCCCGCCGTGGGCGCGCTGGCGCTGGTCCCCTGCTGGGCGTAGCTGGTGTAGTCCTGCTCCTTCTGCCGCATCAGGTCCACCAGCTCCCGGTGCCGCGTGTCCGCGTCCATCCACAGGTTCCACCTGTCAAAGTCGTCCCGCTTTACAGCATTGGCTGCCTGTGCCCGCTGCTGCGGGGTGTTGTCCCCGCCCACATAGTTCCAGTCCGGTTCGTAGTCCTCCTGCCGGTCGGTCTTTACCGGGCTGCCGGTCGCCGTGCCCAGCACGCTGTCCAGCACCTCGTCCGCCAGCTTCTTGCTGTCCAGCGTTCCCAGCTGCCGCGTGCCGCCGCCCATCCAGCGGGTATCCGTGCTGCCCTGCGGCAGCTGCACCCGGGTCTGTAAGGGGCTTTCCACAGCCGTCCGCACCCCGCTGTCGCTCCGGCTCTGTGCCATACGGTTGCTTACCCTGTTTGCCTCGTTCTGCTTTTTCTGGTAGTTTTCCTCCCACCGGTTCATCTGCTCTTTGGTAGCCGGTTCTGTCTGCGCCGGGTGGTAGCTGTCCTCGTTCTTCTTATCCTTGTACTTTCCCTCGTAATTGCGGCTCCACTGCGCCATCTGTGCTTTTGTCACTGCCATAGCGTTCTCCTTTATTTCAGCGTACCCATCGCGTATGCGATCTCGTCCTCAGAGTATCCTTGCAACCGCAGGCTGTTGTAAATGGTCTGTTCGTCCGAGCCTCTGCTCTGCTGTCCCTGCGCCGCATTTGCCGCCACCTGCATACGTTTCGTCGTAATGCCGGTGTCCAGCGCGCTGTCCACATCCACTCCGGCTCTGCGCAGTTCGCCCAGAATTATGCTGTACATCGGGTCGTTCTGGCTCATGCCCGCAAGCTTATTCATCATGCTGGTCACGTTGCTGGAGCTGTATTGCAGCCCGCCATACCCGCTGCTGCCGGTCTTGCTGCTGGAAGAGCCGCTTCTTCCGCTGCTCCTGCCCGTCCCGGTGATCGCACTCTTCTGCCGCGCCAACGCCAGCGCACTGGCGTTCTGCCGCCCTGCGATCTCGCTGTAGCTGTCCACCATGCTCGGCAAGAGCCCATAATACGAGCCGTAGGTGCTCGCCGTCTTTTCCTTTCCGCTTGCCATCAGGTCGCCCATTTCCAACAATGCGCTTGCCTGCTCCCGTTGTAACTGCGTCATGCCGCTCCATGTGTCGATCATCTTCTGATCCACTCCGTAAACGTCTGCAATTGCCCGCGCCATGTCCGGCTGTCCGGCTTCCATATAACTCTGTATCGTGTTTAACGCCGTGATCCGGTTCTGTTTTTCCTGCTGATCCAGCTTGTTTTCCATCTCTTTCTCCCGGAATTCGTTCTCCCACTGCTGCTGCGTGTACCCCATGTATCCGTCATATCCGGCCTTCGCCACGTTGCCAATGCCCTTGATGATGTTCCAGATGTTGTTTTTCGCGTCCTCGCCTTCCTGCCGCGCCTGTCCCAGCCGTCCGTACAGGTAGTTGCGCCACGTCTGGGCGTTTGCCGTGTCCTGCGCCGCCGCGCTGCGCTCCATGCTGTCCTGCCCCAGCAGGGTGCTTACCATGTCCGCATTCCCCGCAAGCTCATTTTGCCACTGCTGCAATGCCTTGCCGCGCAGCGCAGCCAGCGCCGTGCCAGCGCTGGCGGTCTGATCTGCCGCCGTCTGGTCCGCCACGCTCTTTGCCCAGTCCGTGCCGTACCCGCTGCCAAGGCTCTGTGCTGTCCCCAGCGCCGCCGCTGCACTGTCCGCTGCGTTCCCCGCCGCCTTGTCCCGGTAACTCTGGTACGCCTCGTTCAGCACCGTGTCGGTCACGCCGGTGCCGTTCAGCCCGCTCACCTTGTCCAGCCGGTCGTTCACCCGTCCGGTGTACGCGCTCTCGTATGCGCCGGGTATCTCCTGTTCGGCCTGTGCCAGCCTGTCCTTTGCGTTCTTCAGCTTCTTCATCGTGCTCATGCTCTGCACTTCCTTTCCTTACAGCAGCGCCAGAATAGCCTTAATGATCCACGGTGCAGCAGTTGCTATCAGCTGTCCAAAGCCCGTTGCGGTCTGGATGCCGTTTGCCTTTTTCTGCTGCTCCTCGTTGTAGGCGCTGTCGTACTCGTTCTGCCGGTACGCAAGCCCCTCGTTCCAGTTGTCAAGGTTCTGCTGGTAGGTCTGCCGGGCGCTGCTCTCTGCCCTTTGCAGCCCCGCCAGTTCCGTCTCCAGCCCGCTTTTCTTGGCGTTGTACGCCCCAAGGCTCTGGTTGTACAGCCCGTCCAGCACATCGTCTAAGTTCGCCATGGTGGCCTCGTAGGCGTTCTGCCCGGCCTGCGTGCCGTAGCTGCTGGTGTACCCGCCGGTCAGCGCCGCCGCATTGGCCTGTGCGTTCCGGTTCGCCTTCTGGGCGTTGCGGCTGTACTGATCCTTGTACTGTTTGTAGGCCGTGTCTGCATCCGGGTCATAGTCAAACTCGCCCAGCTCCTCCAGCTTCCCGGTCACATCGTTGATCTTCTTCTGGTACTGGCTCTCGTATGCGCCGGGCTTTGTCTGCTCATACCGTTCCAGCTCCGTCTTTGCCTCGCTCAGTCTGCTCATTTCTCCACCTTCTTCAAAAATTCCTCGTTCATGTTTTCACTGCTCAGGTTCGTCAACACATATTCCAGCTGATCTGTCAGCTGGTATAAATAGTTCTTCAGTGCCCTTGCGTCCTCCGGGTCCATCTTGTCCCCGAACTGCGGCATCGCTATGCCGCTCAGCCCCGCTAAACTTGCCATAGCTTCTCCTCCCTATTTTCTCGGCCTTGCCCCCTGCACCCGTGCGCCGCTGCTGTCTGCCAGCGTCAGCGCAAGGCTGCGCAGGGTCATCTGCCCTTTTCCTGTCAGCCGGATGCGCATGGTGTCGAACCGTCTTGGCTCAAACGGCAGGTTCAGCCTCTCGTGGCTGCCCTTCGCCGCGCATGTTGCCACCTTCTCAAAGGGTGCTCCGTCATAGCTTACCGCCAGCGTCACAAGCCCCGTGCCCTCTGCGTCCATCCGCAGCGTCACCCGGCTCACATACTTGTCGTCCGGCACGCTCATGCCAATGTCGCCGCTCACCGCCTCAAACTGCACTGCGTCCAGCGCCGCCGGGTCGCTGTCTGCCTCCCGGTCAGGTTCTGCCGCCCACAGGCTGCTCCCGTCCCACAGGTACAGCTGCCGCCCGCTGCTTGCCATCTCCCGGCCTGCCGCGCCCTCCTCATGCCACAGTCCCTTTTCGGTGTCGTACACCAATAGCCGCCCCGCCGGGTCGTCTTTCTGCCGCAGGTACAGGTAGTACCTTGTATCCAGATACCCTGCCGCCGTCCACTCCACCCCCTGCATCCGTCCCGGGTCCAGCGCCGCCGATACCTTTACCGGCAAACTGCCGTCCCACGCCATCACCCCGTCGGTCGAAAGGTAATACAGCGTCTCCGCGATCACGCACAGGCTGTGCCCTGCGTTCGCCGCCACACCCCGGCACCGCACGCTGGAAAGCCGGTACTCGCTGGGCTTTGTGCCGTACAGCCGGTGGATGCAGTTTTCTTTAAAAAACAGCACATACCCAAGGCAGCTTGCCGCCGCCGTAAACGGCCCGTCGCTGCCCACGGTCACCGCGTAGCTGTCCGCCGCCGTGCCCTGATAGCTGTACCAGTTGGTGGGGTCACCCAGTGCACAGCCGTAGATCACGTTCTCCTTTTTGCTGCACCCCCACACCCGGTTGTCGCACTCGGTCACAAAATCCAGCTCCGGCACCCGCCGCTCCAGCGTCATACTCTCCCCGGTGCTCTCGTTTTCGGTGCGCAGCATATCCTCGCTGCGCCAGCTGCACTGCCCGCGCCGCAGCACCCAGCTGCCGTAAAACCGCTCGCTCACCCCGGTGCGCTCCATTGCCATCACAAGGGCAAAAGGTTCTGCGGCCTTGTCCACCGCCGTCAGCACCACCTTGTCCCCGATAAGCCCGCCCAGCGCTTCCCGCACCTGCACCGGAACACCCTGTACTGTCACCGTGTCCCCGGCGCGGATCACGCCTGCAAGCTCTGGCACCGCCAGCTTCACATATTCCAGCAGGATCTGCACCCACTTCCCGGCCTTCTCGCTGTACCTTTCCAGCACGCCGTCGCTTGCGTACACCTTCCCGCTCTCGCCGGTCTTTAAAAACAGCTGTCCGTCCTTTGGGCTTTCCGGCTCCGTTTCTCCGGTAGGCACCCCCTCGTAGGTGCTGCCCTCCGCATCGCAGGGGTACACATACACCGTGCCATCACCCAGCGCCCATGCCGCACCCAGTGCGCTCAGTTCTCCAGTCTCGGTGTCAAAGCTCATCTTGTCCGGCCAGATCAGCACCCGCGTGCCCATGCCCACCAGTTCCTTCCGGTCGTCGGTCAGCACGTTCTCCAGCACCACGGTCTCCTTGCCGTCGTCCGGCGTGTACTCCAGCCCCGTTCCGCAGCACAGCAGCATTCCGTTCAAATGGTATGCTCCGTTCATCCGCTGCATCTGCCGTACCCGCCGCCGGGGCTTCCGCGTCTGTAATGCCGGGTATCCCCGGCTGGAAAAATTCATGCTCCCGCTCAGCTCCGCCTCGCTGCACCCGTAGGTCTCGTTTAAGCCCCCGAACGCCCGCAGCAGCTGCCTTGCGCCCGAAAGCACGTTCAACTTCGTCCCGTCCAGCATCTCAGTACCTCCACTGCGCCCCGCCCGCCGGTGCGTAGGTGCGCCGCATCCACGCCGCAAACTCCTGCACCGCGTCCGCATACAGCTGCATCTCGTTGGCAGCCCGCGCCGTCTCGCCCAGCGCCAGATCCATCTGTGCGCACAGCCAGTGCGGGTAAATGCTCCCCGCAAAGGCTTCCGGCACCATCAGCTCGGTGTCGTACTCCAGCCCGTCCCACCAGCTCACGTCCGCGCCCATTGCGTCAAAGTCCCCGCAGCTTGAGCGCTCCACCACCGTTTTGCGCAGCCGCGCATCGCATTCCCGCAGCCAGTTCTGTTTCAGTCGGTCGTCAAAGTCGTTATTCGGCCGCATCCCGTCGGCCATCTCTACCGCCATCCCCGCCGTCATATCATTTCTCCTTTCTACCAAAAACACCCGGCACAGCATGTGCCTGCCGTACCGGGTGTCTATCCGTTTTAACTTGCCGGTAACTTGCCAGCAAGCTGCGGCACAATGCCGCCGGGCGGTCTTACAGCCGCTGCAATGCAGGTACGTCCTGCGCTTTTGCAACCGCCGCCGCGATCTTCTCATTTGCTGCGTTGTCCATCTCCTCGCTGTGGCGCAGCACCTCGGCCACCGCCGCAGGCACTTCCACGTCCACACCGCGCTGGATCAGATACGCCTCGCCGTTCACGCTCACAAAGCGTGCGCCGGAATACCGGCCGTTGTCCTTGAACAGATGAATGATCTCCGTCTTGGGCTTTTCCGCCTGCACCGCCTTGGTGCCCACGTCCTCCGCAGGTTTTTCCGCCTGCACCGCTGCCTTCTTCTCTGCCATTTTAATTCTCCCTTCTTCATGCGCCGCAGCGCACATCATTGCGCAGCACATCATTTGCCCCTAGGAAATGAGCAAACCTCATTGCGCAGCACATCATGCCGCCCGCCGGGCGGCTTTTCTCAGTTCGCCTGTGCCTTTGCGCTGTACCGTTCAGAGCAGCTCTCAATGCGCACCATGTACTGCTCGCTCAGGCGCTCTGCGGTCTTTACGGCCTTCCAGCCCACGGACGCGCGCTGGTTCAGCGGGTCGTCGCCGTAGCCCAACTGCTTCACGATGTGCTGCAGGCCGCCGCCCTCCAGTTCGGTGGTGGCGTAGGCGTGTGCGCCCAGCACCAGCGTGCCGAACACCGCAAGGCCCTCCGGGCAGCCGGTGCCCTTCCAGATCTTTGCTTCGCTGGTCTCCACAAAGCGTACGTTGTTGATCTTGCCGATCTCGCCCTCAAAGATCTCCTCGGGGCTCGCGTACTTGTGGGCCTCCACCCAGTTGGGGTCGCGCTTGATGTCGTAGGCGGCATACGGATGGATGATGCACACATAGCTGCCGCCTGCGTTGCCCACAGGGTCTGCGTTCTGCACCTTCAGCTGCGCCACCGCCTGATCGATCAGATCCACGGTCAGCTGTGCAGTCTTGTCCAGACCTGCACGGCTGGTCACCGCCGTCTCCACGCCGCCCGCGCCGATCTTGGGTGCATAGATCACGTTGGTGCCGCCGCACAGGATATCCCGCACAATGGTGTCCATGGTTCTGCCGGACTGGCTCGCCAGCACGCTGGTAGCCTGCACCACGTTGTTGTCGATGGTGGTCATCTGCACCATGTCGGTCAGGGGCACCCAGCCGCCGTACTGGTGCACCTCAGCGGTCACCGTGCTCACGGTCAGTGCCTGGCCTTCCGGGGTCACGCCCTCGGTCAGCGGGGTGGTCGCTTTCGGCAGTGCCTCATACTTGCGAAACTCAATGGTCTTGCCATTGTTCGCCGGAATGGGGTAGCTGTCGCCAAACTGGTCATGCACCAGCGCAGGCAACGCCTGATCGATCAGGCGCTTCTCGTAAAAGGTCTTCATCTCCGCGGTCATACCGCTGGAGCCGGTGGTGTTCTGCAGCTGCTCGTGGGCATCCGCAAACTGCTGCAGGTTCATCTTCTTCCACTTCATTCTTGTGTCCTCCTTCAAAGATTTATCTCTCTCACGCCCTCGCGTGGGAAATCACAGTACGATCTTCTCTCCCCGCCGTGCCCGGCGTTCCAGCTCCTCCCGCTGTCGGCGGGTGGTGTTGCTGATGTCAAACTTGGTGGTCACCGCGCCGCCGGGGCGGGTGCCGTTCTCGCCGGGTCTCGCCGCCCGCTGCTGGATCCGCGCCGTCACGCCCTGCTCCACGGTCTGGGCGGTGCGTGCGGTGGCCTGCTCCATAATGTGGTTAAAGTAGGCCGCCCGGTATGCGTCCGGCAGGCTCACGCCCCGCCGCATCAGCTCCCCCACCTGTTCGTTCGCCAGCACCTCACCCAGATCAAAGTCCGGGTACTGGGCTTTCAGCTGCGCAGCCTCGGCATCCCACTGTGCCCGGATCTGTGCCGCCCGCTGCTGCCGCGCTGCCTCCTGCTGTGCTGCCTGCAGCTTTGCGTTCTGGTCGTTGGCTCTGCGCAGGTCACTTTCCATCTTGTCCAGCTCCCGCGCCGTCTTCACGCTCACACCCCGCTGCTGCGCAAGCTCCTCGTAGTAGGCATCGTCCTTCACCTTGCCGTTCTTCACGGCCTCGATCAGTCCGTCTACGTCCTCGCCGTCCACGCCGTAGGCCTCGCTCAGCGCCTGACGCAGCGCAGCCGCCTTGGGGTCGGCGTGCACCGCCTCACCCGCCTTGATGATGGCCTGATGCAGCAGTTCATTGAAAATTTCGCTGTACTCGCCGCCGTCCCGCACCAGCTCCCCAAAGGCCTTGCGCTTTTCCTCCGGGGTCTTTTCCGCCTTCTGCTCCTGCGGCTTCTCCTCGGTCGGGTTCTCACCTTCCTGCGGCTGCGGCTCCTGTGCCGGTTCGCTTCCCGGCTTGTGTTCCGGTGCCGCCGGGCTTGCCTTGCCCCGCAGCGCACCGCTGCGCCGCGCCAGCCGCTCCTGTGCCGGACGCAATGCCGGTTCCTGCACCGCCGGGGCTGCCTCTGCGCCGCCCTCTCCGGCAGCAGCACTACCAGCGTCACCACCATCTGCAAACAGCTGCAGGTTCATCTTCCCGTCCACCATGTCCGGCAGCTGTGCCGGGTCCGGTGCCTTGCCGTCCGCAAACACCATGTTCACCTCAAGCTTCACGTTCTCCGGGTAGCTCTCTGCCAGCGCGTCCAGTCCGTCCTGTACCAGCTCCACCCATGCTTCCACCATGTCGCAGCTCTCATGGGTCGGGGTCACCTCCACGCGCATCCAGCCCTCACCGTGTGCCACAGCGCCCAGCGCCACAAGGCCTGCCCGCGCTGCCGTCTCCACCTCGTTGGCAAGGGTCTGCATCAGGCAGCTCACCGCTGCGCATACAATGTCCTGCCCGTACTTTCCCGCGCCCGCATGGCCCTTTGCCTTCACCTCGTAGCCGGTCTTGCCGTCGTTCCATACCGTGCGCATCACACTTGCTTCGATCATATTATTTCTCCTTTACTTGTTCGGGTTGTTCACGTCCATCGCCCGCCGGGCTGCCTGCGTGGAAAGGCTGTTGTCGCTGCCTCCCACAGCACCGCCCAAGCTGTTGGTGCTGGTCTTTGCGCCTGTGCTGCCACCGCTCCCGCCGCCCGCAGCACCCGCCGCCTGTCCGGCTGCACTTGCCGCTGCGGCAACGTTCGTCCCGTTCTGGCTGTCGATAATGGCGGCCATCTTCTGCAGCTGTGCTGCCATCTGCTGCAGCTGCTGGTACAGCGTGCCGTTCTGGCTCACCCGCTCCCGTACCTTCTCAATGCCTTCAAAGTCCATCATGTCCAGCGCAGCCAGCGCCGCGTCCGCGTTCGCCGGTGCAAAAAATCCCAGCTGGTAGCATTCCTTCGCCGTCTCGTTCTGGGAAAGGCGGCTGAAGGTGCTCTTCTTCGCCGCGCTCACCGTAATGTCGAACACCGGCTCGTGGTCGCCCAGCTGCACTCCGCCCACAACGCCGCCGGGCACCCCGCGCAGCTGCTGCGCGCTGAAGGTGGCATACTCCACCCCGCCGCTCTCGCCGGTAATGCGGTATACCCGCTGCTCGTCGTAGAACTGCCGCATCAGCTCAATGATCAGGTAGCACTCCTTCGCAAACGCCCGGTACGCGCTCTTCAGCATATCCCGGCTCAGCTTGCTGCCCGCCTCCTGTAACGCCGCAATAGCGCTGGCAGCGGTCAGGCCGCTGGTGGTGCCGCCCTGGCTCACGTCCCGGTTGCCGCTCACTTCCTTCAGCTCGCTCACCCGGGCATCCCGGTAGTTCATGCAGTTGCCGCTCAACACGTTCGTCTGCAGCGGCATAAAGCTGTCACTGTTCAGCCGCCCCACAACGTGCACGATGTCCTTGCTAAAGTCCGCCAGCTCTTTCTCGTTCACCCCCGCCGTGTCGCTCAGCACAAAGCGCTGCTTTGCCGCCAGCTTCACGTTCTCGTCCATGGCGTGGTTCATCTCGTCAATGGCGGTCTGGGTGTCCTTCATCACGTCGATGTACCCAAATCCCGCCGGGGAATCCTCCTCCATGAACAGCGGGTCAAATACAAAGGGGTATTTCCCGTGGTCGTAAAAGCCCCGCTGCGCCAGCTGCGGGTCGTTCTCGCTGGCATACAGCACCACGCCGTTGCAGTACTTGCAGTAGTGCAGCACCGTCTGTCCGCCGGGCTGTGCCTTCTTGTAGTACCAGTCCACCACCACACTCTTGTCGGTGGTGTCAATGCTGTCATCGTGGATGTACTGCCCCACGTCCAGCCCCTTGCCGGTGTGCCCCTCCATCTGCGGGAAGCGCCCGATCAGCTGCTCGTTGTCCTCAAGGCTCAGACTGAACAGGTGCGGCGACTGCTGAATGTCCTCCACCCCCGGTTCCCAGTACAGCATCAGCAGGTTCACGCTCTGGATGCTGATGTCACCCAGCCCTTCCCGCAGCACCGGGTCCCAGAAGATGCCCTTCACACCGGTACCGGTCTTGAGCTTGCGCCACCATGTATCGCTGTACACCTGCTCGTAGTTGCACTGCTCCAGCACCGCCGGGATCACCTTGGAAAGGGTCCTCGCCGTCTCCTCGTCGTCCGCCGCTCGCGGCAGCACGTTCGGTTCCGGGTAGTTGTCCATGGCGTCCGCGTGCTTGTTGGCAATGCTGTTGAACAGCCACCCGCTGGAAGGCTGCGGCTTTCCCTCCATCATCTTGTTCTGGTAGTTCTTCCAGTGCCCCAGCCGGAACCACAGTTCGTTTTCAATGATCCGCTTGTCCAGCGCCGCCTTGCCGGTCTTGTACCGCTGCAGGATCTCTCCCGCCTTAGCTATCTCTTCCGGCCCGATCACCGTCTCCGCATCCGCGCTCACCGGTGCGCTCCCGTCCGCATCGCCCAAAAGGTTCTGCATGGCATCGTCCCTCCCGGTGCCGGGTCTCGCGGTGCTCACCATCCGGTCTCCTTCGCTCATGCCGCCGGGGTTCGCTTCTGCGGGTCTTGTGTCCGCCGGTACCTGCTGCGCCCCGGCCGCCTTGGCCGCCATCGCCATGATCCGCAGCAGCTTCTCCCCGTCCTGTTCGGTGTTCGGCTGCTGTCCCTCGTATCTTCCTGTCATCGCTTCTCCTTCTGCTTATACCCGCATCACCCGGGTAGGGCTGCGGCGCGCGTCCATGTCCAGCGGGTCGTCCCGCAGCACCGTCTCTTTGCGCACCTGCCGGGGACTGATGGGGTTTTCCATCAGCACATACCGGCACTCGTCGTAGATGTGGTCCTCCTGCGTGGTGTCAATGTCCTCCACGTTGCTCTCGTCGTACACAAGGTTCGGGATGGTGCGGATAAAATGCCTGCAAGTGTCAAACACCTGAAACATCGGCCGCCCCTCCGCGTCAAATGCCAGCCGGTAGTGCAGCTGCATCTTGCCCGCAATGCGGGTGTGGTCGCCCGGCCTCCACGTCACAAAGTACGGGTACTTCTCCTGCATCTGCGCGATGCTCTCGCCCTGGCTTTCGTTAAAGATAGCCGGGTCTGCCACCCCTTGGATCACCCTGCCCTTCAGCATCGGGTCGTTCTGCTCTGCCTCCCGGATGCGCCTTGCCTGCTCCACCGGGTCGATGCGCAGTCCCTCGTTGGGCGTGCCGGTGCAGCCGTACAGCTCCTTGATCCGGTACAGCCGCCCTTCCTCGTCCGCTGCATACCACCCCACCGAGAACGGCTTGGAATAACCAAAGTCGTACCCGCGCCAGATGTGCCAGTGCGCCGGAATGCGGAAAGGCTTGATCACATGGGTCCACCGCTGGTCCTCGTAGTGCGCCGGGTCGTTGCGCCACTCGGTAAATACCTGCCCGCTAAAGCTGTCCCAGCTGCCGTACAAAAGCGCCTGCTTTTCGGCCTCCGGTAAGCTTGCTAAGTTGTTCAGATATCCCGGGTCGTTTTTCAGCAGCGCCGGGTTGTCAAAGATGGTCGATGGGATAAAGATCCTCGTGCGCCGCATCTTTTCAACGCTGCCGTCCGGCTTTTTCACGTCCACCAGCTGCACTATCCGGGTGCCCGGTGGTGCCGGGCTGATGAACCGCGCCTTCACCCAGCCGTGTCCTACACCGCCGGGGTTGGCCGTTGCCCGGATGTACACCTGTGTGCCCGGGCCGCTGGGTCTGTTGCGGCTCATGAGATAGCTGTATTCCTCCCATGTGAAGTGCGTCAGCTCGTCCACCCCGATAAAGTCATATTGCTGGCCTTGGTAGTTGTACTTATCCTGCGCGCGGAACATGGATCCGAAATAGATCTTTGCCCCGCTGGGAAACGTCCAGCAGTGCGCCGAAGAGTTGTACCTTGCCTTGGGGAAGGCGGGCTTGTAGTACTGCATCGTCTTGTCGATCAGCTCCCGCAGCTGCGGAAAGGTCTTGCGCAGGATTAGTGCCCGATAGTTCGGCACATCCACCTGCCGCAGCGCCTCGATCACCAGCGCGTCGCTCTTTCCGCCGCCCGCAGCCCCGCCGTACAGCGCTTCGTCCTCGCACCGTGCCATAAACGCCCGCTGCCTCGGTTGCGGCCTCCACACGATGGGTCTGCCCTTATACCGTCCTGCTGCCATCCAGTACTACCTCCTGCTGCTCGTCCTCTGTCCTTGGCTCCATCAGCACCGCCGGGGCGCTCTGGCCGCTGTCCCTGTCCGTGTCCGGCACCAGCGCCGCCGCGTTTGCCACTGCCGTCAGCAGCACCGCCGCCACGTTGGCTGCGTCCTTGTCGCTCATGGTCATGCTGTCGTACCGCTCCAGCTGCTGTACCAGCGCCTTGCGTTCTTCCTCTTCCAGCCGCCTGTCGTAGCTGCCCGGGCTTGCATATACCACAAGCCCCGTTTCGGTGGCGTCCGCCAGCGCCTCGTCCTCGCTTTTCAAGCGGCTGCCCAGCGCAAAGTCCCGTGCCCGCGCATCCTCGTCCAGTCTCTGGTGCAGCTTTGCCCGCACCTCGGCAGCCCTCTGGTTCTCGGCCACCCGCTGCTGTAAGTATCCGATCTGCGCCCTCGCCCCCAGCGCCGCCCGCGCCGCGATCTCCCGTGCCGCCTCCGCTCTGGCTTTGGCAAATACGCTGTCCGGCTTCCCGGCTTCTTCTGCCATCCAGCTGCGGATCGTGCTCTCCGGCACGCCGTACTTGCGCGCCACCGCGCAGATGGAGTTCGAGCCGATCATGGCCATCACCACCTCTGCCCGCACCGCCGCCGGGTACTTTTTTCCCCGGCCCTGCCTGCCGGGCACCGTGTTCTTGCAATACTTCCGCCCCGCCATGCCGGTTCTGTCCTCCTTTGCCCTATGCTTCCAGTCTACCGCATCCCGCCAGGCAAAATAACTACGGACATTTTCATGTCCTCCGTTTCATCGGAACCCGGGTTGCGGCTCCCAGCGTCCGGCATCGCCGTTGTAGCACAAAAAGACCGCGCACTGCTGTGCCCAGTCTCTTCCGTCCCGCCGGGAGTTCACTCCTCCCGCAGCAGCCCCGCCTGCGCTGCATAGATCCCCACCGTGCTCAGCACCTCCAGCTCCTTGGTGTAGTAGGTGGTGCGCCCGATGTACAGCGCCCGGATCACCGCGTCCTCCCGCAGCCCCTCCATGTACCGCAGCCGCAGCAGCTCCCAGCACACCGGGTCTGTGTGGGCATAGTACGCCCGCGCCTTTTCCAGTACGCCGTTCCATCCCGCTGCCCGGCTGCCCGGCTCCCGCAGCGCCCTGCGCACCGCCTTCCGCTGCTTTTTCGTCACTGTCCGCCCTGCCTTTCCCGCCGATCAGCGTCAGCTACCGCGCGCCCGCGTTAAAAAGCGCGCAAAAATTTAATTTTATCTGTCATGTGCGAGCTTTCGCAAACCCTCTCCGCCGCAGGATCAGATAGGCCTGCGGCTCTGTGGCTTCCCAGCCGCCCGGCTGCGCGTCCTCGCTCTCGTGCAGCTGTCCCGGGTCGTAGATCATCACCTTCACGCACTCCCAGCCCGGGTACCGCTGCTCCCACCAGTAGGCGCAGTCCGCACAGTCGGTGCAGCCCTTGTGCAGCTGCTTGCGGCTCCACCGGCTGTCGTTGGGCCGCTGCTCCTCGGGCAAGATCAGGTTGCGTGTCTCTAAGCACCGCCGCCAGCTGTGGCCGTAGATGTACCCCAGCGTACCGTTTTTGCCCTCGCCGGAAAGCCCCAGTAGCTTCTTCATGTCCATCCGGTCCACGTTCATGGTGCCCAGCGGTTCAAACTCCCTCGTCCCCGGGATGCGCCGCCGCCATAGGTCCTCTAGCATCTCCCGCCACTCCCGCCGGTCTGCCTCACCCATGCCCACGCATTGCGCAAAGCCGTGCATGTGCAGCCGTCCGGCCTCGCCCTTGCGCACCGCCCACAGCATCAGCCGGATCTTCTCCTTCTCCACCCCAAACCGCTTGCAGGTAGCGTACTTCACCCGCCGCGCGTAGTTTTCCACGTCCCTCCAGCAGGCATCCTCGTCCCCGGGCAGGTAGCAGTCCTCGTATGTACCGGTCAGGAAAAACCCCCGCTTGTCAAAATTCGCCAGCACCTTCCACTGCTTCTTGCGCATGCTGGCGGCTTTATTCCGGTTCTTCTGCCCCTTGTCGCTCTCCTTGCGCTTCTTTCCCCGCTTGCGGTGTTCCTGATCCGTCACGGCATACACTCCAACGGCCATGTACTCGTCCCCGCACCGGATCTTCTTTTCCCGGATGTAGCTTTTCCGCATAGGCTGCTCCTGTAATTCTCTCTTTTGTGACCCACACAGTCACAGAAATAACGGGTATACTAGCTCCCCAAAGCGCCCACCCGGACGCTTTTTATAAAAAGGTATCAGACAAAACGCCTGCCGCCGAGCCTTCTCTCAGCAGCACCCGTTCCTCCTGATGCTTCTGTGGTCGCCAAAGCCCCCGGCCACGCACTCACTGCGCCGCCGGGGGCTGATTTCTGGTTCTGCCGCCCCTTTTTCTCCTTGTGGAAATGTCATCCTCGCAGCCCGCAGGCTGCGAGGATAACCAAACACAAAACCTCTTTCCTCTGTCCATGGCCAGAGCGCACGCGGCGGCCATTCCTATCTCCGCCGTTTCCCGATCCAGAACTCCTCGTCAAAGTCGTTCTTGTGGATGCTTCCCGCGTAGGTCTCGTTTCTGGTGTGCAGCCTTTCCTTTGCCAGCTCCTTCTTCCACGCCTTGTACTTTTCGCAGTAGTCGGAGCAGGCGGGTCGCCGCTCCGGGCAGTCCTTTGTGCAGCACCGCTTCACCATACCGGGGCCTCCGGCTTGCCCGCTGCTGCCCAGTAGCCGTATTGCAGCTCCTTCTTTCCAGCTTTCAGTGCTGCCTCGTTGTATAGGCACATCCGGTGCACGTCCCGCTGCAAGGGGGTCTCGTCCTCTCTGGCTGGCTTCGGCTTCGGCTGCGGCTTTGGCTTTTCTTTGACCTTATGGCAGTATGCGGTGGATTCCGCTGCGTCTGCCCGCTCCCGCTCGATTCGGTAGCGCTTCGGCCTTGCGCCCTCCACCTGCACCCGGTAGGCAGCGCTCACCGCGCCCTTGCGCTTGTACAGCCCCCGCTCCACCAGCTGCTCCGGGGTGCCGCTGTACAGCAGCTTGCTTGTCTGCGGGTCGTACAGGCTGTAAATGTACTCCATCAGTCCAGCCCTCCCGCACCCCGCCGGTGCTTTTCCCGGTTGCGCTGCTCCTGCATACGTTTCACCGGGTCCACCAGAACCCTGAAAACCATGTCCCGCATCTCCCGCGCCTGCACCTTGTTGTCTCCGACCATCAGCTTCACAAACCGCTTGCGGGTAATCTTGCCCTTGTCCTTGCTCATGCTCTGCCTCCGTTTCCGTACAGCTCCACCTCAGCACCGTCCTCCGCGATCAGGATCCCGCCGTCCAGCGCCTGCGCCAGCTGCTGCAGCCGCGCAGCGCTCAGCTTCAGCAGCCCGCCGGGCTTGCACCACCGCCGGACATAGCCCTCCTGCACCGCCAGCTTGTCGCTCAGCGTCGCCGGGTTCTCGCCCCGGTAGTCCATTGCTTCCTGTAAGGTCATCTTGTCCTTCTCCTTTCCCAGCTCGCGGGCACCTGCTGCTCCATCACAGCTTGTATGCGCCTGTCCATCTCGTCCTTTGCCAGCGGCAGGGTGCAGGGCACCCGCATCCGGCTCACCTGTGCCCGGATCTGCGTTTTCTGCACTTCCCACACCGCCTCTGCCGAGTGCCGGCGGTAAGCTTCCACCTCCCGCTCCTCCGGTACATCCAGCACCTCCACCTTGGTGCCGTAGCCCTGCGCCGCCGCCCGCCGGAACCATTCCAGCGCTACGTCCACGCCCTCTTCCAGCACCCACTGGTTCAGCTGCCGGTAGTTGTCCATTGTGGCATCATATAACCGGTTCATCCGCGCCGCGCGGAAGCCCAGCACCTCGGCGCACGCCACGGCATACACCCGCCACTCCAGCGTGGCGGCCTCGTCCACCGCGCCCTTGATCTTCAGCTCCGCGTGCGTCTTGGCCACGCCCTTGGCGTTCGGGATCAGCAGCTCCCACGGCGTACCCTCCGGCATCCGGCTGCGCAGCCACGCCTCCGCGTTCTGCGTTGCCTCAAGCGGCCGACCGCATTTGGCCATGATCCGCAGCACCTCGCCGTTCACCTCGTTCCGGCGCTTGTCCACCTTCTGCAGCCGCTCCCGGCCAAGGCCGAACACCTCATGCAGCGCAATGGTCATGCAGGCGTGTGTAAAGTCGACGGCATTGTTCTTCGCCAGCGTGATCCGGTTCTCAAGGCTCATTTTCTTCTTCATCTGGCAGCCGTCCTCCTGTAAAACTCCTCGTGCAGCTTTCCCCACTCGTCCGTCGTCAGGCTCCGGTCCGCCGCCGCCCGCGCGATCACCCGGTACGCCGGGCCGTTGCGGTCCCGCGGGTGCATCCAGTCTACCTCTTCCAGCGCCTTGTCCAGCTGCGCCCGGTATTCCTCGTAGGTCATCAGCCCTGCACCTCCCCCTGCCGCTTCATCAGCTCTGCCATAAACGCTGCATCCTTGCCTTTAAAAGTCTGCGTGTGCACCTTGCAGCTCTTGCCCTCCATCACGTCCAGCAGTTCCTCTGCCATCATCATTCCAAAGGCAGCCGCACACTCTATCTTTTCTTTGTCGGTCAGTCCCTTCTTCAGCAGGCCCACCACAAAGGCAAGGTATACCTTCTGCATGGCATTCATCGCCTTTTCCTTGCTGGTGTCCTTACCGTGGCATTGCATCAGCACTTTTTTGCCGTCGCTCCGGATCACGATCTCAATGTTGTTTTCCATGTCTGCATCCCTTTCTCATTTCAGCTTTTCCGTATGGTACGGCGTAAAGCTGTCGTACTCCACATAATGCTGCCTTGCCATCTCCACGGCCTTTGCCCGGGCAATGCCCTCGGTGGGCGCGCCCACCACATAGCTCAGGCACTGGACGTACAGGCTGTTCGTCTCCGGCAGGGTCTTTGCACACTCCACCTGCACCCGGTACTTGCTCATCAGCCTGCCCTCCTGCTGCGCTGCACGGTGTTCCCCGGCTGCTGGTGGATCTTCTTCGCCCGCCGCTGCTCCCGGTCCTGCGCGGCAAAGCCCAGCCGCATAAATACCACCGCTGCCGCCAGCAGGCCCAGCGCCGTGCAAACCTCGCCGTCCGTGATCACGCCGCCCAGCTGCGCACCGCCCTCGATGCCCATGCCTACCAGCAGCCCGGTCAAACCGCACCCTGCTGCCAGCCAGTGCCATACCCCTGATTTGATCCTCATTGCAAAATCCTCCGTTTCGTGTTAAACTTCTGGTGATAGGTCGTCACATCTATCACCTTGCAGGGCTCGTCGGTGCTGTCACACCGCCGGGCTCTCTTTTTTTGTTGTGCCGGTCCAGCTGCGCCAGCTCTTCCGCCGTCAACTCCTCCACCAGAAAATCGTATTTCCGCAGCGGCTTCTGCCCGCCAGCGCCCTTCCGGTGGTGGCTCAGCACGCTGTAAAAACTGTTCCGGCTCGCGTAGCCCAGCCGCCTTGCGCACTCCGTGCCCGTGCCGCTGGCCACCAGCTCCCCGGTCTTGCGCAGCCAGATGGTGTACCAGTTCATAGCCGCCCCACCTTCTGCCGGAAAAAGCTGTCCAGCCACGCATAAAAGCCCGCCCGGCTGATCAGAAACTCGTCCTGCTTCATCGGGATCGGCACGCACCAGTCAAACCGGTTTGCCATGCACATGGCCTTAAACTTCGGCGGGCTCATCTGGATCGGTTCAAACCCGTCCGGCACCACATGGAACGCCTCGCAGCACTCCATCGGGCTCATGGTCAGCTTCTCTGCCATCCTTGTCATCTCCTGTTGCATTCCGTTTCCTTCCCGTGCTACAATCAGCCCAGAAAGGATGTGTTTTTCTTGACTTTTGTTGAACGTCTTACCCTGCTTTCCTCTGCTGCCGCTCTGATCTCCAGCCTTGCAGCCCTTGCAACTGCCGTTGCACAGGTGTTTATCGCCCGCAGCACCAATCTGTCCGCCTATCGCATCGAAACTTCCAAATTGTTCTTTCACGCCAAGACCGAGGCTTATAAAGATTTCTTCCGCGCCTCTCAGTCCTTTTTGGAACGTTCTTCCGCAACCACCGCAGCCGATCTGGTCAACCGCTGTTCTTATGCGCTTCTTTTTTCTGAGGACGACACCTGTAAAATGCTCACGATCCTCTGCAAGCTCCTGATGGATTTTCAGGACGACCCGCTTTCTCCTGATCTTCATTCAAATCTTTCTCAGGCGCAGCTTGCCGCCGTCGAAGCCATGCGTCAGGAGCTATCCCATCTGCAAGACCCACTCTGCCACAATAAGCGTCATATACATTCCGCTCACAAGCATTGAGTAAAAAATGTACCCCTGCCGCTCACCGCCCAGCCACCGTCTGGTCACCCATAGCGCCGTCAGGTTCAGTGCCCAGCAAAGCACCAGCATCCATATCTGCATGGTTCACCTCCTCGTACGTTCCGTTAAACACCCTGTCCTGTCTGCCATTGCGCAGCGCCATCCTCTGTGCCCGCTTCATGCGGGCTTTTTTGTTGCCGTCCATCCATTCACCGCCTTCTGCTTACGCGCTCTTGCCATCCCGGGCAGGATGGAACAGATATTCCATCCGCATCCCGGGAAACAGGCTGTTGCGTACTTTTTCCGCTTCCGGGTAAGTAAAGTCCGTTTCGCCGTTGATTTTGTTTCTTGCAGTCTTCTCTGAGCAGCCAATGGTATCCATAATGTCCTTGACCGTCAGGCCGTTGCGTTGCATCTCTGCTTTCAGATTGTCCATTCAACATCCTCCGTTCCTTTTCGTTTTACCGTTTACGGTAATCCGTGATTTGATTCTACATCCGCAAAAGGTAAAAGTCAACCCTGTTTTGGAAGAATTTTATATTATTCGGTAATATATTATTGACTTGTCGCCCGCGCTTCCTTATAATAGAGAAAAAAAGAGAAAGGAGAATCTTACCGTGTGGCTCGAAAAACTCAATCACCTAAAAAAGCTCAGTGGTATGACCATTGAACAGATTTCGGCGGCGTCCGGTGTTCCAAAAGGAACCCTGAACAAGTTGTTCGCCGGTCAGACGAAAGATCCCCAGCTATCTACCGTTTCCGCTGTCGTGCATTGCATGGGGTATACGCTGGACGATCTGTCCGATAATACCGTAAACGGTAAAGTTACCCTCACCCCGCAGCAGTCCGCCCTGCTTTCCTCTTTTGATCTGCTCAACGAGGAAGGCCAGCAGAAGGCTCTGGACTATGTGGACGATCTGGTGCTCACCGGGCGCTATAAAAAACGTGTTGCGCTGGGCGTGGATAGAAATGAAGCGTAAAAAATAAAGCCGCCCACTTGGCGGCTCTAATAAAATGGAGGATGGCTGATGTTTTCGCAGATCAGGCAGTTGCGTAATCATGCATTAGATTTAGATTCACTCAATTCTTATCAGAAAACAGAATATTCTGAAGAGATGAATCGTCTGGAAGAATACCAAAATAATCTTAAAGAATCCGGGCAATCGTCTTCGCTTTTATGGCACGCACAGGATCTCGCAGACGAGCTTGCAGCATGTACTGCTGAGCTTAACCGTGAGCGAAAATTACGAAAGAAAAATGAAAATGACTTGTTATATGGTGGTTTTTTAACCTCGTGCGTCGTTGCCGCTTTTTCTGCCTATTATTTCTGCGTAAAAACTTATAATTATCATTTCATAGCTGAAACGATTTTTTTCTTTACGGCAATATATTTATTTACAGCGGTCTTGTTTTCTGTCATATTTCTTTTTGCTAATAGTTTCATTAAGCTATTCAGCGATAAAGATGAAAATATTTATCTTCTTTCAAAGCACCGGCGAAAACTGTGGTTTATAATGGTTCCACCTGCCCTTATTAGTTTTTTCTATTTATTTACATCTTCTCTTCGCTCTTAAAAAACTTCTTCCGGTGAAAATGCAGCCGAGGGCAAAACAAACGCCCTCCAGCCGTAAAGCCAAGGGGGTAAAATAAAAAACCTGCCGGAATACCGGCAGGCTTGTGCTCTACTATTAGGTTGTTGGCTCTTCTGTCTGATAATATGGCGGCAAGATCATCGGTGCGCCATCAAACGCAGAGGTCAGCTGTGCAATGATCATGGATACGCGGTTCATCAAACCACGCTTTTCCTGGATATAAAACGGTATGTTTTCTTCCACTTCCTTCTGAATCGCCGCATCAGATATGTCTTTCAACATATCAGTTTCTTTCAGGTAATGCTCTACCGAATACGTCACTGTGATCTCAAAGTTGCAGGCAGGGTCAAATTCAACATGCCGGGTGCACTCCACGCGCAGGCAGTCCGGTTTCTTCTTTGCTGTCACATTATCCGATACAACGATCTCCAACCCGCCGGGTTCTTCTGCTGGATCTTCCAATGCGTGCATTTCTACATTTTCCAGCTGTATCCGGCACCGCTTGTTCAACAGATCTTTCAGCATCTTTTCTTCACCTCCGTCCTTCCATTTACTACGGTCCAATTCTTCGACCATCGGGGCAGATGGCTGGCATCATCCGGTGCCGTGTCTACCGTCTGCTTTTCTGCCGAATACATCTTTGCCATTTCCGCCGGCAGAATAACAGTACGGTTTTCGTGCCATGCAGGAGAAAGATACTCCGTCAGCGCATTTTCAACCACCTTATTTAATGCCACACCATCCTCTTGTGCCTTCCGGAATGCTTTCCGGTGCAGCTCCGGCGAAACACGAATATTAAATGTTCCGCTAAACTCTTTCTGTGGCTGTTTTCCAACTTCTTTGCAAAAAGCCAGATAATCATCCACTGCTGCATGAAATTCCTTTTCGATCTCTTTTGCATTTTCTGTGTAGAAATCTACCAGATCATCAATGCCAAGGATCTTTCCGTAAAACACCTGATCTTCTGCGGAATATTCCGGTTTTGCTGAATATCCCTTGTAATGTAGTACATTTTTCATACGTGATCATGCTCCTTCAAAAACTGTACCACGCTTTCCACCGAGCCTTTTACCATCTGATCACCTGGATGCGGCTTGTGGAGTGATACCATTGCCCCTGTTTCCGGGTTATAAAATCTCACCCGTGATCCAGAGGTTGCTCCTTTGTTGGATTCTTCATACCCAAAATGGTTCATGATTTTGCGGAGATCTGAATAACGAAAGTCTGCCGGTGTTGGTTTCTGGCAGAGCTTGTTTATCAGTGTATCAATTTTACTCATACGTTATGCACGACCTCCGTTTTTCTGTAACTAGATATTAGTTACAGTACCATTATACCGATTCATCTGTCCCTTGTAAACACTTTATAGTTGCACGCGCAACCGAAAGGAGTGTGATCTCATGGATTGCATCCGCTGCAGCCGTCCCCTGCCGGAGGGTGCTCTGTTCTGTCCGTGGTGCGGCAAGCACCAGACCGCCGCAGCACCCCCGCCGCAGCGCCGCGCCCGCCGCCGTCCCAGAGGCAGCGGCACTGTCTATCTGAAAAAGGATCATCTCCGCGCAAATCCATGGGTCGCCAAGACCGGACGCGGCGAGATCCTTGGCAATTATGCCAGTTCCGCCGAAGCCACCCTTGCGCTGGACGATTATAACGCCAGGCATACCAGCGCCGCCCGGCTGCGCTATACCTTTGCCGATGTTTACGCAAAATGGAAGGCTGTCCACTTTCAGGATGTCGGTCCCAAAGGGCAGTACAGCTACGAGCAGGCCTACGCCAAAGCCGCGCCCCTGTATGATCGAGAAATGCGCCAGCTCAAGACCGAGGACTACCAGCAGGTCATCACCACTCTGGCCGAGAACGGGCTTTCCCGCAGCAGCTGCGAAAAGCAGCGGCAGCTGTTCAGCCAGCTGTGCAAGTGGGCCATGCAGAACGATATCATTTCCATCAATTACACCGAGGGTCTGCGTCTGCCCTCCGCCTCCCCCAAAAAAGAGCGCACCCTCACTCGCGCCGAGATCCAGCGCATCCAGACCGTCGCCGACAACGCCGACCCGTCCAACCGTCTGCGGCTCACCGCTCAGATCGCGCTGGTGCTGGTGTACACCGGTATGCGTATTGATGAGCTGCTTTCCATGCGCCGGGACGACGTGCATCTGGATCAGGGCTATCTTGTCGGCGGCGAAAAGACCGAAGCCGGTCGCCAGCGCATCATCCCCATCCTGCCGCAGATCAAAAAGATCCTTGCGAGCTGGATGCTGGACAGCATTGACCACACCTACCTGCTTCCCACCACCACCGGCCGCAAAAAGGATATCAACGCCGTCGAGCACTCCTTCCGCCGCCTGATGGACAGCTGCGGCATCAACCAGCCCAACACCCCCAAAGCGCAGCGCGTCACGCCCCACTCTTTGCGCCGCACCGCTGCCACGCGCCTCGTGGAAGGCAAAGCCGACCCTACCGCTGTGCAGGCCATTCTCGGCCACGCCGACTTCACCACCACGGCAAATTATTACACGGTGCACGATGCAGCCTATCTCGCCGAGGAAATGCAGAAGTTCAAAATATAGGCTCCCATTAAACTCCCCAACCCGGCCTTTAATTCGTTCCTGCGTTAATTTGTGTTGCTTCCCAAGCAGTAGGCGGCGGGTTCGAGTCCCGTATCCTGCTCCAGAATATGGCGGTGAAACGTTCAAAGTTTGTTCGTTTCACCGCTTTTTTGTTTGTGTCCATTTCAAAAAATGACGTAAAAATTCGTGCTAACGACTCGTAAACTCCCCCATAAACTGACAAAAAACACTCCCGGACTTTTTTAGAAAGTCCGGGAGTGTTTGTGTTCAACTGATTTTATATCGTGTTACTTTGCCACGAGTTCTGCGGCAAGGGCGTCCATCTGTGCCTCGGCAGCAGCGTTGGCGGCAGAACGGATGGTGACCACGTTCTCGCAGAGGGTGATGTTCTTCATGCTCTCCAGCTCGGCACGCATGAGCTTTGCAGCCATGGGTGCCCAAGTGCCGTTTTCCATCAGGCCGATGGTGCGGTTCTGGAAGTTCTTGGTCTTGAGGTGAGTCAGCAGGTTCTCCATCGGCGGGAAGAGGAAGCCATCGTAGGTGGCGCAGGCCAGCACGATCTTGCCGCAGCGGAAAGCCTCGGTGACGGCGTAGGACACATCAGTGCGGGTCAGGTCCATCTCCACTACCTTTGCGCCCTGTGCGCGCAGCTTTTCAGCCATGGTGTGGGCGGCAGCGCGGGTGTGGCCATGGATGGATGCGCTGGCTACCAGGATCTTTTCCGGCTCCTCGGCCTTATAGCTGGACCAGAGATCATAGTAGTTCAGGTACTTGCCCAGATCACCGGTAAGCACCGGGCCGTGCAGCGGGCAGATCGTCTTGATGTCCAGTGCCGCAGCCTTTTTGAGCAATGCCTGCACCTGCGGGCCGTACTTGCCCACAATATTCAGGTAGTAGCGGCGGGCTTCGCTGGCCCAGTCGGCGTTTTCGTCAAACTTTGCCACGGCGCCAAAGCGGCCAAAGCCATCGGCGGAGAACAGAACCTTCTCGCTGCTCTCGTAGCTGACCATGACCTCCGGCCAGTGCACCATGGGGGCAAACACAAAGGTGAGGGTGTGGGTGCCAAGGCTCAGGCTCTCGCCGTCCTTCACCACCACGCGGCGCGCCGGAGCAATAGCATCTGCGCCAAAGAACTGCTCCATATACTGGAAGGTCTTGGCGTTGCCCACTACCTGCATTTCCGGGTAGAGCGCAGCCAGCTTTGCCACGTTGGCACCGTGGTCCGGCTCCATGTGGGAGACCACCAAATAGGCGGGCTTGCGGTCACCCAGTGCTTCGGCAAGGTTTTCCAGCCAAGGCTCAGTAGCGCGGGCATCCACCGTGTCCAGAATGGTGGTCTTTTCGTCCAGAATAACATAGGAATTATAGCTGACCCCGGTGGGCACCGGATACTGGCTCTCGAACAGGTCGATGGTAGTATCGTCCACGCCCACACCAAGGATGGCTTCGCTGATTTTTTTCATGCTCATACCGTTCAGACTCCTTTTGGGTTTATCTTGTGCCGTAAATTGGCAAATATTTCTGAGAACAATTCCTATTGTAGCACATCGTCAGAAATTTCGCAAGGGATAACGCAGGGAAGTTCTGCGCATCAAAGCTCTTCCCCGCTCTCCGGCAGACGTGCCGTTACCGGTCTGCCCGGCTCGGTGTCCAGCTCCAGCAGGGTGGCGGCGGTGTTTTCGTCCAGCGTCTGCACTGCACGCAGCTTGCGGCTGATGGCGCGGCTGCGCACCCCGATGAGGTTGTCCAGCTCTTCATCGGTCTGGCGCAGGCGCTGCTGCATCTTGGAAAGTCCCTGCCCGAACTTATCGAACTCGGTCTTGACTGCGCCAAGCAGCTGCCACACCTCGCCGGAGCGCTTTTGGATGGCAAGGGTCTTGAAGCCCATTTGCAGGCTGTTGAGCAGTGCTGCCATGGTGCTGGGGCCAGCTACGTTCACCTGATAATCCCGCTGCAAAACTTCCAGCAGTCCGGCGTTCACCACCTCGGCGTACAGACCCTCAAAGGGCAGAAACAGGATGCCGAAAGCCGTGGTATAGGGCGGCTCCACATATTTTTCCCGGATATCCTTTGCCTCACTGCGCAGCACCAATTCCAGCGCGTGGCGGGCGTTTTCCACAGCCTGCGCATCGCCGGAGGCCTGTGCATCCTGCAGGTGGGCGTAGGTATCGCCGGGAAACTTGGAATCGATGGGCAGCCAGACGCTGCCGCCGTCCACGCCGGGCATCCGGATGGCGTACTCCACCCGCTGGGTGCTGCCGGGGATGGTGGCTACGTTGGTGTCGTACTGTTCCGGCGCAAGGATCTCTTCCAGAATTGCACCCAGCTGGATCTCGCCCAGAATGCCGCGGGTCTTGACGCCGGAAAGCACCTGCTTCAGCCCGCCCACATCGGCGGCAAGGCTCTGCATCTCGCCCAAGCCCTTGTACACCTGCTCCAGCTGGTCGTTGACCGCCTTAAAGCTTTCGGTCACCCGCTTTTGCAGTGCATCCTGCAATTGCTCGTCCACGGTGTGGCGGATCTCGTCCAGCTTCTGGGCATTCTGTGCCTGCATGGCGGCAAGACCGTCTGCCAGCGCTTTGCGCATCTCCTCCAGCTTGCGGGCGTTGGAGGCTTCCAAACCCTGCAGCCGCTGCTCCATGGTCTGCTGCTGGGTGCTCTGCCCTGCCGTCAGGGTGCTGCTCATACCCTGCACTGCGGTTTGCAGGGTATCGCTGATGTGCGCCATGGCGGCCAGATTCTGCTGTGCCTGCTGCGCTTGCTTTTCTTCCAGTACCCGCGCCTGCGCTTCCAGCTGCTGGCGCAGCCACTCCTTCAGGGCTTCGTCGTCCTGCCGGGCGGCGGGCTTGCCGGTGCGGTACAGCAAAAGCGCCTGCAGCAGACAGATCGCCACCAGCAGAAGCGTATACAGTCCTGCCAAAAATTCCATAGACATTCTCCTTTAACTCAAAAATCCGGGTCTTGCGGTAATGGCAGACCCGGATGTGCTTATACTTCCTGATGCTTTACGATTTCCTGCGTGGTCTCCACCTGCTGACCGTACAGACCCACACCGTCTACCTCCATCTCGCCCACCTGATTATCACAGGGGTCGGCACGGAAGGCGCACATGGGCGGGTCGAAAGGGGCGCAGATTTCGCTGTTGGCCACCATGCGGTCGGTGTCCAGATTGCCGAAGTAGTGCAGGCGCATCTTCTCGTTGCCCGCACGCGCCATGGACGCACCGGCAGAGCAATCGGCGTACATCCAGCCCTTGGGGGCAATATAGAACATTGCCCAGTCGTGGCAGCCTGCGGTCTCCGGCCGTGCCACCATGCCGCTCTGCCACTTTGCCGGGATGCCTGCAATGCGGCACAGGGTGATAAAGGTAGCTGCCATCACGCCGCAATCTCCCCGGCGGCTGCGGGCGCAGTTATCGGTGATGTTCTCGTGCACAAAATACATAGGCTGGAAGTGGTAGTGCACGTTCAGGGTGACAAAATCGTAAATGCGTTTTGCCTTCTGCACCGGGTCGGTGACGTCCTCGGTCAGCTGCGCAGCCAGTGCCTTCATATAGGGGGTAAAGGCAATGTGGGGCAGCTGCTCGGCGGTGTCAAAATCCGGCTGCACGGGGTCGGCGTGCAATTCCAGCGGGGCAGCGTAGTGCGCGGTGCTGCGGTAGCTGTACTGTGCGCCAAAACGGCAGTTCTCGGCAAGGTCTGCCTCCCAGTACGCGGTACGCTGGGGTGCGGTCTCCGGGGCGATATAGGTGGGCGGCGCGGTAAAGCTGTCCAGCGTGATATTGCTCTGTGCCGGGCAGGCAGCGGGCAGCGGCAGCCATACCTTGACGTGCACGGTGTTTCTGCCCTCAGCCTTTGCGGCAGCAAGGGCATGGGCAAAGGTCTCGTCGGTCATGCCGATGCTGGTGCGCAGGGTGATGTCTGCGCTGACTGCGCCGGTGCGCACCATCTGGTCGTGCTGGGGCTCAAAACGATCCCAGCTGCGCTCCGGGACGGGCGGGTCCAGCTGGCGGGCGGCAAGGTCGGGATGGGTAGCCACCAGCGTTTCGGCAGCGCGGTAGATATAACGCTTCTGTCCTTCCACAAAGCGCCAGTCCATCTGCCCGGCAGCGTCCAGTGCAGCGAACTCCTCGGCGGTAAAGTCCCGCAGGGTGGCCTGCAGCTGGTTCAGCAGCTGGTCGGCGGTGAGAGTGTAGTCCCGCGGCAGACGGCACAAAATCTCCCGGTGCGCCAGCAGCCCCTGCCGCCACGCATCCACGCCGTGGGGGGTGGGGTTTACAGGCAGCGCACCCTGCGGGTGCAGGGGCTGGTTCTGGCTGGCTGTCCAGTCCTCGGCCAGACAGGCGTCGATGCGCGCAATGGCGGCATCGTAGTAGCCCGCCTCCTTCAGGCGGCGGATATCGTCCGGCAGCTCCATGTTCAGGTATGCAAAACAAGTATTCTGATCCATCATGCTCTACTCCTTTTTATTTATGGTCAGACAGCGGTCTGCTGCTCCCAAAAAGCTACGGCTTCCGTCAGCCAACCCTCGGCATCGGTGGTATCACCCACTCCGATGCAATGGGGTGCAGACTCAAACACCTTTACAACATAAGGCACCTTATGAGCTTCCAGCGCTGCTTGCAGCGCCGGGCCCTGCACCTGATTGATCATCCATGGCAGCACCTTGTCATCCTTCCCGTACCAGAAAAATACCGGCGGATAATCATCCGTGATAAGATCCGCTATGCTGGAACAATAATAGTGCCACCCATAGTTGCCGGTATCCATAAACGCCTGATACGCGATCTTTACCTCTGAAAAGTTCACAACTGAATAACCCAGCAGCAATGCGCCGGGTCTTGCAACGCCGTAATGGCCGTAGCCGCGCTCCTTGTTCGCAAACACACCCGCAAGCTGACCACCGGAGGAGTAGCCTACCAGCGCATAGTCCTGTGTCTGGATGGAAAGCTCCTCGTCAAGGCTCGTTACCAGCTGCACTGCCCGTGCCAGATCCTGAAGCGGAGCGTTATCGCCCAGATCCAAGAAGGTGCGGTAGCGCAGCACGAACACAGCATAGCCCCGTTTATGCAGCTCGTAGGCGGTGGAGCCGCCCTCGCCCATCTCGGAGGTCATGGTCAGGGCGTTGCCGGGGATCACGATAGCCGTTTTTGCGTTGGGCGTCTCTGCCGGGTAATAAAACAGCTGCACACAGCCCAGACTGGAATTCTGTTCGATCTCCTCCGGGGTGTAGACCTGATAGGTGACCTTGACGCCCTTATTATAGTTATCAATGATAAGGTTTAGTGCAGCAATGCCGGATTCCCGGTCGGTGTCGCCAAAATAGTCGTGCAGGGTCTTGTTTTTCCAGCGTGCCACCATCAGCGGCGTCATCTCGCGGCAATATGTATAATAGCCGGTCCCTTGGATCGCCGGGTTCGCGCGCAGCTGTGCCATCGTAGTTTCTGCAGTGACATGGGGTGCGCTCTCTGCGCCAAAGGCAGGCAGCGCCGCACAAAGCACAAGCCATACCATACACAGCAGCACATGTACAGTTTTCTTCATACATCCTCCATGGGAGGACAGCACGCCCCTGCACTGCCCCGCTCCGTATTCTTGTTCCCTTATTGTATCACAAACGGGTGGGATGTCAAAGCAATTTCTGTGCAGTCCGCTTCTTGTACCGCCCGGCAAATTCTGCTATACTGAAATTTATCCGGGAGTGGAAAGAGAATGCGGGCATTTTTCGGCCCGCCGAGGATGAAAGTATGGACAAGATCATCATCCGGCCTATGACGCCGGAGGACTGGAGCGCAGTCTCCAGAATCTATGTTGAGGGCATCGCCACGGAATACGCAACCTTCCAGACCGAATGCCCGCCCTATACCGCGTGGGACGCTTCCCACACAAAGGAGTGCCGCTTGGTCATCCTTTCCGGCGGGGTGCTGGCGGGGTGGTGCGCCTTGCACCGGGTAGACCCCCGCTGGTGCTACCGGGGCGTAGCCGAGGTAAGCATCTATGTAGGCGAGCAGTTCCGGGGGCACGGGCTGGGCTTTCGGCTTTTGAGCGCCCTGTGCGCCGCCACCGAAAAGGCTGGGTACTGGACGCTGCAATCCACCGTTTTACAGGATAACGCCGCCAGCCGTGCCCTGCACGCCAAGTGCGGTTTCCGGCTGGTGGGACGCCGGGAACGCATTGCACGGGACTGTCACGGCCGCTGGCTGGACACCTACCTGATGGAGCGCCGCGCCGCCGCAGACGAACCGGAGGGGTTCAAAAAGCTGTAACCAGCCGCTTGGTGCAGGCTAACGATTGGATATAGTCTCCGCTGCGCTCTGACCATTTTTAGCGGAATGATTATTTTATTTGTAGGCCGGGAAAATCTGCGGATTTTCCCGGCCTACCTCTTCACGAAGTAGGAGCGTAAAGCAGAAGGAGCCGCTGCACTTTTTGGGTGCAGCGGCTCCTGTTATTTGCAATGATTCGATTTTACCACTCGTCGTATTCGCCGTCGGCGTTTTTGGCGGCAGCCACGCGGCTGCGCTTGAACATACTTTCCACCACAGCACAGTATTTATCGGCAAGGCAGACGATGATCGCCTCGCGGCAGCTGGGCACATGACGGAAGGTCAGCGGCCACATGTGGCTGGAAATGATGCTCTGTTCCTTTTTGGTGATATGGAACACTTTTTCTGCATTGACGCAGGCGCAGCCCGGGTGGGAGAAGCCGTGCATCTCGAACAGGCGGCGGATGCCGTGGAAGGTACCCTTTTTGTGCCAGTCATACAGGTAAAAATCGTGCAGGAAAGCACCGACAGCCAGCGAGGTCTCGTCTGCGCCCAGATGCAGGCGGTGGTTCAGCCAGCAGCTGACCAGCACCACGTTCTTGCAGTGCTGATAGGTGGTAACATCCCCGTGCTGGATGAACTCTCGCATCTGCTGCACCTTGGGGTTCTGATCATATTTTTCCAGAATGGCATAAAGCCGTTCGCGTTCCGTAACAGAAAGCTGCATGAGCAAAATTTCCTTTCAACTCAATACGTTAACGTTTGTTCAGGAGCGGAGCTGCACCGGGTTAGAATTGCCAAAGTTTTCGGCCTCGGACGGGTTTGTCCGCTTGAGGGACAGATCCACCAGATACTGCTTGCCGTCGCCCAGTTCTTCCAGCTGGGCAAGCTTTGCATTGGCAGAAGCTTCGTCCGGGTACCACTGGATGAGGAAGAAGTTTTCCGCTTCCACTCCGTAGTACAGCCAGAAGCCGTCTGCCCGCAGCAGATCGTCCAGATGATCCACCTCTTCGCCGTCCGGCAGGCCAAGACCTTCCTCTGCATAGAGGTTTTCCGGCTCTACCTGCAGCATCTCAATGACCTGAATGGAGCTTTGCAGATACTCGTCCTGCGAGGTGCTCTTATCGGAGCGCTCCCAGCCGGTGAGAAATGCCTGCATGAGCAGATCGCGCACCTTGATGCGCGGCAGTGTGGGATCCATAACCATTTTTGTTTCCTTCTTTCGTGGTTTTTATCCCCGTTGGACAGTATACGGCATACGCCTGTGCAAGTCAACGGTTTATTTGTGAATTTTTTGTAGGTATGACTAAAATTTACACACGCTTTTCCTGTTTCAGTCGGTTATCTCAGGCATGGAAGGAAAAGGTATCGTTCAGCCATTCCACCGCAAGCTGCACCCAGCAGTGGCGGTGGGTACTGTCGGCGTCCACCTCCGGGGTGGAGATGCTGGTGCCGTGGCGTCCCTTTTCAAACAGGTGCGCTTCACACGGCACGCCTGCCTTATGCAGAGCATTCAGCAGCAGCAGGGTGTTTTCCACCGGGACAGTTTCGTCCTCCATGGTATGCCAGACGAACACCGGTGGTGTGGCGGGGGTGATCTTATCCTCCAGCGTAAAGCGCTGGTGGGCGGCGACATCCTGCGTGCCTGTCAGCTGCACAAAGCTGTCCCTGTGGGCGTATTCTCCGGCGGTGACCACCGGGTAGGCCAGCAGCAAGGCGTTGGGCCGCGGCTGGTCTGCCATGCCGGGGATCTCCCACACCGCACCGGACAGTGCCAGATGCCCGCCGGCGGAAAAACCGCACAAAGCGATCTGATCCGGCAAAATATTCCACTGTTCTGCGTGCTGCCGCACAAGGCCGATGGCCTGTGCCAGCTGCCGCATGGGCAGCGCATCCCGGGCGCTCTCCCCTACTGCGTAGTGCAGTACCGCCGTGTGGTAGCCAGCTGCCGCAAATTGCAGCGCTACGGGGTCGCTCTCCCGGGGGCTGACGTGGGTATAGCCGCCGCCGGGCACCACCAGCACCAGCGGGCGCTGCCGGAAATGCGGCATGGCCTCCACGCTCTCCCGCAGGTAGAGCGTCAGCGTACCGCCGCCGGTCAGCTTCAGTTTCTCAAGCTGCATTTACGTATCCTCCCTGTAAAAACCGTGCCGTCCCTCCGGGTGGGCTGCTATAAATTCTGCGCACAGGTCGGCGCTGATGCGGCACAGTTCCGGGCAGGGGCGCTTTTTATAATAGTCTGCGGTGCGTTCCTCTGCTGCCGTGCCTCCGGCAGGGGCAGCGCCCGCCTTTGCCAGCAGTTCCCGGCATATAATGCTGCCGCCGCCGTTGCGGGCGCGGTACTGCTCTGCTGCCTGCTGCACCAGTGCGTACATCCGGGATTTGTCCTTGGGGTCGGCGGGGTCGGCATAGACCATGCTCAGCACGGTCACCACGCCGCAGAACGCCCCGCACACCTCCCGCATCCGGCCAATACCTGCGCCAAAGCCTGCGGAAAGGCGCAGCGCCATCTCCTCGGTCAGGCCAAGCTGCGGCGCAAACGCCGCCACTACGCTCTGACTGCAATTGTAGCCCTTTAAGAACCATGCGTAGGCGGCATCGCCCTGTTTTGACATTTTCTCACATCCTTCCGGCATACTCGCTCCATTATAGCACAGTCTGCGCAAAAGTGGGAAAGCTTTTCAGGAAAAATTTCTCTCTTCATATAAGAGACGATCCCGGAGCGCCGCTTCGCGCACAGGAGAACAAATTTTAACTTTTTATGAAAAGCCTTGATTTTCCCTGCAAGTCGTTGTATATTAGCACTCAGAAGTTATGAGTGCTAAGTATTCCGGCATCCTGCCGGACACGGCGCACCAAATATGTGATAAAAGAGGTTTTGTATTATGGCCAAGAAAGAATTTCAGGCAGAAAGCAAAAAACTGATGGACATGATGATCAACTCCATCTATACCAATAAAGAAATCTTCCTGCGCGAGCTGATCTCCAACGCTTCGGACGCCATCGACAAGCTGTACTATAAGAGCCTGACCGACACCTCCGTGGGCATGAACAAGGGCGATTTCCGTATCCTTATCACCCGTGATAAGGAAAACCGCATCCTGACCGTGGAGGATAACGGCATCGGTATGACCAAGGAAGAGTTGGAGCAGAATCTGGGCACCATTGCCCACTCCGGTTCCCTGGATTTCAAGAAGGACAACAAGGACGAGAACATTGATATCATCGGTCAGTTCGGCGTGGGCTTCTACTCTGCCTTTATGGTAGCCGATAAACTGACCGTTATCTCCAAGGCTTATGGCTCGGACGAGGCTTGGCAGTGGGAGTCCTCCGGTGTGGACGGCTACGAGATGACCCCCGCCCAGAAGGATGCCGTGGGCACCCAGATCATTCTGCACATCAAGCCGGATACCGACACTGAGAAATACGACAACTTCCTGGACGAATACGGCATTGTGGCTATCGTGAAGAAGTACAGCGACTATGTGCGCTACCCCATCCAGATGGAGCGTGAAAAGAGCCGTCAGAAGCCGGAACCGGACCCCAAACCCGAGGACTACAAGCCCGAGTGGGAGACCTACACCGAGCTGGAGACCCTGAACAGCATGATCCCCATCTGGAAGAAGCAGAAGAGCGAAGTGACCGATGAGGAGTATAATAGCTTCTACAAGGATAAGTTCGGCGATTACGCCGACCCCGCCCGGGTCATCGTGAGCCGCACCGAGGGCACTGCCAACTACAACGCCCTGCTGTTCGTACCCAGCCACCGCCCCTACGATTTCTACACCAAGGACTACGAGAAGGGTCTGGCTCTGTACGCTTCCGGCGTGCTCATTATGGAAAAGTGCGCCGACCTGCTGCCGGATTACTTCAGCTTTGTCAAGGGTATCGTGGACAGTCAGGATCTGAGCCTGAACATCAGCCGTGAGATGCTGCAGAAGGACAGCCAGCTGAAGCTGATCCACAACGCACTGGAAAAGAAGATCAAGAACGAGCTGCACGCCATGCTGAACAACGACCGTGCAAAGTACGAGGAGTTCTGGAAGGAGTTCGGCCGTCAGATTAAGTTCGGTGCTTACTCTGACTACGGCATGCACGCCGAGCTGCTGCGCGACCTGCTGCTGTTCTGGTCTGCCAAGGAGCAGAAGATGGTCACCCTGCAGGAGTACATCGACAAGATGCCCGCCGAGCAGAAGTACATCTACTTTGCCGCAGGCGATTCCACCGACCGTCTGGCAAAGCTGCCCTCCGCAGAGCTGGTGCTGGACAAGGGCTTTGACGTGCTGCTGCTGACCGAGGACGTGGACGAGTTCTGCCTGCAGATCCTGCACAGCTACCCCCGCAAGGATGCTGAGGGCAAGGACGCCACTGTGGAGTTTAAGAACGTGAACAGCGGCGATCTGGGTCTGGAATCCGAAGAGGAGAAGAAGGCCGCCGAGGATGCCACTGCCGAGAACAAGGCACTGTTCGACGCCATGAAGGACGCGCTGAACGGCAAGGTGAAGGAAGTCAAGGTCTCCACTCGCCTGAAGGATCACCCCGTCTGCCTGAGCGCTGACGGCCCGCTGTCCATCGAGATGGAGAAGGTGCTGTCCAAGCAGCCCGGCAGCGAGGGCGTGAAGAGCGACAAGGTGCTGG
>CABQER010000005.1 GCA_902463235.1 uncultured Faecalibacterium sp. | reverse complement strand
ACGAGGCTCTGAAGAACCTGATCCTGGTCATCAAGGAGAACATCAAGGTTCGCCGCTTCACCCGTTACGAGGGCGTCTGCTCTGCATACGTCCACGGTGGCGGCACCCACGGCATTCTGGTCAACTTCGAGACCACCAACGACATCGACGCTAAGGACGAGTTCGTTGCTTACGGCAAGGACATCGCTATGCAGGTCGCTGCTGCTAACCCCGGCTACGTCGACGAGGCTTCTGTCCCCGCCGAGGTCGTGGCTAAGGAGAAGGAGATCATGCTGGCTCAGATGGCTCAGGATCCCAAGACCGCTAACAAGCCTGAGGCTGTGAAGGAGAAGATGATCGAGGGCAAGATCAAGAAGTTCTTCAAGGAGAACTGCCTGGTCGATCAGGAGTTCGTCAAGGACGGCGACCTGACCGTTGCTCAGTATACCGCTAAGGTCGCTAAGGATCTGGGCGGCGAGATCAAGATCGTCAAGTTCGCCCGCTTTGTCAAGGGCGAGGGCCTGGAGAAGCGTGCTGACGACTTCGCATCTGAAGTTGCAAGCATGGTGAAGTAATTTAAACTTCCAAAGACAAAAGGGGAGCCGCAGTACCTGTAACAGGGTGCTGCGGCTCCTTTTTGTATGTTTGTGAAAATGCAAATACCGGGCAGCCCGCAGACTGCCCGGTATCGCTATAAAAAGTTTTTTTGTTTATGCTTCGTCCAAAACTTCTTCGGGATCCTCAATGGCGTCCTCGATCGTCTCCTCTACATCTATCGCTTCTTCAGCGTCCGGCGCGTTGAATAGCTCCTGAAGCTGATCCCGCAGCCAGAGCAGACGGTTATCCAGTGCCTTGTCCCGTGCCAGCAGCGGTGCAATGATCTCGGGCTTGTCAGTGATCAGGTCGTCCACACCCAGCTGCAGCAGCTTTTCGGCGTCCTGCTGACGGTTGATGGTCCATGCGGAGATGGTCTTGCCGCGCAGATGGATCTGCTGCACCATACCGGCGGTGATAAAGGTAGACTCCACGCTGAAAAAGTCTGCGGCGGGCAGGTCATAGTAGGTGCCCACGCCCAGCGCAAGAATATACCCGGTAGTAATGTCTGGGTCCAGTTCCTTCACCTTGCACAGGGTCTCGTAGCTCTGGGAGGTGACCACGCAGTCTGCGCCGTAGTCGTATGCGTGGATCAGCCGCACCGTTTCGGCTTCCAATGTCGGCGTAAAGCTGCTGGGCTTGATCTCAATGTTCAGCTCAGCCTTGCCCTTGCACAGTGCCAGAACCTCTTCCAGCGTTGGGATATAGGAGCCCGTGAACTGCCGATGGAACCAGCGTCCGGCATCCAGCTGCTGCACCTGTGCATAGGTCAGGTCGTAGATGTTGGCGTTGTAGCCGGTACACCGGCGCAGGCTGGTATCGTGGGTCACCACGGCTACGCCATCAGCGGTCATCTGCACGTCCAGCTCAATGCGGGGGCTGCCGTGCTCCAGTGCCGTCTCGAAGGCTGCCATGGTATTTTCCGGCGCACGGGAGGAGTAGCCCCGATGGTAGGTGATCACCGGGTCGGCAAGGCCCAGAACGCTTTGCAGCGGCTGCGTTTGCGGGAACAGCAGATATACCGCTGCCACGCCGCAGGTGACCAGCGCGGCGCAGGCCATCATCCCGGCCAGTACCGTCTGCTCACGGTGCAGGGCAGGGAGCACACCGGAAACGGTCGGCTGCGCTGTATCGGACTGTCGGATCACTTCATACAGTGCGTCCGTAAGCGTGCTCTGCGCTGCCGTCATGGTACAGTCCATGAGCAGGCAAAGGAACGGTAGCTCGATCAGCAGCGCCGCACGGGAAAGCGCCAGCAGGGCAGCAGTGCTGGCAAAGCCGACACCAAGGATGACACAATAGAAAAGCACTGCTCCGCACAGCAGCATCAGCCCGGTGCGCGCAGCTGCGGTCAGCATCCAGCGCAGTGCCAGTGCAAGCAGCTGCCCGGCGCGGCTGCGCAAAATGTGCAGGCTCTCTACAAACGCACAGCCAAAGCTTTTGCGTTCCAACAGGAATTTTGGCAGCACCACAAGTCCGTCCAGCAGCAGCGCCAGCACGCAAAACACCGCCAGAGCAAATAAAAACCGATTGGCAGCGCGCGCTTTCAGCAGCCCCCAGAGATATTCCGGCACGGCAAACTGGGTCAGATGGTTTGCGGCCAGAAAAAAGTTCGTCAGCGGGATCAGAGCAGCACCATACAGCAGCAGCGGGAGATTCTGTGGCAAAAACACCCGCACAAGGCTGCAAAAGGCATCCCGGAACACCGCCCCCGCCCGCAGCGGCTCGCCGCGCCGTACCCGAGTCAACAGCTGCAGCATCGTGACGACCTCGTACAGGCTCCAGAAGGCTGTCAGTACCGCCAGCACAGCAATGCACCCGATAATGGCAGGGGAGGCAAAGATGCGGGAAGCGGTCTTGTTGTTGAGGTATTGTATGGGTGCAAACCGCAGCGTCAGCGCCCAAATCAGCTGCAACGCCGGTACGAACAAGAAGTTTGTCAGCACCTTATAAAACAACAGAAAAAGCAGAAACACCCGCCCCTTTGACAAAAGCAGGGAACGAGCGGCAGCGTGCAGGGAACGGTAGGTCTGCTCCTGCTGCTGGAACCTTGCGGAAAATCGCTTCAAAATAGCTTCAACCTCTTTTTCATTTTTGCCGGGCTTTTCGCGTGCACTGTGCACCGCATGGATACAGTTTGGCAGACTGCCCGGCAATTATGATTTTTAATATTTTAATATAGTGTAACATAAACGCAACCGAAAGAAAACGCAGCAGGCGGGTGCAGTTTCGCCAAAAAAACCGGGAAAATTTCTACATCCGTAAAAAGGGCGCGCAGGAACCTTTGCCCAGATAAAACGTGCAAAACGATGATTCGTTAAAAATTTGGCTTTCCATCAGAGATGGATGTTGAATCGCATGGATTTTTATAGAATCTCTTGCATTTTTTTGCCATCTTCTGTATAATGAATATAATTTTGAAAGCTCACACAGACAACCAGGAGGTCTAATTATGGCTTCAAAGATCAATAAGGGAGAAATCCTCGCCAAGTTCTTCGATGACGGGGAATACACTGCGCTGTTTGCTGATGGTGCAGTGAGCGCTGCCTGCGGCTATGCTGCAGGTCAGCAGGCTTACGCTGTTTATCAGAACGGCGAGGCTGTCACCGTAAAGGATGTTGAAAAGAACATCAAGGTTCTGGAAATGGCTGCACAGACCGGCTGCCCGGTGGTCACCTTCTATAACTCGGTAGGTGCAAAGCTGGCCGAGGGTCTGGATGTGCTGACTGCCAGTGCAAAGCTGAATGCACAGATCGCAAAGGTCTCCGGCGTTGTTCCGCAGGTGGCCGTTGTTCTGGGTGTCTGCGGCGGCACCAGCGCTCTGAGCGCTGCCAACGCAGACGTCTGCATCATGACCGAGGGCGCAGAGCTGTTCTTCACCGCTCCGTTCACCTCCGCTGCCAAGGGCGATAAGGTCGCCGATGCAGGCAGCGCCGCTGCTGCCGCCAAGGCAGGCGTGGCTTCCATCGTGGCTGCCGATGCCGCAGAGGCTGCTGAAAAGGCTGCTCACATTGTGGGTCTGCTGCCCGCCAATAATCTGACCGGTCCGGCAATCTTCGAGTTCGAGCAGCCCACCGCTGTTCTGGCTGCCGGTGCCGAGCCCGCAAAGGCTGCTGCCGCTGTGATCGATAAGGACAGCGCTGTGGAGCTGTACGCAGGCTTTGGTAAGTCCGTCTACACCGCATTTGCAACCATCGGCGGCAACGCCGTGGGCGTTGTGGCAACCGGTAAACAGCTGTGCCACAACTGCGTAGCCAAGGCTTCCCGCTTTGTGCGTCTGTGCGATGCCTTCAGCGTGCCTGTGGTCACCATCGTGGATACTGAGGGCTTCGTGCCCAGCGTCACCGATGACGTGGCTGGCGGCATCCGCGAGGCTGCCCGTCTGGCTGCTACCTACGCCGATGCTACCACCGCAAAGGTGGCAGTGCTGGCCGGTAAGGCTGTGGGCCCTGTGTACACCACTCTGGCTGCTGCCGACCTGCGCATTGCTGTGACCGGCTGCACCGTCAGCGCACTGGAGCCCAGCGCCGCTGTCAGCGTGCTGTACAAGGATGAAATCGATGCTTCCGACAACATCATTGCCGCCACCAAGGCAAAGACTGCTGCTTACACCGCTGAGGTGTGCAGCGCTGCCAGCGCAGTGGCTGCCGGTGCTGCCGATATGAGCTGCGATGCCGCCAATGTGCGCGCCAGTGTTGTGGCTGCACTGGAGCTGCTGAGCACCAAGCGCGCCGCTCGCCTGCCCAAGAAGCACGGCAATATGGCCCTGTAAGCGTCCGAATGTAAGTTAATTGAGTTCGATTTTGAATTGGAGGATCCTTCCATGAAGTACTACAATATTACTGTCAATGGTGTTGCTTACAGCGTTTCCGTTGAGGAAACCGCCGCAGGCGCTGCTCCTGTTGCTGCTCCCGTTGCAGCACCCGCCGCACCCAAGGCCGCTCCCGCACCCGCAGCTGCTCCCAAGGCAGCCGCCGGTGCAGCCGGTGCTGTTGCCGTTAAGGCTCCCATGCCCGGCAACATTCTGGATGTCAAGGTCGCTGCCGGTGCTTCTGTCAAGGCCGGCGACGTGCTGGTCATCCTCGAGGCCATGAAGATGGAGAACGAGATCGTTGCTCCGCAGGATGGCACCGTGGCTTCCATCAACGTGAACAAGGGCGATACCGTCAACTCCGGTGACGTTCTGGTTTCCATGAACTAAGGAAGAGGTGACAACCATGGCAAAAAAGCCGATCAAGGTGACCGAGGTCGTCCTGCGTGATGCGCACCAGTCTTTGCTGGCTACCCGTATGACCATGGACGAGATGCGCCCCATCCTGCCCGAAATGGACAAGATCAACTACTTCTCCGTGGAGTGCTGGGGCGGCGCTACGTTCGACAGCTGCATCCGCTTCCTGGACGAGGATCCTTGGGAGCGTCTGCGCATCCTGCGCAAGGAGCTGCCGCACCAGAAGCTGCAGATGCTGTTCCGCGGCCAGAATATGCTGGGCTACCGTCCCTACGCAGATGACGCGGTGGAGTACTTTGTACAGAAGTCCGTTGCCAACGGCATCGACGTCATCCGCATCTTCGACGCTCTGAACGACCCCCGCAACCTGCAGACTGCCATCAAGTCTGCCAACAAGGAGGGCGCTCATGTGCAGGGATGCATCAGCTACACCCTGAGCCCCGTGCACAACAACGAGTATTTTGCAGCCTACGCCAAGACTTTGGAGGAGATGGGCGCAAACTCCATCTGCATCAAGGATATGGCCGGTCTGCTCACCCCCTATACCTGCTATGATCTGGTCAAGAAGTTGAAGGAGACCGTCAGCATCCCTGTGGACATCCACAGCCACTACACTGCTGGTCTGGCTTCCATGTCCATCCTCAAGGGCATCGAGGCAGGAGCCGACATCATTGATACCGCCATGAGCCCCCTGAGCCTTGGCACCAGCCACATGCCCACCGAGAGCTTGGTTGCTGCCCTGCAGGGCACCGACTACGATACCGGTCTGGATCTGAAGCAGCTGAATGTCGTGCGCGCTTACTTTGCAAAGCTGCGCGAGAAGTACATCGCCAACGGTCAGATCAGCCCCAAGAGCCTGGGCGTGGATGCCAACACCCTGCTGTATCAGGTGCCGGGCGGCATGTTCTCCAACATGCTCAAGCAGCTGAAGGATGCTGGCAAGGAAGATAAGCTGGACGAAGTGCTGGCTGAGATTCCCCGCGTCCGTGAGGATGCAGGCTATCCGCCGCTGGTCACCCCCACCAGCCAGATCGTTGGCACGCAGGCTGTGTTCAACGTCATCATGGGCGAGCGCTACAAGATGGTCACCAAGGAGTTCAAGGGTCTGGTCCACGGCGACTACGGCAAGACTCCCGCTCCCATCAAGCCCGAGTTCACCAAGAAGATCCTTGGCGACGAGCAGCCCATTACCTGCCGCTTTGCCGACACGCTGGCTCCCGAGATGGACAAGCTGAAGGCCGAGGCTGCCAAGTGGGCAACGCAGGAAGAGGACGTTTTGACCTACGCAATGTTCCCGCAGGTCGCACCCAAGTTCTTCGATAAGCGCAATGCTAAAAAGCAGGGCGTGGACGGTGATCATGTGGACTACACCAACCAGTCCCATCCTGTCTGATCAATAAGTCCCTTTCAGGGCTGCTGCACAAAATGCTGTGCGGTAGCCCTTTTTTGTGCATCCGGCAAAGGTGCAGGGCGTACTCTGTGGGGGTAGTACCGGAAAAACTTCTGCTTACGCATTGACTTGCCGCCCAATACCTTTTATAATGGTTGGTATAGCCGTACAATACAACAAAAGATGTGGAGGAAAATGCTATGCGAAGCATCCCGGAGCAGCGCATTGCTGAGTTTCAGGAGCAGGACTATCAACTGTATTTTGGCATTTCGAAGCTGGAATTTGACCGGATGCTCCAGGCCCTGCATGAGGCTTACCGTCAGGAGCACAAGCGCAAGACCCGCTTTACCAAGATCTCTATGATGGATAAGCTCATCCTGACCTTGATCTATCGCTACGAGTATCGCACGATGGAAAGCATTGCCAAGGAGTACGAGGTCTCTCTGGATACCATTGCTGACAACATCCATTGGGTGGAGCGCACGCTGCTCAATGCAGATATCCTGCAAACCAGTGTGACCTGCGTTTATAAGACGAACTGACATTATAACCCTGCGTGAAAACGCGGGGTTATAATTTTTATAGGAAACATTGCACGAAAAGGCGATATCTGCTGATGCCATGTTATTTTGGCTGTTGCCAAGCATGTAGCAGCAAAAATGGCCACTGTGTTTTTTGCGCGGATGTAGTCTGCACCTTGAATTTTTCAGAAAAGAATAGTAAAATGATGCTATATGTATCGTAACATGGGCTTGTGTGCCCAAAGCGGATACCTATACAGAAAAACCGAAGTTAAACCGCAAAAGAATAGGAGCTAGTATGATCTTAAGCATGACCGGTTTCGGCAGGGGGACTGCCGTGCTCAATGGCCGCGAGATCACTGTGGAGCTGCGCAGCGTGAACTCCCGCTATTTCGAGTATTCCTCCCGCATCCCGCGCACCTGCAGTTCTCTGGACAGCCGCCTGAAAAAACAGCTCAACCAGCGGATCTCCCGCGGCAAGGTGGAGCTTAGCATGACCGTGCAGAATGTTGATGCGGCAGATACCGTGGTCGCCGTCAATATGGAGCTTGCCCGCAGTTATCAGCAGGCCATGCGGGACTTGTCCGAGCAGCTGGGGGTCAAAAATGATGTGTCCACCGCCGTTCTGACCCGCTTCCCGGATGTGCTGACCACCCGCCACGCCGATATGGACGAGGAGCAGCTGTGGCAGGATGTGTCTGCCGTCACCGCGCAGGCGCTGGATCGTTTTGTGGAGATGCGCGCCGCCGAGGGTGCCAAGATGAAGGCCGATGTGGAAAGCCGCCTTGTGTTTCTGGAAGAGTGCGTCGGCAAGGTGGAAGCTTTGAGCGCAGGCCGTGTGGAAAACTACACCAACCGCCTGTACGAGAAACTCAAGGTCATCCTGCAGGATCGTGACATTGATGATGCCCGTGTGCTGACCGAGGCCGCCATCTTTGGCGATAAGACCGCCGTGGATGAGGAGACTGTCCGTCTGCGCAGCCACATCGCACAGTACCGCGATATCCTGCAGCTGGACGAGCCCGTGGGCCGTAAGCTGGATTTCCTGACGCAGGAGTTGAACCGCGAGACCAATACCATTGGCTCAAAGTGTCAGGATCTGGACATCACCCGCATCGTGGTGGATATGAAAGCGGAGATCGAAAAGATCCGTGAGCAGATCCAGAATCTGGAATAATATGTTGTGGAGGAGCCTATGAAACTCATCAACATCGGCTTTGGCAATATGGTCAGTGCGGGGCGCGTGGTGGCAGTCGTCAGCCCGGACTCTGCACCGGTCAAGCGTCTGGTGAAGGAAGCGCGGGAGCGCGGGATGCTGATCGATGCCTCTTACGGCCGCAGCACCCGTGCAGTGCTCATCATGGACTCCGATCATGTCGTGCTGTCCGCTCTTCAGCCCGAAACGGTGGCAAGCCGCGCCGCAGGGCAGGAGGGCAGAACATCAATGGAGGAAGAAGCATCTCATGGCGAATGATAAATTTCTGTTTGTAGTTTCCGGTGCAGCCGGTACCGGCAAGGACAGCGTGGTCAAGGCACTGCGCGAGGCACACCCCGAGATCGAAAAGACCGTCTCTGCCACCACCCGCGCTCCGCGCCCCGGCGAGCAGGAGGGTGTGGATTACTACTACCGCACCCGTGAACAGTTCCAGCAGCTGCTGGAAAATGATCAGGTGGTGGAGCACAACTTCTATAATGGCAATTACTACGGCACCCTGAAGTCCGAGGTGGAAAAGCGGCTGGAGGCCGGTAAGGTGGTCGTGCTGGTCATTGACGTGCACGGTGCTGCCAATATCCGCCGGATGTTCCCGGGCGCTACCACCGTATTCCTGCTGCCGCCCTCTGTGGAGGAGCTGGAGCACCGTCTGCGCGGCCGCGGAACCGAGACCGAGGAAAGCATTCAGGAACGTCTCGCCACCGCCCGGCAGGAGCTGGCCGAGCAGGATAAGTTTACCGTAAAGCTGGTCAATAATCAGATCGAGCCTTGCGCCGCAGAGCTGTATCAGGTCATCTGCCAGCGCGCCGGGCTGCAGGGCTGAAAAATCAAGCGTTGAAGGAGTTGGACGAATGCCCAAGACGGTAGGCGTTGCCGTCAGCAATGCGACCTTCCATTTTGATAAGCTGTATACCTACGCAGTTCTGCCGGAGCACCAGAATGCGGTGCGTCTGGGCAGCATGGTGCTGGTACCCTTTGGCAAGGGCAGCCGCGCCCGCATGGGCGTTGTGCTGGCCTGCGATGCCGAGCCGGAGCACTCCAAGCTGAAATATCTGTTCGATGTAGCCCCGGCCTCGGCCTGCCTGACCCCGGAGCTGCTGCGGCTGGTGCATTTCTTAAAGGAGCGCACCTTCTGCACCTACTATGAGGCCGTCAAGGCGGTCATTCCGTATGGTGCGCAGTATAAGCCCGCCGTGGCGGCAGACGGTGTGACCCCGGTGCTGCAAAAGCAGCTTACCCGTCACACTGAAAACGCCTATAAGCTGGTTGGCGTACTGCCGCAAAAGCCAAAGCCTACGGCAAAACAGCTGGCGGCGGTGGCATTGCTGAGCGGCGGCCCTCGCACCCTGAACGAGTTGGAGGATAAGGGCATCAGCCGCGCTGTGCTGGATAACTTGTGCACCAAGGGTGTGCTGGAATGCAGCAAGGTGAATAAGTCCATCGACCTGTACGCCTCTATTCCTCTCCGCAACGACCCCATCACCCTTACCGAACAGCAGCAGGCCGCCTACGATACACTGTTGCCAAAGTTAGAAGATGCCGCACCCCATTCGGCGCTGCTGTATGGTGTGACCGGCAGCGGCAAAACGCTTGTGTTTTTAAAGCTGATTTCCCGCTGTCTGGAGCTTGGCCGCAAGGCGCTGGTGCTGGTGCCGGAGATCAGCCTGACCCCGCAGATGATCCTGCGGTTAAAAGGGCAGTTTGGCCGCCGCGTGGCAGTGCAGCACTCCGCGCTCAACCACACTGAGCGTCTGCTGCAATGGCAGATGATCCAGGACGGCGGTGCAGATATCGTGGTTGGCACCCGCAGCGCGGTGTTTTCACCGCTGGAAAATATTGGCCTTATCATCATTGACGAGGAGCAGGAGCACACCTACCGGTCGGAATCCGCACCGCGCTACTCCGCCCACGAGGTCGCCCGGCAGCGTGCCGCCGAAAACGGCGCACTGCTGCTTTTGGCCAGCGCCACCCCCAGCACCGAGAGCTTTTACGCTGCGCAGAATGGCCGCACCCAGCTGGTGCGCCTGACCAAGCGCTACGGCGGCAACCCGCTGCCCAGCGTGCAGATCGTGGATATGCGGGCAGAACTGGCTGCGGGCAACCCCCGGGAGATCAGCCTTGCGCTGGAGGATGCCATCCGCCGCAATCTGGAGGCAGAAAAGCAGACCATTCTTCTGCTCAATCGCCGGGGCTACCAGACCATTGCCCAGTGCGAGGACTGCCGCGAGGTGCTCAAGTGCCCCAAGTGCAGCGTGCCCATGGTATACCACAAATCTGCCCGCAAGGTGCTGTGCCACTATTGCGGCTCCCAGCAGGAACCGCCGCCCACCCTTTGCCCAGCCTGCGGCGGCAAGCTGCAATACCGGGGCTTCGGCACCCAAAAAGCCGAAGAGGAACTGGCAAAGCTCTTCCCAGAGGCGCGGGTGCTGCGCATGGACCAGGACTCCACCGCCGCCAAGGACGCCCACGAAAAGCTGCTTGCTAAATTTGCAGCGCATGAATACGACATCATGGTGGGCACCCAGATGGTGGCAAAAGGTCTGGATTTCGAGGACGTGACCCTTGTGGGTGTTCTGGGCATTGATTCGCTGCTGTTCGCGCAGGGCTTCCGTGCATACGAGAATGTGTTCAGCCTGATCACACAGGTGGTAGGGCGCAGCGGACGCGCAAAAGAGCCCGGCTTTGCTATCATCCAGACCACCGACCCGGACAACCCGGTGCTCACCCTTGCCGCCGCACAGGATTACGACGCCTTCTACGAGCAGGAGATCGCCTACCGCAAGCTTGGTTTGTATCCGCCCTTCTGCGGGCTGTGCGTCATCGGCTTTGCCGGTGCAAAGGAGAACGAGGTGGCGCGTGCCGCTGCCCGATTCTCAGTGCTTTTAGGGCAGCAGGCGGCCAAACAGCCGGATCTGCCCCTGCGCATTCTGGGCCCCACGCCCGGCAGCATTGAAAAGATCAACGACACCTACCGCTATAAGCTTACCGTTAAGTGCCGCAACGACTGCCGCTTCCGCGACCTTGTGCGTGTTGCACTGGCACTGTACGAAAAAGAAAAACTGCCGTCCAAGGCATCGGTCGTGGTAGACCTGCACTCGGATGGTGACATCTGAACGGTGGATTGTAAAATGGATAAAATACGCATTAATGATATTCTGAACTTTAGTAAAGAAGAAATACCAAATGTTCGCGTGAAATTCAATATTTACAATGGTTACGATGATCCGTTGGAACTTTATAAAACTGACCCGGATGAAGTAAATATCGACTGGTTTTTGTGGCGTGACCGCCGCCGCTATTTCAGTGTAGGACAAACGGCGATCTGCTTTTTAAAAATCGGAAATGATACATGGCTCATGACGTGTATCAAGACGATAACCGGGGAGAAAAAAGTTGATGAAATAAATGGCGGTGTTGGTTATGAGGCGCAGGATGATGCCCGTTACGGGAAATATTTCGGGCGGCTTGTTTTGCGTTATCATAATCCCTGCCGTACAATGGGGCGCACCTATGCGTCAGTAATGGACGAGTTGGAAGTTCTTGAGATTTTGAACGATCAGTTCACTGGCGAGGATTTTCCGGGTTATGAAAATGTACGGCTGAGTTATCGGCAATTAAAAAATGTGATCGACCGGCACCTTCCGGGATGGATCGCAGCGCTGCAAAACCAGAAAGCGGTCTATCTGATTACGGACAACAAGACCGGTAAATTATATGTTGGCTCTGCCACATCGCAGACGGGAATGCTTCTCCAACGATGGTCAAATTATATTGCTGATGGCCATGGTGGAAACGAAGCATTGAAAGAGCTCGTAAAAAAGCAGGGCTTCGATTATGTAAAAGAAAATTTCCAGTATTCTATCCTTGAAAACTATAATGCACGGATGGATGACGAATACATTTTGAGACGTGAGTCCTGGTGGAAAGAAACACTTCGGACAAGAGAGTTTGGATACAATAAGAATTAAAAGCTTGATTTGGAGGTACCATTATGGCTATCCGTAATATTGTTAAAGAAGGCGACCCCATCCTGAATAAGGTCTGCCGCCCTGTGACCAATTTTGATGACCGTCTGGCCACCCTGCTGGACGATATGCGCGAGACTATGATCGCCGCCGATGGCGTGGGTCTGGCCGGCCCGCAGGTGGGCATGATGCGCCGCCTGTTCGTGGTGTGGGACACCACCGATGCCCCGGAGGAGATCCCCGAGGATTACGAGTACAAGTTCATTGATTTTGTCAACCCCGAGATCCTTGCCGTTTCCGAGGAAGAGGAGACCGCCTACGAGGGCTGCCTGTCCTTCCCGGGGCATAACGGCGCTGTGACCCGCCCGGTTGCCGTCAAGGTACGTGCGCAGGACCGCAACGGCGAATGGTTCGAGCTGGAAGCCGACGGTCTGCTGGGCCGCTGCATCCAGCACGAGAATGACCATCTGGACGGCATCACCATTATGGAGTCCAGCGAATATTTCTATGAGGATACCGAGGAAGGCAAAAAGGCCGCCCGCGAAGCGAAAGGAAACAACTGATGCGCATTTTGTTCATGGGCACGCCGGATATTGCTGCCGAGTGCCTGAAAGCCCTGTATGCCGCCGGGCACGATATCTGCGCCGTATACACCCGGCGGGATAAGCCGGTTGGCCGCAAGCAGGTGCTCACCGCACCGCCGGTCAAGGAGGTGGCTCTGGAGCACGGAACACCCGTGTTCCAGCCCCGCACCCTGCGGGACGGCAGTGAGGATGAAAACATCCGCGCCCTTGCCCCGGAGCTGATCGTGGTGGTGGCCTATGGCTGCATCCTGCCGAAGTCCGTGCTGGAACTGCCCCGCTACGGCTGCATCAATCTGCACGTTTCGCTGCTGCCGAAGTATCGCGGCAGCGCCCCGGTGCAGTGGTCGGTGCTGAACGGTGACGCCGAGACCGGCGTTTCCATCATGCAGATGGACGAGGGTCTGGATACCGGCGATGTGCTGTACTGCAAAAAGATCATCATCGACCCCGAGGAGACCAGCGGCGAACTGTTTGACCGCGTTACCGCCGTGGGTGCCGAAGCCCTGTGTGAGACGATTCCTCAGATCGCCGCAGGCACTCTGACCGCTGTGCCGCAACAGCACGAGAATGCTACCCTTGCCCCCATGCTGAACAAGGAGATGGCAGAGTTCCACCTGACCGACACTGCCGACCACATCCATAACTGGGTGCGTGGCATGAATCCCTGGCCGGGTGCGTGGTTCATCACCTCCGGCGGCAAAAAGCTTAAGGTGATGTCCTGCCGCGTGGCTGCCGCCAATAGCGAAGCCCCCGGCACGGTGCTGGCCACAAAGCCCCTGACCGTAGCCTGCAGCGAGGGTGCCATCCAACTGCTGGAAGTCGTGCCGGAGGGCAAAAAGCCTATGGACGGCACTGCCTTTGCAGCGGGTCTGCGCCTGAAAACGGGGGATAGCCTCTGATGGCCGCAAATCCGCGTGCGGCGGCAGTCGCCGCACTGGTACGGCAGGAGCAGGACGGCTTTTCCAATCTGGTGCTGGACGCAGAACTCAAGCGCCAGAAGCTGGAAGGCCGGGATAAGGCTTTTGCAAGTGCCATTTTCTACACCGTGCTGGAGCATCGCGGCACGCTGGACTATATTCTGGAGCAGTTTCTGCCCAAGGGTCTGGCAAAGCTGGATGCACCCGTGCGGGAAATTTTGCGTGCTGCACTGGCACAGGCACGCTATATGCAGGTGCCTGTCTCCGCTGCGGTGAACGAGGCGGTCAAGCTGACCCGCACCTTTAAAAAATCCAGCGCCTCCGGCCTTGTCAACGCCGTGCTGCGCAAGGCCTGCGGTTATGATTTAGACGCTGCCGTCTTTACAGACGAAATCCAGCGCCTGATGGTTTTAGGCTCTGCCGGGCGGGATGTGGCGGAATTTCTCCACAAAAACTACCCGAATGAAGCACTGGGCATCCTGACCTATCAGGCCGATGGCGGTTTGACCAGCCTGCGTGCAAATCCCCTCAAGACCAGCGCCGCGCAGCTGTGTGCGCTGCTTACAGAGCAGGGCGCAGCGGAGGTGCGGCAGGGCATCGTGCCCGGCAGTGTGTTGGCGCGGTTTGCAGGCAGCCCGGCGGACAACGAGCTGTTCCGGCAGGGCTACTACCATGTAGAGGGACAGGCCAGCCAACTGGCAGCTCTCTGCGTGGGTGCAACTCCCGGCGAGACGGTGCTGGACCTGTGCGCTGCCCCCGGCGGCAAGACGATTTTGCTAGCCGAGCAGATGCAGGGCACAGGAATACTGTACAGCTGCGATGCGGCAGAGAACCGTGTGGGGTTGATCCGCACCGCTGTGGACCGCATGGGCTTTACCGGGGTGCACACCCTGTGCAACGATGCCACCAAGCCGAACCCTGCACTGCCCATGGCAGACCGCATCCTGACGGACGTGCCTTGCAGCGGTTTGGGCATTCTGGCAAAAAAGCCGGATCTGCGCTATAAAAAGCTGGAAGCTACCCGGCAGGCAGAACTGCTTGCCACGCAGGCGGCAATTCTGGATACGGCTGCGGCACTGCTCAAGGCGGGCGGGCGGCTGGTCTACTCCACCTGCACCATCGACCCGGCAGAAAATCAGCAGCAGATCGCAGCCTTTTTGCAGCGCCACCCGGAATTCACGGTCTGCACACCGGATGTTCCGCTGCCCGCCGGAATGACGGCAGGGGAGCACGGCTGCCTTTCGGTGCCCACCCGCACCGGCATGGACGGCTTTTTCCTGTGCGTGCTGCAAAAAGCCGCCGGAACACAATAAGCACGACCTTTGCGGGTCGTATCCTCTTATAGGAGAACAGAATGGAACAAAAACGCTGTATTTCTTCCCTGACGCTGGCAGAACTGACTGCTGAACTGAAAGCGCTGGGACAGCCGGGTTTCCGGGCAAAGCAGATCTTCCACTGGGTGCACCAGAAACTGGTCACCGAGTTTTCTGCCATGACCGACCAGCCCAAGACCCTGCTGGCAAAGCTGGAAGAAACCTTTTATATCGCTGCACCGCAGATCGAGCGCCGTCAGGAAGCTAAGGACGGTACCGTAAAGTATCTGCTGCGCATGGCTGACGGCAACTGCATCGAGACCGTTGTTATGCGTTACCACTACGGCAATACCGTGTGTGTGTCCACGCAGGTGGGCTGCCGCATGGGCTGCCGGTTCTGCGCCTCCACGCAGGCAGGGCGGGTGCGCAACCTTGAAGCAGGCGAGATCTGCTCCGAGATCTACACTGCCCAGAAGGATATCGGCGAGCGCATCTCCCATATCGTGCTCATGGGCATCGGCGAGCCGCTGGACAACTTTGACGAAGTGATGCGCTTTTTGGAGAATATCACCTCGCCCGAGGGCGTCAATATCGGCATGCGCAACATCAGCCTTTCCACCTGCGGCCTTGTGCCCAAGATCGACCAACTGGCGGAGAAAAAACTGCAGCTCACCCTTTCCATCTCGCTGCACGCACCCACCAACCAGATCCGCAGCAGTATGATGCCGGTCAACGATGCCTACCCGGTGGAGCAGCTGATCCAGACCGTGCGCCGGTATCAGGAGACCACCGGTCGCCGGGTCAGCTTTGAATATTCCATGGTGCGCGGTGTCAATGATTCTGATGTCTGCGCAAAGCAGCTGGCAGACCTGATCCGGGGCATGGGTGCTCATGTAAATCTGATCCCCATCAACCCAGTGGACGGTAGTCCGTACTCCGCTACGGATGCAGCCAATGTGCGCCGGTTCCAGCAAAAGCTTGAAAGCCTTGGCGTAAACGCTACGGTGCGCCGCCGCCTTGGCAGCGAGATCAGCGCCGCCTGCGGCCAGCTGCGCCGCGACGAAATGAACGGCAAGGCATAAATAGAGGGAGAAACCTATGAAACTTGCAGGAAAAACGGATGTAGGACGCGTCCGGCAGGACAATCAGGATGACTACCGTGCCGGGGAACTGCCCGGCGATGCAGCATGGGCGCTGGTATGCGATGGCATGGGCGGCGCACGCGGCGGTCGGGAAGCCTCGCAGTGTGCGTGCAGCGTCATCGAGCGCTGCTTTCAGGAGCAGTACAGCCAGTGCATCCCCGGCGAGGAGGAGACTTTCTTAAAAAAGGCGCTGCTCAGCGCCAACCGCTATGTGTTCCAGAAGGCACTGCGGGAGGAGTCTCTGGCCGGTATGGGCACCACCGCCGTCTGCGCTCTGGTGCGCGGCGGCAAGGCCTATCTAAGCCACGCGGGCGATTCCCGCGCCTACCTCTACCGGGACGGTAAGCTGGCGCAGCTGACCCACGACCACTCCTATGTGCAGGAGCTTGTGGACTGCGGCACCATCACACAGGAGCAGGCAGAGCATCACCCGCAGAAAAACATCATCACTCGGGCGCTGGGCGTGGATTACCGGCTGGAGCCGGAGTTCACCACCGTGGCGCTGCGGGCAGGGGATGTTCTGCTGCTGTGCACGGACGGCCTGACCAATGCCGTACCCACGGAGCAGCTGGAGCAGTTGTTGCGCAGCGGGTCTTTTTACGACCTGCCGGATGTTCTGATCCGCACCGCCAACGAAAACGGCGGCCCGGATAACATCACCGCTCTGCTGGTGGGGGTAGAGCCGATGGAGGTGCGCCATGGATAACCTGATCGGTAAAAGACTGGACGGCCTGTACGAGGTGCAGGAACTGATCGGCTCCGGCGGCATGGCCAACGTGTATAAGGCGGTCATGCGGGGACAGAACGGTCCCGTGCCCGCCGGGACTGTGGTGGCTGTCAAGGTGCTGCGGCAGGAATATATGCACGACCCGGATCTTGTGCGCCGCTTTAAAAACGAATCCAAGGCCATCTCTCTGCTGAACCACCCCAATATCGTCAAGGTGTACGATGTTTCGGTCAACGACCATCTGCAGTATATCGTTATGGAGTATGTGGACGGCATGACCCTGCGGGAGTACCTCAACGAGCGGGGCGGCAAGCTTTCCAGCCGGGAGACCGTGCACTTCATCTCCCAGATCCTCAAGGCGCTGGAGCATGCCCACGCCAACGGCGTCGTGCACCGGGATATCAAGCCCCAGAATATTATGCTGCTGGATAACGGCCAGCTGCGCATGATGGACTTTGGTATTGCCCGCATTTCCCGGGCAGATAACCAGATGCTGGCCGGCAAGGCGATGGGCAGCGTGCATTATATCAGCCCGGAACAGGCCAAGGGGGACGAGACCGACCGCACCAGCGACATTTACTCGGTAGGCGTCATGATGTACGAGATGCTCTCCGGTCATCTGCCCTTTGATGCAGATGACGTGGTAGAGGTTGCCATCAAGCAGATCTCGGACGAGCCCCGCTCGTTGCACGAGCTGGCACCGGAGGTGCCCTATGCGCTGGTGGAGATCACCGAAAAGGCTATGGCCAAGCTCCCCCAGAACCGCTACCCCTCGGCACGGGCGATGCTGGAAGCACTGGATACCTATGTGCAGAACCCCTCCGTGTTGTTTGAATATCAGTATATTACAGAAGAAGCACCCGAAAAGGTGGTGAAACGTACCATGAACCAGAACCGCGCGATCCGTCAGAACGAACAGCCCGCCCCCCGCAAAAACGGCAAAAGCAAGCCGGGTAAAAAGCGCCGTACCGTCTTTTTGCCTGCATTGTTCGGTATCACCATTGCCTTTGCACTGGCCTGCATGGCGCTGTGCTGGATGATCCTGAACGACTCCTCCAACCTGATGAACAACAAAGCCGATGTCACCCTTGGAGATTATATCGGCATGACTAAGGATCAGGCCATGGCCACGGATCAGATCGCATCCGGCCAGATCTCCCCGGAGTGGGAAGAAGAGTATAACAGCAACTATGCCGCCGGTTATATCTACAAGCAGTCGCCGGTGTCCGGCCGCACCGTCCGCGAGGGTCAGAGCGTAACGCTGACCGTCAGTCTGGGCACCCAGTATGTCACTGTGCCGGATCTGACCAACTATGTGCAGACCGATGCCGAACAGCAGCTCAAGGCACTGGGCGTTTCGGTGCTGGTCACGCAGGCTGTGGATACCACCGTGGCTTCCGGCGCGGTCATCCGCACCGACCCTGCCGCCGGTACGCAGGTAGCGGCAGGCTCTACGGTCATCCTTTATATCAGCCGTCCGCAGGTGTCCACCACCACCAAGGTGCCCTCGCTTACCGGTATGAGCGTGAATGATGCCCGCACCCTGCTGGTGCAGAACCATCTGGGTCTTGGCAGCCAGAGCGAAGAATACAGCGACCAGCCCGCAGGTACAGTGCTCAGCCAGAACCCGGCGGCAGGTGCTACCGCAAAGCTGAACAGCCGCGTAAACGTTGTGGTCAGCGCAGGCGCTGCACCGGTACAGGAACCGGAGCAGCCTGGCGGTGACGGCACTTCCGGCACCACGGGCGAAGGTTCTACCGGCGGTGAGAGCACCAGCGGCAGCAGCGAGCCGAGCTCCAGCAGCAGCTCCACAGGCGGCGGTATTCTGGACTGGTGGTCCTCGCTGCTGGGCTGACGGAGGATGTGCATGAACGGTTATATCATAAAAGGCATTGGCGGCTTTTACTATGTAAAAACGCCGGACGGTATCGTGGAGTGCAAACCCCGCGGCATTTTCCGCAAACAGAAGATCACCCCTGTGGCAGGGGATGAGGTGACGTTGGAAACCGAGAACGGCGCAGCGGTCATTGCGCAGATCGCACCCCGCAAAAACGTTTTTGTGCGCCCGCCGGTGGCAAATCTGGATGTGCTGTTCCTTGTGGCCAGCACCACCCAGCCTACCCCCAGCACGCTGGTGCTGGATAAGCTTTCGGCCATTGCGGTGGATAAGGGCGTGCAGCCGGTGGTGGTGTGCACCAAAAGCGACCTTGCCGAGGCGGATTTTCTGGCAAATGCCTACGCAAAATCCACCCTGCCGTTTATCCGTATCGACTACGAAAGCGGTGCAGGGCTGGACGAAGTGAAGCAGTGGATCAACGGCAGGCTGTGCGCCTTCTGCGGCAACTCCGGTGTGGGGAAATCCACCCTGCTGAACGCGCTGCTGCCGGACGCTGCCCGCGAGACCAGCGCCATCAGCCAGAAGCTGGGGCGCGGCCGCCACACCACCCGCGAGGTGACCATCTTTGAAGCTTACGGCGGACGCATTGCCGACACCCCGGGCTTTGCCAGTCTGGAGGCGAACCGTGCAGGGTTCATCCCCAAGGAGAATCTGGAGCACGCCTTCCCGGAATTTGGCCCTTATCTGGGTCAGTGCCAGTTTACCGGCTGCTCCCACCGCAGCGAAAAAGGCTGTGCTGTGCGGGCGGCGCTGACAGAGGGCAGGCTTTCCCAGACACGGTACGACAGTTATTGCGCCATGTATGACGAAGTAAAGGATGTCAAGGATTGGCAGCGCCCGAAAGTGTAATACGGAAGGAAGAATAAAATGTCCCGTTGTGTGATCCTTTCCGCCTGCCCGGTGCAGCCGGAGCTCAGGCACCTGCTGCGCAGCGATGATTTTATCATTGCCTGCGATGCGGGCTACCGCAACTGCGCGCGGCTGGGCTGCAAGCCGGATATCATCGTAGGCGATTTTGATTCCGCTCCCTGTCCGCAGCAGGATCAGGACGATATCGTGGTACTGCCCCACGTCAAGGACGACACCGATACCGAGTATGCCGCAAAGCTTGCTGTGCAAAAGGGTTTTGACGAGGTGCTTTTGCTGGGCGCACTGGGCGGCAAGCGGGTGGAGCACACCCTTGCAAACCTGTGCACCGGCCTTGGGCTGGAACAGCGCGGCATCCGCGCCGCCTTGCAGGACGAGCGCTCCCGCATCACCTTTGTGCTGCCGGGCGAGAGCCGCAGCTATCCCAAGGAGAAGTTCTTCTACTTCTCAGTCTTCCCCATGGAGGGGCGTGCCGAGGGCGTGTGCGAAAAAGGTTCCTTTTACGAGCTGGAGGATGCCGTGCTCACAGCAGGCTATCCGCTGGGTGTGAGCAACGAGTACGCCGAAGGCTCAGACTGCATCACCGTCAGCACCCGGCAGGGTGCGCTTGTGGTGGTGGAGACCATCGCAGATTGACCCCATCCCGGAACATTTTTGCCTGCCAGACGCTATAATGGGTTAAACATGAGCGAAAGGCGGGGTGGAGATGCAGGTAGTGGTCATTCGCAGCCCGAAAGCGCTGTGCGGCATTCTGCGCAAGCTGTTCGGCATCCGCAAAGAGAACTGAATCCATAAAAGGCCGGTGTGTGGCAGCTGCTGCACACCGGCCTTTTGCTGTCGGCATACCGCCGCCTTTCGCCGCATACACTCTTACGGAAACGGACAGGGAAAGGAGCGCACTGCACATGGAACTGAAGATATTCCGGGACACGCTGCCGCAGGGCGGGGCAGGCTGTACCGTAAAAGCAGAACTTCCGCTGGAGACCGAGATCCGCATCTCGGACGATCTGCCGCCGGTGGGCAAGCTGGTCAAGTGCTTTGTCCGCCCGGTGGTGCTGCAACGACAGTTGCAGCCGGGCAGGCTTACCTTAGAGGGCTATCTGCGCTGCACAGTGTTTTATCAGAGCGAAGCGGAAAAAGGCCTGTGCCAGACCGAGCAAAAGCTGCCCTTCACCCGGCAGCTGGAACTGCCGGAGCTGACCTTTACCGCATGGACAGCCGTGGTGGAAGGGCAGACAGAGTACCTCAACACCCGCGCAGCAGACCCGCGCCGCATCGAGGTACGGGGAGCCTACGGGCTGGTAGTCACGGTGCACACCCAATGTAAGACCGAGGTCATCACCGCACTGGCAGATGGCGGCATCGAGCAGCAGCTGCGTACACTGCAAGGCATGCGCAGCGTGGCGGTGCTGGATAAGCTGGTCACCTTGGAAGGCGAACTGGTCTTTGCAAAGCCCCCGGCGGCTGTACTGGATATCACCGGCAACGCCTGTGTGGCAGAGGTAAAGCTGCTTGCCGGAAAGGCTGTGGTTAAGGGGGAGCTGCGGGTGCAGTGTGCATGGCGGGCAGAAGGGGACACTGCCTTGCAAAGTCAGGCGGCGGCACTGCCTTTCCAGCAGGTGATAGATTTAGAGGGCATCACCGAAGACTGCCGCTGCTTATGCGTGGCAGAGCCGGTTGGTTTTACCTTGTCACAGGCAGAAAGCGCCGCCGCCCAGCTGACGGCAAACGTCATGCTGCATCTGCGGGCATGGCGCAGCTACCAGCTGCAAGTGGCGGTGGATGCTTTTTCCACCCGGTTTGAAACGGAGCTCACGCCGCAGCCGCTCATCACAGAGCAGTTGCTCTGCACCCTGAACGATACCGCCACCACCACAGGCTCCGGCCCGCTGCCGGATGCAGGGGCACAGCTGCGAGCCTGCTTTGTACACTACGGCCCCCAGCAGACCATCCCAAAAGGGGAGGGCTGGGTGCTTTCCGCAAAAGCGGTGGTAACAGCCCTTGCAGAGAATACCCTCGGCGAGCTGGAAAGCTACGAGAAAACCTTGGAGGTCAATATTCCTCTGCCCATTACGCCGCCGGAGGGAACGGTACTTGTGCCGGAATGCTGGCTGAGCACCGAGAACGTGCAATGCACCTGTGCGGGCGGTACGCTGGAAGCCACCATTACCGTGCGGGCAGAGGGTACGATCTTGGGCTGTACCACCAGCCCGGTCATTGGCAGCATCACTCTTGGCGATCCGCTGCCCGATACCGACCCTGAGATCGCACTGCGGATCTACTATGCGCAGGCGGGGGAGGAGGTGTTCGCAGTGGCACGGCGGTTCCATGTGGCTCCGGCGCAGATCCTTGCGGCAAACCAACTGGAAGAGGAACTTTCCAGTCTGCCGCAGGCACAGCGGCTGCTGATCCCGGTCACCTGAGCTGCAAACTTAACTGTACCCCTTTCCCGGACGGCACAAGCTGCCGCGCCGGGGAGGGGGTGTTTTTTTGTCCGTACTGCGTAGAAAATGCAACGGAAAGAATTACTAAAAGTCACTGTAAAAGGATGCTTGAAATAAAATGAATTATCGACGTAAAATATAATGAATATACGTTTAGTATCTTTCGCAAGTGATTATAAATCAACGCATTGGATGCACTGATATCGATTTCAACGCATGAGAGCGTCTCGAGAATACGATTTGTATTTAATGCTTTGCAGAGCGTCTATGGATGTGGTATACTAAGGAGGATGCAAATGCAAACGACTACCGCTTACCTGCTGTGTCCGGTGTACAGCACAGTTTCTGCCGGGAAAGCAGCACGGCGGGCGGTAAAATGATATCGCGGGAGAGTGGAACATTTGGAACTGGAACAGGCTAAAAAGCGCGTGGAAGAGTTGCGCGCTGTTATTGAGAAAAACAACCGGCTTTACTACGATCAGGATGCGCCGGAGCTGGAGGATTTTGAATACGATGCCCTGACGCGGGAACTGAAGGAACTGGAAGCGCAGTTTCCTCAGCTCGTCACAGCAACATCGCCCACCCAGAAGGTGGGCGGCACCGCCAGCAGCAAGCTGCCCAAGGTGACCCATGCTGTCAAGATGGAAAGCCTGCTGGATGCGTTTTCTTTTGACGAACTGCGGGACTTTGACCGCCGTGTCCGCGAGGCCGGGGTCACACCGGAATATGTCGTGGAGATCAAAATCGACGGTCTTTCTTGCAGCTTAGAGTATGAGAACGGGCAGTTTGTCCGCGCCTCCACCCGCGGTGACGGCGTGGTGGGTGAGGATGTTACCGCAAACGTGCGTGCTATCCGCAGCATTCCCAAGACCCTCAAGGATGCGCCGGAGTTTCTGGAAGTGCGCGGCGAGGTGTATATGCCTCACAAGGCTTTTCAACACCTGTGTGCCGAGCAGGAATTGCAGGGTGCTGCGCCTTTTAAAAATCCCCGCAATGCAGCAGCTGGTTCTCTGCGGCAGAAGGATGCCCGCATCACCGGCAGCCGGGGACTTTCCATCTTTGTGTTCAACGTGCAGCAGATCCGGGGCAAGACCCTGACCAAGCATTCCGAAAGCTTGGATTACCTCAAGAGCCTTGGCCTGCCCGTATCGCCTCGCTACCATGTGGTGCATGATATCGAGGACGCCATTTCTGAGATTGAGAATATCGGCCAGAACCGTGCAAAATTAGATTTTGACATGGACGGTGCCGTTATCAAGGTAAACGATTTTGCCCAGCGGGAACTGATGGGTTCCACCAACAAATTCCCGCGCTGGGCCATCGCCTTCAAGTACCCGCCGGAGGTCAAGGAGACCACTCTGCGCAGCATCGAGGTGGCCGTTGGCCGCACCGGCGTGCTCACCCCCACTGCCTGCTTCGATCCAGTGTTTCTGGCAGGTACCACGGTAGCTCGCGCCACCCTCCACAACGAGGACTTTATCCGGCAGTTCGGGCTGTGCATCGGGGACACCATTCAGGTGCGCAAGGCGGGCGATATCATCCCGGAGGTCATCGGGGTCACCCATCATGCAAAGGACGCTGAACCCTACACCATGCCTGCGGTCTGCCCCTCCTGCGGTGCGCCGGTGGTGCATCTGGAGGACGAAGCAGCTCTGCGCTGCGTGAACCCGGAGTGCCCGGCACAGGCACTGCGCAATATCATCCATTTTGCCTCCCGGGATGCCATGGATATCGAAGGGCTGGGCGAGGCAGTGGCCACCCAATTGGTGGAAAAGGAACTGGTGCACTCCGCAGCAGATATCTACACGTTGACCCGGGAACAGCTGCTGGAGCTGGACAAATTCAAGGAAAAAAGCGCAGACAATCTGTTACAGGCCATTACTGCCTCCAAACAGAACAATCTGGATAAACTTCTTTTTGGTTTTGGCATCCGCAATATCGGTGATAAGGCGGCTGCGCTGTTGGCAGAGCATTTCGGCACGCTGCAAGCCATCCGGGAAGCCACCGCAGAGCAGATCAGTCAGATCGACGGCTTTGGCGGTGTGATGGCGCAAAGCGTGGTGGAGTTCTTTGCCAAGGAAGGCACCACCGACCTTGTGCACCGCCTTGCAGATGCCGGGGTCAATATGCAGTGGAAGGGTGAACCGAAGGGAGACAAACTGGCGGGAAAAACGCTAGTGGTCACCGGTACACTGGAGACCCTCTCCCGCAACGAAGCGGAAGCGCTGATCGTGAAAAACGGCGGCAAAGCCAGCGGCTCTGTCTCCAAAAAAACAGCCTATGTTGTGGCCGGTGCGGCGGCAGGCTCCAAGCTGACCAAAGCACAGGCGCTGGGCGTGCCGGTGCTGACCGAACAGGAGTTCCTTGCCATGCTGCAAGATACCCCGGCAGAACCGGAAACGACTTGAAGAACTTCTCCGAATGCCGAAATATAAATGATCTCAAAAGCTTCTGCAACGCTGTTGCAGGGGCTTTTTTGTCCGTTCCCGGTTCCCGGTTCTAATAATGCACAAAGCGCATACAATGCTAGCACAAAGCTTTCGTGGAAGGAGAACCCAAAGTGGACGAGTATTACCGAACTGTCAAAGCCCTTCCCGCTTGGTTGGCAGCGCCGCTGGCACAGCTGCCCGCACAAACGGCAGCACGCGTACAGGAGCTGCGGCTGCGCACAGGCTGTGCGGTTGCATTTACCGTGCAGGGACGGCAATGCCCTGCTTCGGCACTGCCGGGCTGCCCTCCAAGGCTGGCTGCAATGCGGCTGGATGCGCTGCAAATAGAGGAGATCTTCCACACCCTTTGCAACGGCTCGGTGCACACCCACGAAAAGGAGCTTACCGAGGGTTACCTGACCACTTCTGCCGGAAACCGTGTGGGCGTAGCGGGGCAGTTCGTGCAGCGGGAAGGGCAGAGCATCACCCTGCAAAAGGTCACCTCGCTCAACCTGCGGATCGCACGCAGCTGTGTTATCCCTTTGCCGCCCGCGCTGGACAAGCTGCTGGAGCAGCACTTTACCGGGCTGCTGATAGTGGGAGAACCCGGCAGCGGCAAGACCACCCTGCTGCGCACCATCGCCCAGACGCTGGCTGAGCGGCAGCGTTTGGTAGCAGTGGTGGACGAGCGGGGCGAGCTTTTCCCGCCGGAGCAACCCCTGCCGCCGCTGGAGCGCATCGGCGGGGTGGATAAAGCCCGCGCTGTCCAGATGGCGCTGCGCACGCTGGCACCGCAAGTGATCTTGCTGGACGAGCTGGGCGGCTTGGAAGAGACCAGAGCACTGGAACAAGGCTTTTTCAGCGGGGTGGACTTTATTGCCAGTCTCCACGCGCCGGATGCTGCACAGGCCCAGTGCCGCCCACAGGTACAGGCTTTGCTGCAACGCGGGATGCTGCGGCAGCTGGTCGTCCTTGCCGGGCGAGAGAACCCGGGCTGCATCCGGGAAGTGTGCGCCGTATGAGCGGCTTTCTGCGCGGGTTTGGTCTGTTTTTGCTCCCGCTGTGCGGCTGGCTGGCGGGGGATGCAGTACAAGCTGAAACCACCCTGCATCTTGCTGCCTTGCAGCGCACCATCGAGCTATTGCAGCGCATCCGGCAGGAGATCCAGTACCGCCGGGCAGACCTGCAAAGCCTTTACCGGCAGCTTTGCCGCGAGGGTCTTTTGCCGCAAGCTCCCGGCGGTACATTGCAGCAGCTGCCCGCACCGGAACGGCTCTCTGCGGCAGAGCACGCCTGTTTTACAGAGTGCTTTAGAGGTCTTGGCCGCGCAGAAGCCGCACAGGAATGCGAACGGCTGGATTACTATACGGCGCGGTTCGAGGACTATTTGCAGCAGGCACGCCGCACGGCACAGCGGCAGGCCGGTCTGCCGCACCGTCTTGGGCTGGCAGGCGGCATGATGCTGGCGCTGCTCTTTTTGTAAAGGCTGTAGGGAACAAAGGAGAAACGGATGGATATCGAGCTTGTGTTCAAAATTGCGGCCATCGGCATCATCGTTGCTGTGCTCAATCAGTTGCTCATCCGCTCCGGGCGGGAGGATCAGGCCATGATGACCACGCTGGCGGGGCTTGTGGTGGTGCTCTCCATTCTCGTCAAGCAGATCAGCGCCCTGTTTGCCACCATCCGCTCTCTGTTTGCGCTATGAGTGCGGCGGTTCCGGTGCTGGCGGCGCTGCTGCTGGCGGCCTTTGCTGGTATTCTATTACAACGGTATTCCCCGGCGTTTGCACTGCTGCTTTCGCTGGGTGCTGCGGTGTGGCTGCTGCTCCGTCTGGCACAGCCGCTGCGCGGGGTACTGCAAGCATTCGTGCAGCTGGGGCAGCACACCAACGCACAGGCTTTTTCCTGCCTTTTGCGCAGCGCGGGGGTTTTGCTGCTGGCAGATTACGTCCGCACCCTCTGCGAGGAAGCCGGAGCAGACACTCTTGCATGGTGTGCCGGGCTGGCAGGGCGGTGTCTCGTACTGGCAGCAGTATGGCCGCTGCTGGAACAGATATTCCAGACGATCTGGGGGTTGGCGGGATGAAAAAACGCAGCCTTATCATTTGCGTGGCAGCGCTGGGCTTTCTGTGCAGCAAAGCCGCCCTGAAAGCTGCGGCGGCAGAGACAACGCCGTGGCAGACCTATCTCGACAAAGCACCTGTACAGGCCGAGCAGTTTGCGGCAGACCCGCTTGGCACCTTGCTGCATTTATTTGCCGCCGAGCCGGTGCAATTACTGCGGGATGTGCTGCAGCAATATGCCGATATTCTACTGTTTTTATCGCTGGCGGCTGGGCTTGCATTTCTCTTGCAGGACACTGCCGACAGAGCCCTGCTGGAGCTGGCGGCTGCCGGCGGCTGCGGCGTTTTGTTGTGGCAGGAACTGGACGAGCTTGCCGCTGCCCTGTGCACCCGGATGGCCGGGTGGAAAAGCTATCTGCTGGGCTTTTTGCCGGTGTACAGCGGCGTACTGGCGGCGGGCGGCGAATGGAACGCCGGAGCGGCTGCAAACGGCTTTCTGCTCACGGTGCTATGTTTTATTGCACAGGCGGTCACTCTCTGGCTGCAGCCGCTGCTGCGCAGCTACCTTGCCATCAGCATGGCCTGCGGTATCAGTTCCCGCAAAAGCATGTCCAAGGGCTGCACTCTGACCGGGCTGCTGCTGCGACAGGCTATCGGCTGGGCGGGCAAAGCGTTCGCCGCCCTGATGAGCCTTCAGCGCGTAGTCACGGTGCAGCTGGATCGTTCGGCCTCCCGTCTGGGGCAACTGCTGACCGGCAGCGTGCCCATTGTAGGGCAGGCACTGAGCAGCGCGGCAGACGCAGTGCTGGCCGGGATGCAGCTGCTCAAAAGCACCCTTGGTATTGCCGCATTACTCAGCATCGGGGCAGAGTTTGCGCCCTTGTATCTCGGGCTGCTGGTACATCTGTTTTTTCTGTCCTGCTGCGGCTGGCTTGCCGGGATCGGCGGGCTGGAGCATTGCCATAAGCTGCTGCAATGCTTTGCCGAGGCTGTGCGCTGCATGGCGGCAGTTACAGCTTTGTTTTTCATGTTGTTTGTGGTGGGCATCGTGCTGCTGATGTTGACAGGGGGTGGTTAGATGCAGGCATTTCAGCGGGCCGCGGCAGTGTTCTGCATGGCGTGCATCGGGGCGGAACTGGTCAGTCTTTTTGGCGGGCAAAGCTGGGCAGGCCGGTGCATAAAAGCCGTAGCCGGACTATATATTTTAGCAGTCCTTCTTGCGCAGCTGCCACGACTGCCGGGCAAGATCATGACCGCTTTTTCAGGAAATACAGCCCCGGCGGTTACGTCCGCTGCGCAACCGGATGCGCTGGAAACGGAGATCCTGACCGAGACCAAAGCCCAGCTGGAAACGTATTGTACTGCACAGTGCAGCCAACAGTTTGGGCTGGACGTCAGCGTGACGGTCACGCTGGAAAAAGCCGGGCAGCAGGTCATGGTAAAAAAGGCTGTTGCTGCCTTCCCGGCGGGCTGTACCGCTGCACAAAAACAGGCGGTGCTCGGCTTTTTGCAGCAGACGCTGGGCACCGCTCCCACGGCAGCGGAGGAGAGCACACCATGAAAAAGAACGAATTGCTTTCCACCTTGCGCTCTCTGCAAAGCAGTAAAGGCCGCACTTCGCTGGCAGTGGCGGTCGGTGTGCTGGCAATGCTGCTGCTTTTGCTGTCGGAACTTTTGCCCGGCGGTGGTACGCAGAAAGCGGCGGCATCCACCACCCAGACCGTTGCTGTCAGCCAGTACCAGACCCGGCTGGAGCAGCAGCTGGAAGGGCTTATCAGCCAGCTGCAAGGGGCGGGACGTACCACAGTCATGGTCACCCTGACCACCGGAGAGGAGACTATCTATGCAGTAGATACCCAGACCGGAGATCTGCAACAGCAGGAGACGCACGTTCTTTTACAGGATGGGTCTGCGCTGGCCGAGACTACCTATCTGCCGCAGGTATGCGGGGTCGCCGTGCTGTGTGAGGGCGGGGGAGACGTCCGGGTGGCAGCCCGTATCACTGAGCTGCTGCATTCGCTGTTGGATCTGCCCACAAACCGCATCTGTGTGGAGCAGCGCAAGCGCTGAATCGTTGTTTTTATCAAGTACCAAAACCGCCTACCGAAAACCTAAAGGAGGAACCGTTTTATGAGAGCACTTTCCAGAAACACCCGCAGGGTCACCGCCCTGACACTGGCGGCAGCGCTGGTCATTGCCGTCTACTTAAACTGGCAGTATGCCCGCGCAGACATCACCCCGCAGACAGAGGACGACACCCTCATGGTCTCGGCAGAACCGGTGGATGCAGAAGCAGAGACTAGCATCACGGATGCACTGCCCACAGAAGCGGAAGCCGCCTCCGGTGCCAGCAAAAACTATGGCGAAGCACAGCTTGTCAGCGTGGCAAACGATAGTGGCACCCGCTTTTTTGAGCAGGCTCGTCTCAAGCGGGAAAAGGCACATGACGAAGCCATGGACACCCTGCAAAAGAGCCTGAAGTCCTCCTCCCTGACAGCGGAGGAGAAAAAGGAGTACACCGCACAAATGGCGGCGGGGCTGGAAGACCTGAATGCGGAAAATGAGATCGAGACGCTGGTGCGTGCCAAGGGCTTTGCGGATTGCCTGTGCTTTTTGCAAGCAGGGCGGGCAGACCTGACCGTGATGACAGCGGGTGAGCCGCTCACAGCGGCACAGGTGGCGCAGATCCGGGATGTGGTGATGAACAAGAGCAGCGTGACTGCCCAGAATATCACGGTGGTGGAGGTGAAATAAGCGTTCTTTATTTGTGTGGACACCCGGCGGCGCAGGCGCAGCTTTTCTTGCAGGCAGAAAGCCGTATGCGCTGCCGGGATGCCATTCCGTGCTGATTTCCATCTTTCTTTTCCAAACAAGTATTGAAATTGCCCCCGCATTGATGGTATAATAACTCTATCAAAAATGAATGCTGCGCGCCTTTATGCACCGCACAAGGGCGCGTTTGAACACAAAAGGCAGGTACGGCAGACCGGTTTCAGTGCTTTGGAATCGCCGCCGGAGCAGCCTTTGGATGGAGGACAGCACAATGGATTTACAGAACATGGATCTTCAGGGCGGCAGCCTTCAGATTTCGACCGAGGTCGTGGGCAAGATCGCCCGCTGCGCCGCACTGGAAGTGGACGGCGTTGCCGAGGTATCCTGCGGCGTGCAGAACAAAAAACTGAAAAGTCTGTTGGAATCTGCCAGCATCCAGCCGCCTGTGGTGGTGGAGATGCGGGACGGCACGGCCAACATTACTCTGCACCTGATGATGCAGTTCGGCGCACGGATCCCCTCTGTGGCTGAAAAGGTACAGGAGAACGTCAAGTCTGCCGTACAGAACATGACCAATGTGACGGTCAGTCGCGTAGATCTGGTCATTGCAGGCCTTGCCGAGGCGCAGTAACAAATTCAGCAAAAAATCATATCAGAAACGATCCTCCTCCCGGTACACCCGGCGGGGAGGGTTTGTATTGCGAAAGGAACATTATGGAAAATATTCTGCCCCGTAGAGAAGCCCGTGAAAACGCCTTTTTGCTGGCATTTTCGCAGACCTTTGGTGACATTCCTCTGGCCGAGGCATTGTCCAACCACGCCGAGAACGACGAGGAGCATCCTGTGGATGCCTTCAGCCGTCTGCTGCTGAACGCCTACTACGATCACTCCGCAGAGGTGGATGACGAGATCCGCGCCCATCTGCGCAACTGGACCATGGAGCGTCTGCCCCGCGTCAGCCTGACCGTGCTGCGTCTGGCCGTGGCCGAGATGCTGTTCGGCGGCGAGAACAAGCCCGGCGTTGCCATCAATGAGGCTGTGGAACTGACCAAGAAGTACGGCGCGGGCGAGGACTACCAGTTCGTGAATGGCCTGCTGGGTGCTGTGGCACGCGACCATGGCCTGAGTGATGAAGCCGTCGCGGAGTCGGCTGAACAGTGAGTCGTTATACGCTCGGGGTCGATACAAGCAACTATGCAACCTCTCTGGCAGTTTTTGATACAGCCGGGGAGGTTGTTTGTGCAAAAAAGCGCTTTTTGCCTGTAAAAGCCGGACAGCTTGGCCTGCGGCAGAGCGATGCGCTGTTCCATCACACAGCAGCTCTGCCGGAGATGCTGCAGGAGCTGGCGCAGGAATTCGACCTGACTAAAATAGATGCCGTAGGCGTTTCGCAAAAGCCGCGCCCGGTAGAGGGCAGCTATATGCCCTGTTTTCTGGCTGGTGTCAGTGCCGCGACTGCCTTTGCGGCGGCGCGGGACATTCCGCTGATCTACACCACCCATCAGCAGGGGCACGCTGCGGCAGCACTGTATGCTGCAAAGGGCGAGGCGCTGTTCTCCCAAAAGGTACTGCTGTTCCATATCTCCGGCGGCACCACGGATCTTTTGCTGTGCGATCAGGTGCGTACCATCACCACCCTTGGCACCAGTACCGATCTGTATGCCGGTCAGGCGGTGGATCGCGTAGGCGTGCGGCTGGGCTTTGGTTTCCCCGCCGGGGCCGAGGTCTCCCGCCTTGCCGCGCAGTGCACGGAAGAAATTCGCCCCAAGTCCAGCGTAAAGGGGCTGCAATGTAGCCTTTCCGGGCTGGAAAACCAGTGCAATGCCCTGCTTGCGGCCGGAAAAGCACCGGAATACGTCTGCAAATACTGCCTGCTCTGCGTGGCAGATACCGTTGTCCGCATGACAAAGGCTGCGCAGAAGGAATACCCCGGTCTGCCGGTGGTCTGCGCCGGTGGTGTAATGAGCAGCGATATCATCCGCACATGGGTGCAGCAGCGTCTGCCGCAGGTCTATTTTGTGCCGGGGCAGTATTCCAGCGATAACGCCATCGGCGTGTCCATTCTTGCTGCGCGGGAGGCCGGGCTATGGCTGATGTGATCTCGGTATCAGAACTGAACCATTATGTCAAAACACTGCTGGATGTCAACGATGGGCTGTTTGATTTGGCCTTACGCGGTGAGATTGCAAACTTTGTGCAGAACGCGCGCAGCGGACATTGCTATTTTTCTCTGCGGGATGAAGCTTGCAGCGTAAAGGCAGTGATGTTTCGCACCGATGCCCGCCGTCTGGCATTTCGCCCGGAGGAGGGAATGCGGGTCGTGGTGCGCTGCCGCGCTACCCTTTACGAGCGGGACGGTGCGTTTCAGGTCTATGTAAACGAGATGTTTCCGGATGGTCTGGGCGCAGCACAGCTTGCGCTGGAGCAGCTGAAGGCCCGGCTGGAAAAGGAAGGCCTGTTCGATCAAGCACACAAAAAGCCGCTGCCTGCATACCCCAAATGTATTGGTGTCGTCACCAGCAAAACCGGGGCGGCACTGCAGGATATTCGCAACGTGATCAGCCGCCGCTGGCCATCCGTTCGGCTGCTGCTGTGCCCGGTAACGGTGCAGGGCTTTGAGGCTGCCCGGCAGATCGCTGCTGCTATCCGCACGCTGGATCAGAGTGGGCGGGTAGACGAGATCATCGTGGCCCGGGGCGGCGGCAGCAGGGAGGATCTGTGGGTGTTCAACGCCGAGGAGATCGCCCGGGCAGCATTTCGCTGCAAAACGCCGCTGATCAGCGCCATCGGGCACGAGATCGACTACACTATTCTGGACTTTGTGGCCGACCAGCGTGCACCCACGCCGTCCGCTGCCGCAGAGCTTGCAGTGCCGGATCGGGAGGAGCAGCGGCGCATTTTTGAAAATATTGAAGAAAATATTCACAAAAATATACAAAAACGGCTCGCGTTGTGCTATAATGGTCTGGAGCAATACAACTTTTTGTTGGAGCAGAATGCGCCAGACAAAATCTTACAGCAGTATTCAAGTCGTCTGCAACAGATGCAGCAGGCCATTCAGACGCAGCAAAAAGCGCGTATGAATGGCAAAAATATGCAGCTTCAACACGCGGCTGCGCTGGCGGCATCGCTGGATCCATACCGTGTGCTGGCTCGTGGCTATGCCCTTGTGACCGATGCAAAAGGGAAGGTCTGCACCGTGGAGCAGCTGCAACCGGAGCAGACCATCTGCGTGCGCAGCCGGCAATATCAGGCACGATGCCGTGTAGAAACGGTGGAGGAGATCAATGAGAGCACCCAAAAGCTTTGAAGAAGGAATGGATCGGCTGAACGCGATCCTTGCACAGATGCAGCAGGAGGATACCTCGCTGGCAGATTCCGTCAAGCTGTATGCGGAAGCGGCCTCCCTGATGCAGTACTGTCATGCAACGCTGGAAAAAACATCGCTGCAGATCGAGGAGATCAATGCAAAGATTGCCGAGACCGTAGAAGCCCCGCAGGAGCAGGAGGAAGAATAATGGAATACAAGGCGCAATATCAGGAATATCTGCTGCAGGCCACGGCTGCGCTGGATGCTGCCAGCGCCCGTTTTCTGCCCGAGGAATCAGAGGTGTGCAGAGCCGCCCGTTACAGCTTGCTGGGCGGCGGAAAGCGCATCCGCGCAATTCTGACGCTTAGCGTTTGCGATATGCTGGGCGGTGAGATGCAGGCTGCCGCACAGTTTGCTGCAGCTGTGGAGATGCTGCATTGCTACTCGCTGATCCACGATGATCTGCCCTGTATGGACAATGATGATCTGCGCCGAGGGCGTCCCTCCTGCCACAAGGCTTTCAGCGAGTCCACGGCAATGCTGGCCGGTGATGTGCTGCTGACCGAGGCTTTTGAGGTGATTGCAAACGCACCCGCTGCGCCGCAGGTCTGCGTGGCAGCCGCCCGTGCGCTGGGCGCAGGTGCAGGTAGCCGCGGCATGGTCTATGGGCAGGAGTTGGATCTGAAATATGAAGCACTGGCGGCCACCGAGGAGCAACTGCGTCTCATCCACCGAAACAAGACCGGTGCACTGATCAACGCCGCCGTTCAGATGGGTGCTGCTGCAGCCGAAGCAACGCCGCAGCAGTGCGAGATACTGGCCTCCTACGCATACGGGCTGGGGCTGGTGTTTCAGATCGTGGACGACGTGCTGGACGTTACCAGCACCCCGGAGCAGCTGGGCAAGCCCATCGGCAGCGACAGCGAAAACGGCAAGACCACCTTCGTCACCCTGTACGGGGCAGACGGTGCCATGGCGCTGGCGCAAAAGCTGAACGAGCAGATCTGCGATGATCTGCAACAGCATTTTGGTGAAAAGGCAGCTTTCCTGCAGCAGTTGGCACAACAGCTTCTGGTGCGCAAAAACTAAAGAAAAAGGAACACAACTATGCAGTATATTCAAAATCTTTTGTCGGTCAATCAGATCTTGACCGCATCGCTCCTCAGCTGGTTCGTTGCGCAGGTGCTAAAGACCATCATCAACTTCATTCTGCTGGGCAAGTTCCAGTTAGAGCGGATGTGGGGCGATGGCGGTATGCCCAGCGCACACAGCGCGACCGTCTGCGCCATGGCTATCGTTACCGGGCGCAGCGCCGGGGTCGCCTCGCCGATTTTTGCGGTGGCCTGTGTGGTGGCAATTATTACCATGCACGATGCCATGGGCGTCCGGCATGAGACTGGCGAGCAGGCAAAGGTGCTGAATCAGATGATTGCCCAGTGGATCGATGTAAGCGAGAAAAACGCTCCCTTTTTGCAGAATATGCACCTGAAGGAAATGGTCGGCCACACGCCGCTGCAGGTCGTAGCAGGCGTGCTGCTCGGCTCTCTGGTGGGTTTTTTGTTCCCGGTCATGTAAAAAGCGGCAGAAACGCCCAAAGTACAAACGCATAAAGGACGTGTGAATATGGAATCGTTGTTGCTGGACAAGATCGATCAGCCCAGCGATCTTAAAAAGCTGAACGCACAGCAGGTGGAGAAGCTTTGCGCGGAGATACGGCATTTTTTGCTGGAAAACATCTCCAAGACCGGTGGGCATCTGGCCTCTAATCTTGGCACCGTAGAGCTTACCGTGGCGCTGCACCGTGTGCTGGAAACGCCCAAGGATAAGATCGTATTCGATGTAGGGCATCAGTGCTATACCCACAAACTGCTCACCGGACGCCGGAAGCAGTTTGACCATTTGCGGCAGCTGGATGGCATTTCCGGCTTCCCGAACCCCCACGAAAGTGTGCACGATGCCTTTATTGCCGGACATGGCAATACGGCGCTTTCGCTGGCCATTGGCATGGCTTGGGCAAAAAAGATCAAGCGCGAGCCCGGGCTTGTGGTGGCGGTGATCGGTGATGGTGCTTTTACCGGCGGCATGGTATACGAGGGCATGAACAACATCGGCGGGCTGGACAATCTGCTTGTGATCCTGAACGATAACAAGATGTCCATCTCTAAAAATGTTGGTGCGCTGGCACGGTATCTGACCCATCTGCGCACAACTACGGCCTATTACGATGCCAAGGATAATGTGCGCAGTTTTCTGGACGGCGTGCCGGTGATCGGCACGCCGATGAAAAAGTCGCTGATCGGCGCAAAAACACTGGTACGCCGTGCCATGTACCACTCCACCATGTTTGAGGATATGGGCTTTGAGTACATCGGCCCGGTGGACGGTCATAATGTGGAGGAGCTGGAGCGCACCCTGCGCTCGATCTACCAGCGGCCTGGTCCGCACTTTTTGCATGTTGTGACCAAAAAAGGTAAGGGCTATCAGCCGGCAGAGATGAACCCGGGCAATTATCACGGTGTATCTGCCTTTGACCCGGACGGAATGCCGGATCCGGAGGTTGCGCCGAAGGAGTCCTTCTCCACTGTTTTCGGCAAGCTGCTGGTGCAGGAAGGAACGCAAAACCCGAAGCTCTGCGCAATTACCGCAGCCATGAAGTACGGCACCGGACTGCAATTTTTTGCCCACCGTCACCCGCAGCGTTTTTTTGATGTGGGCATGGCAGAGCAGCATGCCGTCACCTTTGCGGCAGGTCTTGCCAGTCAGGGAATGCTGCCGGTGGTGTGCATCTACTCCACTTTCCTACAGCGCTCCTACGACCAGATCATCCATGATGTCAACCTTTTAAAGGAGAATGTGGTCTTTGCCATCGACCGCGCAGGTTTTGTTCCCGCAGACGGCGAGACCCATCAGGGCATCTACGATGCAGCCTTCCTCAGCCAGATGGGCATCCCAGTCTATGCGCCCTCCAACTACGAGGAGCTGCAATACTGGCTGCACTATTTGCTGCAGGATACGGTCTCCGGCCCGCGGGCCATCCGTTACCCCCGCGGCGGCGAGAGTGCAAAGCTAGCGCAGTATCCCTGCACAAAGCGGGAATATGATTTTTTGCGCGAAACGCCCGGGGCAGAGGTCCTTCTGGTCAGCTATGCAGACGAGCTAGAGGATCTGCTGGACGCTGCCGAACAATTGAACGCTGCATCGCAGAATGCAGATGTCCTGAAGCTTGTAAAGTTGTACCCCTTTACAGATAAACTTATCGATACTGTGTCGAAATATAAAATTGTGCTGTTTGCAGAGGAATGTGTTGCAACCGGTGGCATTGGCGAACATCTGGCCTGTGCTCTGCAGCAAAAGGGCTGGAACGGTCGCTTTTTGCACTGCGCTGTTCACACGGCCTGTCTGCCGCACGCGACTGTTCCGCAGATCAAGCAGTGCACCGGTCTGGATGCTACGGATCTTGCGCAGGCAGTCCGGGCTGCCCTTACGAAAGGAGAAAACGAACTGTGAAAATTCGGTTGGATCAATATCTTGTGCAGAACGGTCTTGTGCAGAGCCGGGAGCGCGCCAAAGCTCTGATCATGGCCGGTGTGGTTTTTGTCAACCAGCAAAAGGTGGACAAGGCCGGCGAGATGATCAAGGAGGATGCTGTGGTCGAGGTTCGCGGCCACGATATCGGCTACGTCAGCCGCGGCGGCTTAAAGCTGGAAAAGGCCATGAAGTGCTTTCCTCTTACCCCCAACGGCAAGGTCTGCATGGACATCGGTGCGTCCACCGGTGGCTTTACCGACTGTATGCTGCAAAATGGTGCAGTGAAGGTGTATGCCGTAGACGTTGGCTACGGTCAGCTGGCATGGAGCCTGCGGACAGATGAGCGCGTGGTGAACATGGAGCGCACGAACATCCGCTATGTTACGCCGGAAGATCTGGCAGAGCCCATTGAGTTTTTCAGTGTGGATGTTTCCTTTATTTCTCTGCACCACATTTTCCCGGTGGCGCAGCGCATCACCACCCCGGATGCCATGGGTGTCTGTCTGGTGAAGCCGCAGTTTGAGGCAGGCCGCGAGAAGGTTGGCAAAAACGGTGTGGTGCGCGACCCCGCCGTGCACCGTGAGGTGCTGCACAACGCCATGTCTTATGCTGCGGAAAACGGCTTTGTGGTGCGCGGGCTGGATTACAGCCCGGTCAAGGGGCCGGAGGGCAATATTGAGTACCTGATGTTCGTGCAAAAGAGTGACCAGCCCGCAGTGCTGGACGATGAAGCCGCCGCACAGGTTGTGGCAGCAAGCCACACCACGCTGGATCGTTAAGACCCAGTCGTCAGCAAAGGAGAAGCCGGTATGACGATCTACATTTCGCCCAACCCGGGCAAGACCTCCGCCAGCGAGATTGCGTTGCGTGCGGCGCAGATCCTACTGACCCACGGCGCAGCCGTGCTGATGAACGATGCTTTGCAAGAAAACAGCACGGCAGGGGTCGTTTATCTGCCGCTGGAGCAGTGTCTGGAGCGCGCTGACGTGATCCTGACTATCGGCGGGGACGGCACCATCCTGCACGAAGCAAATCTCTCGCTCCGGTACGCAAAACCCATCCTCGGCATCAATCTGGGACGCTGCGGCTTTCTGGCCACCTGCGAGATCGGCGAAATGGAAACAAAACTGGCTGCTGTGGCGCGGGGCGAGTTCCAGCTGGACAACCGGATGCTTTTATATGCCCGGGTGCTGGGTCAGGATGGCTGGGAAGGCCATGCCCTCAACGATGTAGTTGTGACCAAAGGGCGCTTGCAGCAGGCTATCGACTTCAGCATTTACTGCGATGATATTCTGGTAGAGCACTACCGGGGCGATGGCGTTATTGTGGCGACACCCACCGGCTCTACGGCCTACTCGCTGGCAGCCGGCGGCCCGATCCTTGATTCTCAGACCAAGGGTGTTGTGGTGACCCCCATCTGCCCTCACAGTCTGGCCAGCCCGGCCATGGTATTTGCGCAGGAGCGCAAGCTGAACGTCTGTGTGGGGCAGGTAGCAGACGATGAAGTGTTTATCAGCTGTGATGGCGGTATTGGCTACCCCCTCAAGGCGGGTGCTACCGCAGAGATCCGTCTGTCCGATCAGAACGTCAAGCTTATCACCTTTGGGCGGGCAGACCAGTTTCAGGCCATTGACCAGAAACTGCGTAAAAGACAATAACACGGGAGGCGATTTTTAAGATGGCACGCAGCCGCAAAGAAGATACAAAAACAAAAGCGGAACGCTTGCAGACGATCCTGCGTCTTGTGCAGGAGCATCCCATCAGCCGGCAGGAGGTGCTGCTGGAGCACCTGCGGAACGAAGGCTTTGAGGTAACGCAGGCCACCGTTTCCCGCGATATCCGAGAGCTGTGCCTTGTAAAGGCAGCTACCACCGAGGGTTACCGCTATGTTTCCAGCCGGAACGAAAGCTTCAACCCCAAGACCCAAGGGCGTTTTGAGACCATCTTCCACGAGTCTGTTCTGGGGGTGGATTACGCCGGGCATGTTGTGCTGGTAAAATGCTATTCCGGCATGGCCAATGCCGCCTGCGAGGTTTTTGACGCTTTACAGTGGAAAAATGTTGTCGGCACCCTTTCCGGTGATGATACCTTTTTAATTGTTGCGCGCTCGGAGCGCGATGCCAAGACCATTTGTTCGGAGCTGACCCGTTATGTGGGGCAGAGATGACGGTAGGAGAACGAAGCCATGCTGAGCAGCCTGCAAATTGAAAATGTTGCCGTGATCCAGAAGGCAGAGGTGCACTTTGAACCGGGGCTGAATGTACTGACCGGCGAAACCGGTGCGGGTAAATCCATCCTGATCGATTCCATCAATGCGATTCTTGGCAACCGCACCTCTAAGGACTTGGTGCGCACCGGGGCTGCAAAGGCGGTGATCCGCGCTGCCTTTGAGCAGGTGCCGTCTGCGGTGCTGGATAAGCTTGAACAGTCCGGCTACGAGCGCTCGGAGGCACTGTTGCTCAGCCGCGAGATCACCGCCGAGGGGAAAAGCAGCTGCCGCATCAACGGGATGCCAGCCACGGCAGCCGTTCTGCGGGATTTGTGCGGCGGTCTGATCAACATCAACGGCCAGCACGATTCCGTAGGCTTGCTCAATCCGGCGCATCATCTGGGCATTTTGGATGATTATGCGCAGAACCGCACTGTTTTTCAGGATTACTATACCCTGTACCGGAAACTGGTGCAGGTCAAGCGGGAACTAGATGCCCTGATCACCGATGAGGCTGAAAAACAGCGCAAAATCGACCTATTGCAGTATCAGGTGCAGGAGATTGAGGATGCCGGGTTGACTGCCGGTGAGGAGCAGACACTGGAAAACCGCCGGAAGGTGCTGTCCAATGCGTCTGCCATCCGGGACCGTCTGGCACAAAGCTATGCGCTGCTTTCCGGCAGTGATGATGCCGCAGGTGCAGTGGATCTGCTGGGCGAAGCCTCCAACGCAGTGGATGCCGCCGCGCAGTTAGACCCCGCGCTTTCAGCCGCCGCCGGGCAGCTGCTGGACTTATACTATAACGCCAAGGATGTGGCCGCAGATTTGATTGGGCGGCTGGATGCCTACGACACCAACGATGCAGAGCTGGACGAGGTGGAGCAGCGGCTGGATCTTTTGTACCGGCTGAAGCGAAAGTACGGAAGCACGGTGGAAGATGTGATCGCTTTCGGGCAGAAAGCCCGGGAAGAGCTGGACAATATCCAGCATTCCCAGCAGCGATATGATACTTTGCAGGCAGAAAAGCTGCGTCTTTACGCAAAAGCGCGGGAAAAGGCCGAGGTGCTGACCCAGACCCGGCTGAAAGCCTTTGAGGAGCTGAACACCCGCATTTCCGGCACGCTGGACTTTTTGAATATGCCAGGTGTGCGTATGACTTTGCGGCACACCCGCGGCCCGCTGGCCAGCCACGGGCAGGACAGCGTTGAATTCTACATCTCAACAAACCCCGGTGAAGCACCCAAGCCCCTGGCAAAGATCGCGTCCGGCGGCGAGCTGAGCCGTATCACCCTTGCCATCAAGAACGCAATGGCCGATAAGGATGCTGTGCCTACCGTGATCTATGATGAGATCGACAGCGGCGTGTCCGGCAAGGCTGCGGGACGCATCGGCGAGGTACTGCGTCAGAGCGCGCAGGGGCATCAGATCCTGTGCATCACCCACACGGCGCAGATTGCAGCGCTGGCCGATTGTCATCTGCTTATCCAGAAAAATGTGTCTAACGAGCGCACCTATACCGAGATCCATCCGCTGGACGAAAATGGCCGCGTAGAGGCTTTGGCTCGTCTCATTTCCGGCGACCACATTACAGAGCTTTCCCGCGCCAATGCCCGGGAAATGTTGCAGGAGCGCAAGCACGGCGGCTGATTTTGCAGAAAGGCCAACTCTTGACAAAGCGGCGGTCTTGTGATAGAGTAGACACTGTTAATGGCGATGAAGGGAACAAGTACCCTGAAACGTTCTGTCCAGAGAAGTCCCGGTCGGTGCAAGGGATCACAGAACAACAGGGGAAATACCTCCCGGAGCTGCAGGCTGAATGCGTAAGGCTAGTAGGTTGTGCCGCGTGCGAGCGTTAAAAACGCAGGAGTGTCACTCTACTCTGGGGCGTGCACTCGTAAGGCCGCTTCCGTGAGGGAACGGCAAACAGAGGTGGTACCGCGAAGTTATCTCGCCCTCTGCCAAATTTATTTTTGGCAGAGGGCGTTTTGTTTCCTCTGCCCCAAAAACAGGAGGTTTTTCCCATGACGCTGTACGAAGAACTGAAGGCCCGCGGTCTGGTAGCGCAGATCACCGATGAAGAGATCATCGACCTGATCAACAACGGCAAGGCTACCTTTTATATCGGCTTTGACTGCACTGCCGACAGCCTGACCGCCGGCCATTTTCTGGCACTGACCCTGATGAAGCGCCTGCAGCTGGCTGGTAATAAGCCCATCGCCCTGATCGGTGGCGGCACTACTATGATCGGTGACCCCTCCGGCCGCACCGATATGCGCAAGATGCTGACCAAGGACGATATCGCCCACAATGCTGCCTGCTTTAAGAAGCAGATGGAGAAGTTCATTGATTTCTCCGAGGGCAAAGCTCTGATGGTGAACAACGCCGACTGGCTGCTGGATCTGAACTACGTTGAACTACTGCGCGAGGTAGGCGCCTGCTTCTCCGTGAACAATATGCTGCGCGCCGAGTGCTACAAGCAGCGCATGGAGAAGGGTCTGTCCTTCTTAGAGTTCAACTACATGATCATGCAGAGCTACGACTTCTACTACATGTTCCAGCACTACGGCTGCAATATGCAGTTCGGCGGCGATGACCAGTGGAGCAATATGCTGGGCGGCACCGAGCTGATCCGCCGCAAGCTGGGCAAGGATGCCTACGCTATGACCGTGACCCTGCTGACCGACTCTCAGGGCAAGAAGATGGGCAAGACTGCCGGCAACGCTGTCTGGCTGGATCCCAACAAGACCAGCCCCTTCGAGTTCTACCAGTACTGGCGCAACGTGGGCGATGCCGATGTGATGAAGTGCATCCGTATGCTCACCTTCCTGCCGTTGGAGCAGATCGAAGAGATGAGCACTTGGCAGGATCAGCGCCTGAACGAGGCCAAGGAGATTCTTGCCTACGAGATGACCAGCATGGTGCATGGCAAGGAAGAGGCCGAAAAAGCTCAGAATGCTGCCCGCGCACTGTTCAGCGGCAATGCGATGGATACCGAGCACATGCCCAGCACCCAGCTGACCGAGGCTGACCTGACGGACGGTTCTATCGGCATCCTGACCCTGATGGTCAAGGCCGGCTTGGCTGCTTCCAACGGCGAGGCTCGCCGTCTGGTGGTGCAAGGCGGTGTGCTGGCAGACGGCGAAAAGGTCGCTGCTCCCACCGTCAGCTTTACCGCAGAGCAGCTTGCCAAGGGTATCGTCATCAAGAAGGGCAAAAAGATCTACCACAAGGTAACGCTGTAAAAAGCAATATAAAATTTATGGGCCAGAAACGTCCGTAGGCGTTTCTGGCCCATTTTTTACATTTTGGCGCGTAACAGCTGCTGCCCGGCAGTTACCCGGCCGGAGAGCAAAGGCTCTATCCGTGCAAACCGACTGCTGTTGGTCACGATCACCGGAGTGGTCAGCGTGTAGCCTGCCGCTGCGATGGCTTGCAGATCGAACCGGAAAAGCAACTGCCCCTTCTGCACATGGTCGCCAGCCTGTACAAACAGCTCATAGCCTTTGCCTTTCAGCTCCACGGTGTCCATGCCAACGTGGATGAGCACCTCCAACCCGTTATCACACAGCAAACTGACGGCATGGCAGGTCTTGGCGATCTTTTTCACGATGCCGTCTGCGGGCGCTACCACCTCGCCGCAGCTGGGCTCGATGGCGCAGCCCTTGCCCAGCACCTCGCTGGAGAATACCGGGTCCTTGATCCGGGTCAGTGCCCGGATACGCCCTGTGACCGGCGCATAGAGCAGCTGCCCGCTGTCCGCAGGAGTGGTTCCCGCTGCCGGATCCTCCGGGGCAAGTAGCGGCGTGTTTTTCTCAAAATGTGCCAGCAGCCGCTGCCGGATGCTGTACATAAGAGTAGCAGGGTCTTTCATTCCGGTTTCCTTCTTTCAGCAGGGAATTTTTCCTGTTTCTGCGCATTCCGCAAAAACAGGGCCGAAAGGGAAGCTTGTCCCCTCGGCCCCGGCTTATGCTTTTACAGCTCGTATGCCTTTTTCAGCGCCTCGTAGGCGGCGTCCTCGTTTTCCGCGTGGACGAGCAGAGAGATATCCAGATCGCTGGTAGTAATCAGCAGCACCTCGATACCGGCCATAGCCAGCGCATTCAGCGCCCGCGCAGCCACGCCGCAGCTGGTGACCATATCCTCGCCGAACAGATTCAGCTTGGAGTAGCCCACGCTGATCAGGGGAGAAGCTTTGGCTTCCTTGTCCAGATTTGCCGCCGAAATTGCCTTCATCACCAGCGGAAGATCGCTGCTGGATGCGGTAAAGCTGAAATCAATGGTAGTGCCGTGTGGGGCGCTCTGGCTGATCATATCCACCACCACGCCGGTCTCTGCAAAGATATCCAGATAGCGGGACAGACTGTTGCCCCGGAACGCCACGTCCTGCACACTGATCATCATCAGATCAGTCTCGATATTGATCTTCGATACTCCGTACATAAAAAGTCCTCCGTTCTGCCCGGGTTGCCGGACAACGCTCAATCATTTCACATTTTTATGTAAGTGCTAAAAAGGATGCGCTGATATTATTTTGCGCGATTTTTCGTATCCTGTCAAGGCTGAAATCAGAATAATTTGCCCGCACACCATGCGCTGCCGCCAATTCCTGCGTGTAATCGCGTAAAAGATAGGTGCGCACGTTGGATTTTCCGGCATCGTAATGGGTCACGGTAGGGTGCAGCTGCGGTTCAAGAACTTCGCACTGTACCGAGCCGTTCGGCTGGGTAGTCTTTTGCAACTGCAAGGTCAGAATGGCCCCCACCAGTTGATCCGGGCGGCTCTGGGTGCTGAGAAAATTACCCAGCGAGAAGGCAACAAAGCTTCGCCGCCCGTCTGCTGCGGTAAGCCACTGGGCGTCCTGCAATACATGAGGGTGGGTGCCCACAATGACGTCTGCGCCCCAGTCTGCCAGATTCTGTGCCAGTGTGCGCTGGCTGTCCACGATGGCGTGGCTGTCCTCTACGCCCCAGTGCACCCCAACCACCACAAAGTCTGCCTGCTGACGCGCCAAGCGTACTTGCCGCTCGATCACATCGGTCTGGCTGGTGTAGATGACATTGGCCGTCATATTCTTGTTCTGGCGGATGCCGTTGGTGTGCTCGGTGTAGGAGAGATACGCAATCGTGACGCCGTTGACGGTTTGCAGCGGGATGCGGTCGTAATCTTCTTCGCCGCGCCACAGACCGGTGGTGACCACATCCTCCGGCATGGACTCCCAGAATTGCAGCGTGGCCGCAATGCCGGAGGCACCCTTATCGTAGGTGTGGTTATTGGACAGGCTGAACACCCGCACCCCGGCGCGGTACAGTGCCCGCGCACAGTCACCGGGGGTGGAAAAGCTGGGGTAGGTGGAGGGTGCAAGGGTGTCGCTGCAAAGGGTCTCCTGATTGATCCAGTTCACATCCTGCTCGGCATAGAAAGGAGCAATGTGTTCATAGCAGTAATCAAAGCTGTACTTTCCCTCTTCGCCTGCCCGGCGGGCAGCCTGTTTATAGATGGGAGAGTGGATCAGGTTATCTCCTGTTGCAGAAAACCGGATGGTTTCCACCACGGGCTGCGGTTCAGGCTCCGGCTCCGGGGTCGCAACGGATGAAGCAGGGGATAGTGCATCCTCCGGCGGCTCGATGCCGCCCACCGGTACATCTTCTCCCGGCAGCTTTGTCCAGATCCCAAGACACAGTGCTATCACGCTCACAGCCAGAACTGACAGCACCACCGCCCGGAGCGTTTGCTTTCGGCCGCGCTTACGGGCAGCCGGACGCCGCCGCTTTAAAGGCTCCTGCTTCATCGTTCACCTCTTCTCCCGGCGTATGCCGGGGCAGTTCGTTTTTCAGAGCGCGGCGATCAGATCGCCCATATCATACAGACCCGGCTCCTTCTTTGCCAGATAGACCGCCGCATTTACTGCGCCGTTGGCAAAAATGCTGCGAGAGTAGGCGGTGTGCCGCAGGGTGATCACCTCGTCCGGGCCGCAGAACAGCACCTCATGGTCGCCCACGATGCTGCCGCCGCGCACAGAACTGATACCAATCTCCTTCGGGTCGCGCTTCTGGCGCACGGAAGAGCGGTCGTACACATAGTGGTATGCACCGTCGTTCTGCTCGTTAATGGCATCGGCAAGCATCAGCGCCGTTCCGCTGGGGGCATCCAGCTTGTTGTGGTGATGCTGCTCCACGATCTCGATATCATAGTTGATGCCCAGCACAGCAGAGGCGCGCTTGCACAGCTCGGCCAGTACGTTGATGCCCATGGACATATTGGCGCTCTTGAACACCGGAACGCTGCGGGATAGCTGCACTACCTTCAGCTGCAGCTCTTCAGAAAGGCCGGTGGTACACACCACGATGGGCAGCTTGTGGCTCTGGCAGTAGGGCAGCGCCTTTTCCACAGCAGCGGGGGAGCTGAAGTCGATGATCACGTCCCCCTTGCCATTCAGCTTTTCCAGACTGTCATAGACCGGGATGCCGTTCTGCTCGCCGTCCTTCATATCGATACCGGCCACCACACAGCAGTCCTCCCGCTGTGCGATCATATCACACAACACATGGCCCATGCGGCCGCCAATGCCCTGAATCACGATCTCTGTCATTGTTATTCCCTCGTTTCTATAATATGGCAGAATGCCCGGAAGCTGAAGAGTCCCGGGCATTCTGTACGCTTTTTATTCCTTGATCAGACCTGCAGCCTGCAGAGCCTGCTCGATCTTTGCCTTGTGGGCATCGCTGGGCTCAACCAGCGGCAGACGGCATTCGCCTGCATTCCAGCCCAGCACATTCATGGCATACTTGACCGGAATGGGATTCACCTCGCAGAACAGAGCCTCTTCCAGCGGCAGCATTTCCAGCTGCAAAGCGCAGGCCTTAGCGGTGTCGCCGTCAAAGAAAGCCTGACAGCAGTTATGCACCAGCTCCGGCGCAACATTGGACACCACACTGATGACACCCTTGCCGCCCAGTGCCAGCAGGGGAACCACCTGATCGTCATTGCCGGAGTAGATGTTCAGCGCATCACCGCACAGTGCAGCCACCTTGGCCACCTGAGAAATGTTGCCGGAGGCCTCCTTGATGCCGTTGATGAGCGGGTGCTTGCTCAGCTCCAGAGCGGTCTCTGGTGCAATGTTCAGACCCGTGCGGGAGGGCACATTGTACAGGATGACCGGAATGCCGCCAGCCTCAGCCATGGCGGTAAAGTGCGCCACCAGACCGGCCTGCGAGGTCTTGTTGTAGTAGGGGGTTACCATCAGCAGGGCATCGGCACCGCAGGCAGCAGACTTTGCTGCCAGTGCGCAGCCGTGGTCGGTATCGTTCGAGCCGGCACCGGCAATGACCGGTGCGCGGTGATTGACCGTATCCACGGTGAACTTAATGGCGGCCAGCTGCTCCTCATCGGTCATGGTAGAGCACTCGCCGGTGGTGCCGCAGATAATGATGGCATCGGTGTGGCGGGCGATCTGATCCTCGATGATGCGGCCCAGCTCGTCAAAGTTGATGCTTCCGTCCTCGTACATCGGGGTGATGATGGCCACACCCGCGCCGGTAAAGACAGGCTTCTTCATAGTAAAATACTCCTTTGCTGCGTGTATCGCGCAAAAATTCAGGCATTAGTCCATATACCCCTTTGCTGCCAGCAGCTCAGCCAGCAGCACAGCACCGCCAGCAGCACCGCGCAGGGTGTTGTGGCTCATGCAGGCAAACTTGTAGTCAAACAGGGTATCCTCCCGCAGACGGCCGATGCACACGGCCATGCCGTTCTCGGTGTTGCGGTCCAGCTTGGGCTGCGGACGATCGGGCTCGGTAAAGTAGTGCAGGAACTGCTTGGGTGCGCTGGGCAGATTCAGTTCCTGTGCGGGGCCGCGGAAGTTCGCCCATGCTTCCAGCATCTGCTCCTTGGTGGGCTTTTTGTCAAAGCTTACGAACACGGCTGCGGTATGGCCGTCCGAGACAGGCACACGGAAGCACTGTGCGGTGATGACCGGCTTCTCAGCATTGACGATCTGGTCACCCTCAATGTGGCCCCACAGCTTCAGCGGCTCGCGCTCGCTCTTTTCCTCCTCGCCGCCGATGTAGGGGATCACGTTGTCCACGATCTCAGGCATCCGGTCAAAGGTCTTGCCAGCACCGGAAATGGCCTGATAGGTGCACACAAGCGCCTTGCTCACGCCAAAGTCCTTCATCAGGGGATGCAGGGCGGGTACATAGCTCTGCAGGCTGCAATTGGACTTGACGGCGATGAAGCCGCGCTTGGTACCCAGACGCTTGCGCTGAGCGGGAATGATCTCGATATGGTCAGCGTTGATCTCGGGCACCACCATGGGAACATCCGGGGTGAAACGATGGGCACTGTTGTTGGAGACCACCGGGCACTCAGCCTTGGCGTATGCTTCCTCCAGTGCCTTGATCTCGTCCTTGGGCATATTGACAGCGCAGAAAACAAAATCCACCTGCGAAGCCACTTCCTCCACCTTGGAAGCGTCCAGAACGGTCATTTTCTTCACGCTCTCCGGCATGGGAGTGGTCATGGCCCAGCGGGAGCCTACTGCATCCTCATAGCTCTTGCCCGCACTGCGGCCGGATGCGGCCAGTACGGTCAGTTTGAACCAGGGATGATTCTCCAGCAGAGTCACAAAACGCTGACCCACCATGCCAGTTGCGCCTACAATACCCACTTTATACTGTCTTTCCATTTCCAGCACCTTTCCTTTCAAAAAAACAAACAGCAAATCTTAGTATTGCGAAGAACACGGCTTGCAAACCGGACAGCGATGCAATATAATAGATACTGTTTATACAGATT
>CABQER010000004.1 GCA_902463235.1 uncultured Faecalibacterium sp. | reverse complement strand
CTTTCCTCAGAGCGGTCAAAGCCGCCCCGCCGCCGTATGTTCCACTCGTTTTCCGTTCCTCATGATACCATAAAAAAGTAAGATTTGCAAGTGAAACGGATTTTTGTTATAATATCATTTGTGTTTTTGTAAATTTTGCAGGGGAGGGACAGGCCATGCAGCTGTATTTTGCTGTGCCGGATACGGCTGCTACCCACGATGGGGTACTGGTGCGCAGCTTTCTGCGCCAGTGTGCCGTCTCTACGGATCTTGCCCGGGCGGTCAAGTTCCGGGGCGGCGGCTTTTTTGCAGACGGCGTGCCTGTGTTGGCAAACAGGCGCATCTTCCCCGGGCAGGTGCTTTCCTTTACCCTGCCGCCGGAGGGGGAGGGCGTGACCCCGCAGCCGGAAATTCCGGTCAAGGTGGTCTACGAGGACGCCTTTGCCGTGGTGCTGGAAAAGCCGCCGCAGCTGGCGGTACACCCCACCCTGAACTACCCGGGGGGCACGCTGGCCAACGGCTACGCGGCGTGGGCGGCTGCCCACGGCCACAGCCCGGTGTTCCGTCCGGTGAACCGCATTGATAAGGACACCAGCGGCCTTGTGCTGGCAGCGAAAAACGCCTACGCCGCGCCGCTATTGGCGGGCGGGGTGGCAAAGCTGTACTATGCCGTTGCGCAGGGTACACTGCCGCTGGGGGAAGGGGTCATTGATGCACCTATCGGCCGCCGGGGCGACAGTATCATCGGGCGCTGTGTTACCCCCGAGGGCAAGCCCAGCCGCACGGAGTATACTATTATAAAGGAAGAAAACGGCCTAAGCCTTGCGGCCTGCGTGCCGGTGACCGGCCGCACCCACCAGATCCGGGTGCATTTTGCGTCCATCGGACATCCGCTTGCGGGGGACGACCTTTACGGCGGCAGCCGGGAGCACATTGGCCGACAGGCGCTGCACTGCGCGAAGCAGAGCTTTGCAGTGCCCGTATACACCCCGCTGCCGGACGGTATCCGGGTGGAAATGCCCTTGCAGCTGCGCACAGTCACGGTGGAAAGCCCGCTGCCGCCGGATATGGAAGCGCTTTTTTCGTGAAAACTGCGTGAAAAAAGTAGCCAAATTTTATGTAAGCGCTTGTTTCAAACCATGCAAAGTGTATAATAAAAAGAGAGCGTATTGTGTACAGGCCCTGTTGGCCTTTTGAACAGGGGGACGTACACCATCTAGCTGTTGTGTTCCGGGCCGAAAAAATGCCCTGCAGCGGCGCAGGAAGGAGAAAATCCCGTTGATTGAAGATAAAACAAAGGAGCAGCAGCCCGCTGCGCAGCCGGTACGGCAGCCCCGCCGCCAGAAGCTGCGCTCGCTGTGGGCACAGCTCCAGTGCCGGGGTGTGCTGCGGCGGCACAGGCTGCACCGCAAGCGTCAGCACCGCCGGGAAAAGTGGTTGCATAAGCTGCTGCACAACCCCGTAGCCCCTGTTGTGGGCGAGGGACTGTATGCCGTAGGTTTTTCTGCCGAGTATGCGGTCGTCCGCACTGGGCGCCGCTTACAGCACGGCTTGCAGCGTCTGCTGCAGACGGTCAGAGAACTGCTGAAAAATATCGCATCCATGGCGTTCCCCGGGGCGGCGCAGCTGCTGCGGGATCTCTTTGGCCCGGTGGTGCTTGCCCTGCGGGGTACTTGGGCGCTGCTGCGCCACGCACACCGAGTGCGCAAAGAAAAAGGCTTTGGCGCTGCGCTGCGCGCAAGCGGACACTTCCTTACCCATGGCATCGCCGATAACATCCGCCTTGTGCCCCGCATGGCCATGTATGTGCTGCCGGTGGCGGCGCTGGCTGTTATGGTGACCGTGTTCCAGACCACCATCCGCCAGCCCTACGCCTTGCAGGTACAAGTGGATGACAAGACCGTGGGTTATGTGGCCAACGAAGAGGTGTTCAACTCTGCGCTGGAAGCTGTGCAGCAGCGTATCAATTATTCCGGTGCAGAACAGGCGCGCTTTACCGTGGAGCCTACTTATTCCGTGACCGTCGCCCATGACGTGATGGACGAAAATGACGTGGCTGACGCCATCCTCAAAAATTCCAGCGACCAGATCAGCGAGGGCACAGCTTTGTATCTGGACGGCGAGCTGACCGCCGTGTGCGCGGACGGCACCAGCCTGCAACGATACATCAGCAGCCTGCTGGAGCCCTACGAGAACCCCGATGACCCCAACACCACCGTGGGCTTCAACAAGGATGTCACGCTGGAAAACGGCATCTACTTCAACGAGAGCTTCCAGGAGGAAGCCGAGGTGGAGCAGCTGCTCTCTGGCGTACAGCAGGCAGAAAAATCCTATACGGTCCAGAGCGGCGATACCATCTGGTCCATTGCCCAGAAAAACGGCCTGACCGTGAAGGAACTGTGCGAAATGAACACCGGCTTTACCGCTAATGGAGAAAACGGTCTGACCCAGAACTCCAAGATCCTGCCCGGCGATGCACTGACTGTGGTGCGGGAGGAGGAGACGCTGGAGGTGCGCATCACCAAGGTGGAAAGCTGGGAGGAAGAGATCGCCTACACCACCGAGACCACCAAGTCCAAAGAGCTGAACTCCGGTACCAAGCGCGTTACCCAGAAGGGTGAAAACGGCGTCCGCACTGTGACGGCACAGCGGGTGTACGATACAAACGGCAATCAGCTTTCCCAGCAGATCCTGAGCACCGTGGTGACCAAGGAGCCTGTGACTGAAAAAGTTACGGTGGGCACCAAAAAGGTTTCCTCCGGTGCATCCTATATCACTGGCAGCGGACGGTTCATCTGGCCGGTGCCCGGCTACCGGTACTGCTCCCGCTGGTACGGCGGCAGCCACAAGGGCGTGGATATCTGCGCCGCCGCCGGTACGCCCATTTACGCTTCGGCAGGCGGTACGGTGACCAAGGCCGGCTACAACCGCGCCGGTGCAGGCAACGGCTACGGCAACTCCATCATCATCAACCATGGCAACGGCTACACTACCGTGTACGCCCACTGCCTGTCGCTGGTGGTGCACGCCGGTCAGTCGGTCAAGCAGGGACAGCTCATCGGCTATGTGGGCAGCACCGGACGTTCCAGCGGCAACCACTGCCACTTCGAGATCCGGCGCAACGGCGCTTATGTTTCGCCGCAGACCGTGTTCAACCGCAGCAGCTATCGCAACCGATAAATTACAATAAGATAAAAGGAGAGATCATCTATGTCTACCCCTCACATCAGCGCAGAAATGGGCGATTTCGCCAAGACAGTCCTTATGCCGGGTGACCCCCTGCGTGCCAAGTTTATTGCCGACACCTTTTTGCAGGATGTCCGGCAGGTGACCGGTGTGCGCGGGATGCTGGGCTTTACCGGCACCTACGAAGGCCGCCCCATCAGCGTGATGGGCAGCGGTATGGGAATGCCCTCCATCGGCATCTACTCCTACGAGCTGTTCAGCTTCTACGGCGTGGAGAACATCATCCGCATCGGCTCTGCCGGCAGCTATACCGAAAAGGCTAAGCTGTTTGACACCGTGTTGGCTACCGGCGCTGTGAGCGAGAGCAACTACGCCCGGGTACAGAGCGGCTTTACCGGCAACGTCACCCTGCCCAGCGCAGCTTTGAACGAAAAGCTGCGTGCCTCCGCTGCAAAGCAGGGCATCCCCCTGATCGAGGGCAACATCCACTCCTCGGATGTGTTCTACCGCCAGCCCTCGGACGCAAAGCCCACCTACTGGGAAAAGCTGCGGGACGAGGATGGCTGCCTGTGCGTGGAGATGGAAAGCTTTGCTCTGTTTGCCAACGCGCAGGTGCTGGGCAAGAACGCCGCCTGCCTGCTGACCATCTCGGACAGCTTTGTGGCTCCCGGCATCACCACCGCCGAGGAGCGCCAGAAGAGCTTTACCGATATGATGAAGGTCGCTCTGGGCGCAGAGTACTGATCGCATAAATTTTCCAGCGCGGCTGCCGCCCCAAGGCACAGCCGCGCTGTTTTTGCCCGTAAAAGGAGGGAACAGTATGACTAAACTGACCATGGAAGAAAAGCAGCAGCTGATCCGCATGGCACTGGCCGCGCGGGAAAAGGCCTATGTGCCGTACAGCGATTTTATGGTGGGCGCTGCACTGCGCGCTGCGGATGGCCGCATCTTTACCGGCTGCAACGTGGAGAACGCCGCCTTTACTCCCACCAGCTGCGCCGAGCGCACCGCCCTGTTCAAGGCGGTGGCGGAGGGCGTGACTGAGTTTACGGATATCGCCGTGGTGGGCAGCCGCCGGGGCGAAGTGAACCGCCAGATCACCTCGCCCTGCGGGGTGTGCCGTCAGGCACTGTTCGAGTTCGGCGGGCCGGAGCTGAACGTCATTATGGCAAAGACCCCGGAGGATTTCATCGAGCGCAGCATGGACGAGCTGCTGCCCTTCGGCTTTGGCCCCTCCAACGTGGCGGGCAACAGCGCCGTGGAAGGGGAGTAAGTGTTCTTCTTTGAAAAACAGCGCAAGCAGGGGAAAATTGGTGAACAAGCATTGCTTTTTTATAAATTATACAAGGGATTTGTAAAGAATTTGTAATCGGAAATTGCTTGCATCTGTCACATCCACCCGCTATACTTGAGCCAGTAAATGTGCCAGAGCGCACATTTCATTCATTTGACGAATTTTTTTAAAATAAAAGGAGAGTTTCTTATGAAGATTTCTCGTCGTAACTTTCTGGCTGTGGCCGGTGCTGCTGCCGCTGCCGCTGCTCTGACCGCCTGCGGCGGTTCTTCCGCTTCTTCTACCAGCACCGCTTCTTCCGCTGCTGCTTCTACTGCTTCCTCTGCTGCTGAGGGCGGTGAGAAGATCGTCAAGGTCGCTCTGACCTGCGATACCGGCACGATCGATGATGAGAGCTTCAACCAGGCTTGCTGGGCTGCTGTTTCCGGCTACATGGGTGACAATTGCCAGTACTACATCCCCGAGTCCGATGCTTCCGATGAGGACCGCGAGACCATGATCCGTCAGGCTGTCAACGATGGCGCTGATGTTATCGTCTGCGTTGGCTACCTGTACGGTGCATCTCTGGCATGGGCTGCTGAGCAGTACCCTGACATCAAGTTCATCGCTATCGATGTGACCCAGTTCGATATCGGCACCGACAGCATCCCCGCCAACTGCTACTGCATCACCTTCAAGGAGGAGCAGGCAGGTTATCTGGCAGGCTACGCCGTTGTTAAGGACGGCTACACCAAGCTGGGCTTCCTGGGCGGCATGGCTGTGCCCGCTGTTATCCGTTACGGCTACGGCTATGTGCAGGGCGCTGACGCTGCTGCAAAGGAGCTGGGCACCAACATCGACATCAACTACTTCTACGGCGGCCAGTTCTACGGCGATGCCAACATCACTTCCCGTATGGAGGGCTGGTACGCCAACGGCACCCAGATCGTCTTTGCCTGCGGCGGCGGCATCTACACCTCCGCTGTTGAGGCTGCCCTGAAGAACAACGGCTACGTTGTGGGCGTTGACGTTGACCAGAACTACATCGGTGTCAACGGCGTGGCAAAGGACGGCTACGCATACAACCCGTTCGTCACCTCTGCCATGAAGGGTCTGTCTGAGTCTGTCAGCACCGCTCTGGGCGACATTGAGGCCGGCGAGTGGAGCAACATCGCTGCCACCAACGGCAACTTCGGTCTGGAGGACGGCGACTATGTCGGTCTGCCCACTGCCGATGACAGCTGGAACTTCAAGACCTTCACCAAGGACGAGTACGAGACTCTGAAGACCAAGATCGCTTCCGGCGAGCTTGTTGTGGATAACAGCTCCGACGACGCTACCAAGCCCACCGTCAGCGAGTTCACCAAGGTCAACTACATCCAGTAATCGCTTTCCCGGAATTACTCCCGTGAATAGGGGCGGGGTGCTCATGCAGGGGCACCCCGCCCTTTTTGTATGCCTGTGTGGGAGAAACAGGGAGCAAATCATGCAGACCGTACAAAAGTAATACTTTTACTTGTGCTTTTTGACAAAAAATCAAAAAGCCGTGTGCAAACTGCAAAAAATCAGGTATAATGGGTTGTAGAATAGAAAAGGTGTCGTTACGGCACGAAAGGAGAGTGAGCAGATTGGCAGAGGATTATGTGATCGAGATGCTCCACATTACCAAGGAATTCCCCGGTATCAAGGCAAACGATGATATCACCCTGCAGCTGCGCAAGGGCGAGGTACACGCCCTTCTGGGCGAGAACGGTGCGGGCAAAAGTACGCTGATGAGCGTGCTGTTCGGCCTGTATCAGCCGGAACAGGGCAAGATCCTGAAAAACGGCAAGGAGGTCGCCATCCGCAACCCCAATGATGCCAACGCACTGGGCATCGGCATGGTGCACCAGCACTTCAAGCTGGTGGAATGCTTCAGCGTGCTGGACAACATCATTCTGGGCGTGGAGCCCAACAAGATGGGCTTTTTGCAGAAGGCCGAGGCACGCAAAAAGGTGGTAGCGCTGAGCGAAAAGTACGGCCTGCGGGTGGACCCGGACGCACTGATCAGCGATATCTCGGTGGGTATGCAGCAGCGCGTGGAGATCCTGAAGATGCTGTACCGCGACAACGAGATCCTGATCTTTGACGAGCCTACCGCCGTGTTGACCCCGCAGGAGATCGACGAGCTGATGGAGATCATGCGAGGGTTCAAGAAGGAGGGCAAGTCCATCCTGTTCATCACCCATAAGCTCAACGAGATCATGGCTGTGGCCGACCGCTGCACCGTGCTGCGCAAGGGCAAATATATGGGCACGGTGGATATCAAGGGCACTACCAAGGAAGAACTTTCCCGCCGCATGGTGGGCCGTGACGTGCAGTTGCAGGTGGAAAAGCAGCCCGCACACCCCGGCGAGACTGTGCTGGACGTAGAGAACGTTACCATCCACAACGACCAGCGCAAGAAGGACGTGGTGAAGGACGTGTCCTTCAAGGTGCACGCAGGCGAGATCGTCTGTCTGGCGGGCATCGAGGGCAACGGCCAGACCGAGTTCATCTATGGTCTGACCGGCCTGAGCAAGCTGTCTGGCGGCAAGATTACGCTGGACGGCAAGGATATCACCCACGAGAGCATCCGACAGCGCTCCAAGGACGGCATGGGGCACATCCCGGAGGACCGTCACAAGCACGGTCTGGTGCTGGATTTCAGTCTGGAAAACAACATCGTATTGCAGCGCTACTGGCAGCCGGAGTTCCAGAAGGGCGGCTTTATCCGTGCCGACAAGGTGCGCGAGTACTCTGACCGGCTGATCGAGCAGTACGACGTGCGCAGCGGTCAGGGCAGTGTGACCACCGTGCGCAGTATGTCCGGCGGCAACCAGCAGAAGGCCATCATTGCCCGCGAGATCGACCGCGACCCCAAGCTGCTGGTGGCAGTGCAGCCTACCCGTGGTCTGGACGTGGGTGCCATTGAGTACATCCACCGCCAGATCGTAGCCGAGCGCGACAAGGGCAAGGCCGTGCTGCTGGTCAGCCTTGAGCTGGACGAGGTGATGAACCTTTCTGACCGCATCCTTGTAATGTACGAGGGCGAGATCGTGGGCGAGTTTGACCCCAAGACCACCACCGTGCAGGAGCTGGGTCTGTATATGGCAGGTGCCCGCAAGCAGGGAAAGGAGGAGCAGTAACACATGAATAAGAAAAAACTTTCCCGCAGCGGCAGTCTGCAAAGCTCTGTTACCAGCGTGCTGGCTGCACTGCTGTGCATCCTGATTGGTTTGCTGGTGGGCTTTCTGGTGCTGGTAGCCATCAACCCTGCCCACGCATGGGGCGATGGTTTTGTGCGCATCATCAAGGGCGGCTTCCACGATGCCCCCTACGGCGTGGGCAAAGAGCTTGCCAATGCCGCACCCCTGATCATGACCGGTCTGTCCGTGGCCTTTGCCTTCAAGACCGGCCTGTTCAACATCGGTGCAGCTGGTCAGTATACGCTGGGCGCTTACGGTGCGCTGTACTGCGCCATCATGCTCAAGCTGCCTTGGTTTGTCTGCTTGCTGGCAGCAGCCGTGCTGGGCGGTCTGTGGGGCGCTATCCCCGGTTTCTTCAAGGCTTACTTCAACATCAACGAGGTCATTACCTCCATCATGTTCAACTGGATCGGCCTGTATCTGGTGAATGAGCTCATCTACCAGAACGGCACCGGCCCCATGTACGATGTGCGCAACACCCGTACCTTGAACCTGAGCAAGAATGCGGACTTTGCCCAGTCCCTGATCCCGGACTTTGGCCTGAACAAGGCTTTCCAGACCAACAGCACCACCATTGCCATCTTCTTGGCGGCAGCGGTGGCCGTGCTGATCTGGGTGGTGCTGAACAAGACCACCTTCGGCTACGAGCTCAAGGCCGTTGGCCTGAACAAGAACGCCGCCCGTTATGCCGGTATCAACGAGAAGAAGAACATCATCCTCTCCATGGCCATTGCCGGTGCACTGGCAGGCTTCGGCGCGGGTTTGTTCTATTTGTCCAACGTGTCCCAGTGGAACCCGCTGAACTCTACCAGCCTGCCGGGCATGGGCTTCAACGGTATCTCGGTGGCACTGCTGGCAAGCTCCAACCCCATCGGCACCGTGTTCTCTGCACTGTTCATCTCCCACATCTCGGTCGGCGGTTCCTTCCTGTCTACCAAGTATTACCCCACCGAGATCTCGGATCTGATCAGCGGCATCATCATCTACCTGTGCGCATTCTCCATGCTGTTCCGGGGCAAGATCCAGAGCCTGCTGTTCAGGAACGCCGAAAAGACCAATGTGAACGCAGAGCCTGCGCCTGCCGCAGAAAAGACCAAAAAGGAGGGCAAGTAATATGCTGCTTCTGATCAAATATACCCTGCTGTACGGCATCGTGCTGATGCTGGTGGCACTGGGCGGTATGTTCAGCGAACATTCCGGCATCATCAACATTGCGCTGGAGGGCATCATGGTCATCGGCGGTGTGGCCGGTGTGCTTACCCTGACCATGCTGCCTGCAAGCCTGTCGCCCTTCCTTGTGGTGCTCATCTCCATTCTGGTGGCAGCGCTGGCGGGCGTGGTTTACAGTCTGCTGCTGGCCTTTGCCTCCATCAACCTGAAGGCAGACCAGACCATCGGCGGCACGGCACTGAACCTGCTGGCAACCGCCATTGCCGTGGTCATCTCCAAGTACTTCAGCGAGAGCGGCAGCGCCAAGCTGAACTACTCCAATAAGCCCTTCCTGTTCAGCATTGGTGGGCTGGAGCTCAGCGTGTTCGTGCCGCTGGGGCTGATCTTGCTGGTAGTCAGCTACATCGTGCTGTATAAGACCCGCTTCGGTCTGCGTCTGCGTGCCTGCGGCGAGCATCCGCAGGCTGCGGACTCGGTAGGCATCAATGTTTACAAGATGCGTTACGCCGGTGTCATCCTTTCCGGTGCGCTGGGCGCCGTCGGCGGTCTGGCGTATATCGTGCCCCCGGTGCAGACCTGGAACTTTGAAGTCGGCGTGGCCGGTGCAGGCTTTCTGGCACTGGCAGTTATGATCTTTGGCCAGTGGAAGCCTTTCCACATCTTTGGCGCGGCCATGTTCTTTGCCGTGTTCAAGAGCCTTGCCAACATCGCAGACTCCACCTTCCTCGCGCAGCTGCACTGGTCCAGCAATATCTATAATATGATGCCCTTCGTGGCCTCCATGGTCATTCTGGCCTTCACCTCCAAGAACAGTATGGCACCCAAGGCCGAGGGTATCCCCTACGACAAGGGCTCCCGTTGAGCACATTCGCTAAAAATCCGTAAAATGAAGGCATCCGCAGTCATCCATGTGCTGCGGATGCCTTTTTTGTACGGGGCATGGCATATTTTGTCCATATATTTGCCGGCAGAAAATGGCATTTTTACTTGTAAAATACAACAAGATGTGCTATCATTATAAAACGAATGTGTATCTATAGGAACCCGGTGTACATTTCTTGCACTGCGGAACAACAGGAAAGGTGAGTTTCTCTATTATGGACGAAAAAACAACTATGGGACAGTCGCTCCGCAGCATGGAGGACGAAGAGACCATTGATCTGATGGAACTGGCGCGCCTGCTGTGGGCGCATATTGTGCAGATCGTGGCAGCAGCTGTTGCGGCAGCGCTGATCTGCCTGCTGGTGTGTATGTTTGCGCTTACACCCAAGTATCAGGCTTCCATCAACATGATCGTGAATACCCGGCAGGACACGACCACTACCTTCACCAGCGATAACTTCAACTCTGCCAAGAACCTGATCAGCACCTATGCGGTCATCATCAAGGGCAACACCGTGCTGAACGAGGTCATTGATGAGCTGGATCTGGACATGACCTACGGCGAGTTGTATAAGATGGTGGAGGTTGCCGATGTGGACTCCACCCAGATCATGAAGATCACGGTCACCGATACCGATGCAGAGCGCGCAGGCGAGATCGCACAGACCATTGCGGACATCGTACCCGACGTGCTGGTGGAAAAGGTGGAAGCCGGCTCCTGCAAGACGGTAAGCGATGTGGCCATCAACCCCAACAAGGTGTTCCCCCAGACCAAGAAGTACGTTGTGCTGGCCGGTCTGCTGGGCGCTGTTCTGGTGTGCGGCGTTCTGGTGCTGGCACATCTGCTGCACGATACCATTGTGGATGACGAAGATGTTCAGAAGAAGCTCGGCCTGCCCGTGCTGGGCCTGATCCCGGAGGTGTAAGACGATGTGGAATCTGTTTGGTAAAAAGAAGAAAGAAAGCGAGCACCGCACCCTGCAGCTGATCACCGATAAGGGAATGCCTTTTGGCTATGTGGAGGCCTACAAGTCTCTGCGCACCAATCTGGACTTTATGGCAGGCTCCATGGACGTGCACACGCTGGTCGTTACCAGTACCGTGCCGGAAGAGTCCAAGAGCAACGTGGCGGTCAATCTGGCAATGACGCTGGCAGAAAGCGGCAAAAAGGTGGCTCTGGTGGACTGCGACCTGCGCAAGCCGGTGCTGCACCGCTACCTGAAGGCCGGTCACAACGTAAAGGGCGTTTCCAACGTGCTGTCCAACCAGTGCACGCTGGACGAGGCCCTGCAGGAGCTGAAGGAAATGAATCTGACCTTCCTGCCCGCAGGCACCCCGCCGCCGAACCCCTCTGAGATGCTGAGCCAGCCGCAGATGCAGGCTATGGTGGACACTCTGCGCCAGAAGTTTGATTTTGTCATCGTTGACGCACCCCCGGTGTCTGTGGTCACCGATGCAGCTGTCATCGGCCGCTATGTGGACGGTGCCATCTTTGCAGTGCGTTCCGATTACGCCCCTGCTGATGCAGTGCGCGGCGCAGTGAAAAAGCTGCAGGATGCAGGTGTCAAGGTGCTGGGCAGCGTGCTGACCCGCTACGACATGAAGAAGGCACTCAAGGGTTCCAGCTACGCATACAGCTATGCCTACAATTACAACTATGCCTACGGCAAGCAGGATGCCACTGCCGGTAAATAATAAGGAAGCATTGTTATGACCGATCTGCATTGTCACATTCTGCCCGGCATGGATGACGGCGCAAAGGATACGGCAGTCTCGCTGGAGCTGCTGCGCAGGGAATACGAGGATGGTGTGCGCAATATCGCGTTCACCAGCCACTTCAACAGCGAGCGCACCACGGTGGAAGCATTTACAGAAAAGCGGCAGGCTGCCTTTGAACAGCTGACTGCCGCGCTGGAAGGGCAGCCCATGCAGTTTGATTTCAAGCTGGGGGCAGAGGTGTTCTTCTCGCCCGGTCTGTGCGAGCTGGACACCCGGGCGCTGTGCATGGGAGATACCGCCTATCTGCTGCTGGAATTCCCCACCACCCACAAGCCGCATTTTATCCGGCAGACCCTGTACAATTTGCAGCAACAGGGCATTGTGCCGCTGATCGCGCATATCGAGCGATACCCCTATGTGCTGGAGGATCCCACCCTGTTGTACGACTGGGTGGCCGCCGGTGCCTATGCACAGATCAACGCCGGAGCACTGCTGGAACCCAAGCTCTGCAAAAAGCTGTGTAAGTTCATCCAGTGGGGACTGGTCCACGTCATCTCCACCGATACCCATTCCCCGGACAAGCGTCCGCCCCGCATGGCACAGGGAGTGCAGCAGCTGGAAAAGCTGTTGGGCAAGGAAACTGCCGCCCGCATCGTGCGCAACGGCGATGAGCTGTTCCACGATCAGGAGTTGGACGCTGCGACCCTACATCAGCCCAAAAAATTTTTGGGCATGTGGGTCTGATCCTATTAGTAAGGAGAAAACTGCCCGGGCGGGGGTGTACTCTGCCCGGGCAGCGGATTTTAGTATGAAGAAAAATAAGGTCCTGAAAATCGTAATGATCGTGCTGGGCGCGCTGGTGATTCTGCTGGCAGCAGCAGTCCTTGGGGTGTTGTTTTATCTCCACAGTATGGCAGCCGGTCTGCCAGAAACTCTGCCGGATGCCCCGGCGGGCAGCACAGAGCTCACCCTGACGGATGAGGATCTGGATAAGCTGCTCAGCGGCGATATCACGCTGGAAGAACTGACCGACGAAACCGCTGCGTCCAGCGGCGGGGAACAGGAAGCATCGGCCAGTGTTCCGCAGGAGGGAGCAGATTCGGTGTCCGCTCCGGCAGGTTCTTCTGCTTCTTCGGGGAGCGCTGCCTCCCGGACGGAGAGCGGCAGCACCGCTTCCTCCGGCAAGAAGGAGAACACCACCGGCACAGCCAGCTCCGGCACGGCAGCTGCCACAGAAAAACCGGCGTCCTCGTCCGGCAAACAGGAGGCTTCCTACGAAGCTGAGGTCAAGGCACTGTTGAAACAGCTGTACAGCGTCAAGGCGCGTGCCGAGGCAGAACTGAACAGCTGCATTGCCGGGGCAAAGGCAGAGTTCAAGTCGCTGCCGGAGTCCCAGCAGACACAGGCGCGTAAGATCTCCATCGTGCTGGCAAGAAGCGGCAGACTGTATGCGATGCAGGCATCTTATGATAAGGAAGTGGAGAGCATCGTCAGCCAGATGCGCGCCATTCTGACCGCCAACGGTCAAAGCACCGCACTGGCCGATCAGGCGATGGCCTCCTATAAGGCACAAAAGAGCGCCATGTACTCCCAGCTGACCGCAAAGCTGTACTCCTGACCCGCAAAACGACCCATGACCACCCGCAGCACATCTCCTGGGCACCGACCGTGCCGGAGAAGGGGCTGCGGGTGATCTTTTTTTGCCAGTTTTCCTGTAACATGGAGAAAAATGCCGGTGACATGGATAGATGGTTCTGGGGGAGAGACACTGTCTTTTGCACTTGGCAGAGATAAACAGACTGTGCACGTCCCGGAATAGTTGCCAAAAAGACCAGAAAAGTAGCGCTTTTACCTACAAATATACAGGAAATTTGTATAAAGTATAAGATTCCACTCATGCTTTGCTGAAATGAAGTGAATTATTTTCATGTGAATTGACAAAATTCGTGGTTCTCTCTATAATAGATAGAGTGTTTCTCGGGTATGGACGATGGTGTTTATGCGACCGCAAGATGCCATCGTTTTATTATTCGCTTTTTCTGTCCGTGTGCCAAGGACAGACGTCCGCTATGTGTGAGGCTGGCGGACTGCGGGAAAGTATGGCTCGGCCTGAGAGCAAAATAGTAATTCATTGATAGGATTGGAGTGGCATCAAACGATGGCAAAGTACATCATCAAGCGTGTCGCAATGGGTATCTTCAGTATCTTCATTGTGGCTACGGTTACCTTTTTTGTCATGAACCTGGTCCCCGGTGGCCCGTTCGTGGCAGAAAAGTCCATCAGTGCCGCTGCTCAGCAGGCTCTGGCCGAAAAGTATGGCCTGGATAAGCCGCTGGGTGTGCAGTACGTCAACTACATGAAGAGCCTTTTGCACGGCGATCTGGGTCTGAGCCTGCGTCAGCGCGGCCGTACCGTGAACCAGATCATTGCCAGCAAGCTGCCGGTGTCCTGCCGTCTGGCAGGCATTGCAGTGGTCGTGGCTCTGTGCGTGGGCATCCCGCTGGGCTGCATTTCCGCTTACAACCGCGGTAAGTGGCTGGATAACGTTATTATCGTGTTTGCAACCTGTGGCATCGCGATCCCCAGCTTTATCTCCAGCGTGCTGCTGCTATACCAGTTTGGTATGAACATGAAGGTGCTGCCCACCGTTGGTCTGAACAGCGCAGCCGCCTATATCATGCCGGTCACTGCACTGGCCATCTATCCCTCGGCTTATATCACCCGTCTGATGCGCTCCAGCCTGCTGGACGTTATGGGTCAGGACTATATGCGCACCGCCCGCGCAAAGGGCGTGTCCCAGTTCATGATCCTGTTCAAGCACGCACTGCGCAACGCCATCCTGCCTGTCATCACCTACGTCGGCCCCATGCTGGCCAGCCTGATGACCGGTTCTTTCGTGGTGGAAAAGATCTTCTCCGTGCCCGGTCTGGGCCGCGACTTCGTGTCTGCCATCACCAACCGTGACTACACCATGATCATGGGCACCACCATCCTGCTGTCCAGCATGGTCATCATTGCAAACGTGGTCGTGGATATCCTTTATAAGATCATCGACCCGCGCATTAAGCTGCAGTAAGAGAAAGGAGCGATTTTCATGGAAAACATTAAAAAGAATCCGCTCAGCCTGCAGCTCAACGCGGAGGATTTTCTGCCCGCCAGCAATGAGGAAAAGCAGAGTCTGGTGGTCATGCGCGAAAGCGTCAACTTCTGGAAGGACGGTATCCGCCGCCTGAAGAAGAACAAGATCGCCATGGTCAGCTTTGTGTTCATCATTGCCATTGCCATCTTTGCCTATCTGCTGCCCGCCGTCTGGCCCTACAGCTACTCGGAGCAGGTGAAGGGCAGCAACAATCTGGCACCGTTCGAGTACTCTGCCTCTGAGCAGGCCCGCATCGATGCCGGCGAAAAGGTGTTCCCGCACATTCTGGGTACCGACCGTATGGGTCGTGACTTTGCGGTGCGTATCATGATGGGCACCCGCGTCAGCCTGTCCGTCGGTCTGATCGCTTCTGTGCTGGTGCTGATCATCGGCGCCACTTACGGCGCTGTTTCCGCCTTTGCCGGCGGCTGGGTGGACAATATCATGATGCGTATCACGGATATTCTGTACACCATCCCGGATATTCTGCTGATCATCCTGCTGGGCATGGCTCTGAAGGATCCTCTGGATGCGCTGGCTAGCAAGCCCGGCTTCAAGTGGATGCAGACCCTTGGCCCCAACATGATCTCCATCTTCATCATCTTTGCGCTGTTGTACTGGGTCGGCATGGCGCGTATCGTCCGCAGCCAGATCCTGATCCTGAAGGAGAGCGAGTACGTTACCGCTGCCCGCGCACTGGGCGCTTCCAGCGGCCGTATCATCAAAAAGCATCTGCTCACCAACTGCATCGGTACTCTGATCGTTACCACCACCCTGCAGATCCCGGCTTCCATCTTCACCGAGAGCTATCTGAGCTTCATCGGTCTGGGCGTTGCAGCCCCGCTGCCTTCTCTGGGTTCTCTGGCTACCGATGCTGTCAAGGGCATGAACACCTACCCCCATCTGCTGATCGCCCCCGCACTGATGATCAGCGTGATGATCCTTGTGTTCAACCTGTTCGGCGATGGCCTGCGCGATGCCTTTGACCCGAAGCTGAAGAATTGATGAGGTGAACAGAAATGAGCGAGAAAATTCTTGATATCAAAGATGAACGCCTTTCTTTCTTCACCCCTGCGGGCGAAGTAAAGGCACTGAACGGCGTTTCCTTTACCATGAATCAGGGCGATGTTCTGGGCGTTGTGGGTGAGTCCGGCTCCGGTAAGTCGGTCACCGCCTACTCTGTTATGGGTCTGACCGCTTACCCCGGCAAGCTGGTGGGCGGCAAGGTGTGGTTCAACGGCCACGAGATCGAGAACATGAAGGAGAAGGACTTCCGCAAGATCCGCGGCAACGAGGTCTCCATCATCTTCCAGGACCCCATGACCAGCCTGAACCCGGTGTACACCATCGGCAATCAGATCGTGGAGGTCATCCGCCTGCACACCGATAAGAACAAGACCGAGGCATGGGCACGCGCCAAGGAGCTGCTGGAATTGGTTGGCATCAATGAGCCTGAGAAGCGCCTGAAGCAGTACCCCCACGAGCTGTCCGGCGGTATGCGCCAGCGCGTGATGATCGCCATTGCACTGGCCTGTGAGCCCAAGCTGCTGATCGCCGACGAGCCCACCACCGCACTGGACGTGACCATTCAGGCACAGATCCTTGAGCTGATGCAGGATCTGCGCAAGAAGCTGGGCATGAGCATTATCATGATCACCCATGATCTGGGTGTTGTGGCATCCATGTGCGAGAAGATCGCCGTCATGTACGCCGGTCACATTGTGGAGTACGGCACCACCGACGAGATCTTCTACCAGCCGGGTCACGAGTACACCAAGGGTCTGATCAACTCCATCCCCAAGCTGAACACCGCAGAGCACGAGCGCCTTGTGCCCATTGAGGGTACCCCTGTGGATCTGCTGAATCCGCCGGCCGGCTGCCCCTTTGCGCCCCGCTGCAAGAACTGCATGAAGATCTGTCTGAGCAAGATGCCCCCGCGCACCGAGCTCAGCGATACCCACTATACCTACTGCTGGCTGCAGCAGAAGGCTGCATTTGAGAAAGGGGAAAAGGCAGAATGAGTGAACACAAGACGCTGGTTGAAGTCCAGCACCTGCAGCAGTATTTCCCCGCCGGCGGTGTGGGCAAGAACCGCAAGTACGTTCAGGCCGTGGATGACGTAAGCTTTGCCATCCGCAAGGGCGAGACCCTTGGTCTGGTAGGCGAGTCCGGCTGTGGCAAGACCACCACCGGCCGCACCCTGCTGCGCCTGTACGAGCCCACCGGCGGCAAGATCTACTATGACGGCAACCTGTTGTTCGATAAGGACAATAAGATCGCAGTGGATATGCTGCCCTACCGCCGCCGGATGCAGATCGTTTTTCAGGATCCCTACGCAAGTCTGGACCCCCGTATGACCATTGGCGACATCGTGGGCGAGGGCATTGATATCCATCATCTGGCTGAGAACGAAAAGGACCGTCACGATAAGATCATCGCTCTGCTGGAGCGCGTTGGCCTGAACAGTGAGCACGCAAACCGCTACTGCCACGAGTTCTCCGGCGGTCAGCGTCAGCGCGTGGGCATTGCCCGTGCACTGGCTGTGAACCCCGAGTTCATCGTTTGTGACGAGCCTGTTTCCGCACTGGACGTTTCCATTCAGGCACAGGTCGTCAATATGTTCGAGGATCTGCAGCAGGAGATGGGTCTGACCTACCTGTTCATCGCCCATGACCTGAGCGTCGTGAAGCACATCTCCAACCGCATCGGCGTCATGTATCTGGGCAAGATGGTGGAGCTGGCCGACAGCTACGAGCTGATCGCCCATAGCATCCACCCCTACACCCGCAGCCTGATCTCCGCTATTCCGGTGGCAGACCCCATTACGGCCCGCCAGTCCAAGCGTATCGTGCTGCAGGGCGATGTGCCCAGCCCCCTGAACCCGCCGTCCGGCTGCCGTTTCCGCACCCGCTGCCCCTATGCAGACGAGCAGTGCGCCAACGAGGTGCCTGAGTTCAAGGAGATCTCCACCGGCCACTGGGCAGCATGCCATCACCTTGACCGCGTGAAGTGAGAACACTTCACACCGGTAAAAAGTGAAAGCAATTCAACTTAGTGCTGAAATGTTGTCACAAAATGGTTACAGTCCAAGTTTTGGGCTTGTAACCGGTATGAGAACGCATTATAATCATTCGTGTTCCTCCGGTGTACATTTGCACCGGATCGAATATAGAGGCGGCTGGGGGAACCTGGCACACTCAAATTTGATATAAGGGAAGGATATTATTATGAAACGCATTTCTCGTCGTAATTTCCTCAAGGTTGCAGGCGTGGGTGCCGCTGCTCTGGGTCTGGCAGCCTGTGGCGGCAGCAAGTCCGGTTCTACCGCAACCTCCGGTTCTGCTTCTTCCGCTGCTGGTTCTTCTACCGGCAGTGTCAACACCGCTGGCTTCACCGTCCAGTACGGCCCCAACCCCGAGACTCTGGATCCCTCTTTGAACAGCGCTGTTGATGGCGCCAACACCATCATCACCATCTTCGAGCCCCTGCTGATCATCAACGAGAACAACGAAGTTATTGGCGGCCAGGCTGAGAGCTGGGAAGAAAGCGAGGACGGCCTGACCTGGACCTTCACCATGCGTGACGGTCTGAAGTGGAGCGATGGCACCGATCTGACCGCTAAGGACTTTGAGTACAGCTTCAAGCGTATGGTCAACCCCGACACCGCAGCTCCCTACGCAGAGACCTGCCTGGGCATGATCGATGGCTTTGACGAAGCTGCCGGCTTCCCCGATGCAGACGGCAACCCCACTGCAGAGCCCAACCCCGATGCTCTGAACGTTAAGGCAAGCGACGACGGCAAGACCCTGACCATCGTGCTGTCCTACCCCTGCGCCTACTTCGACAAGATGGCCGCATTCGCATCCATGAGCCCTGTGCAGCAGGCTACCGTTGAGGCCAACGGCGATGCATGGTGCACCTCCGCTGAGACCTTCGTCTCCAACGGTCCCTACATGATCACCGAGTGGACTCCCTCCGAGCGTATCGTTCTGACCAAGAACCCCAACTACGTTGGCGGCTGGGATAGCTCCAAGATCGTTTCCGACAGCATTACCCTGCTGCTGCTGGAGGACTCTTCCGCTTCCTTCGCTGCTTACAACAGCGGCGAGGCTGTCCTGATCAAGGACGTGCCCACCGACGAGATCCCCAGCCTGACCAAGGCAGAGGACGGCGGCGACTTCTACGTTGACACCATTCTGGGCACCTATTACGTCAGCATGAACCTGCAGCGCGATGCCTTCAAGGATGCCAAGGTCCGCAAGGCTTTGGCTCTGGCTATCGACCGCGACTATGTTGGCAACACCATCATGCAGGGCACCTTCTCTGCTGCTTCCAACCTGGTTGGCCCCGGCATCGTGGACGAGAACGGTTACTTCTACGACAACGCAAACGGCGGTTCTCCCTACATTGCAGCTGACTACGAGGCAAATATGGCCGAGGCTAAAAAGCTGCTGGAAGAGGCTGGCTACCCCAATGGCGAGGGCTTCCCCACCATCGAGTACAGCACCAACGATTCCGGCTACCATGTGCCTCTGGCAGAGTACCTGCAGCAGACTTGGGGCGATCTGGGCATCACTTTGAGCATCAGCAAGATGGAGTGGTCTGCCTTCACCGCTGCTCGCCGTGCCGGCGAGTACGATGTTGCCCGTAACGGCTGGGTCATGGACTACAACGATCCTTCCAACATGATCGAGCTGTTCTGCTCCGGCAACGGCAACAACGATGGTAAGTACTCCAACCCTGACTTCGATGCTGCTATGGAGGCTTCCAAGGTTGCTGATGTCACCGAGCACTTTGCTCAGCTGCATAAGGCTGAGGACATCCTGATGGAGGATATGGGCTGCATCCCCGTTGCTTACTACAACGAGTTCTGGCTGCAGAGCTCTTCTCTGAAGGGTGTCTGGCACAGCCCCTACGGCTACTGGTACTTCCAGTACGGCTACATCGAGGAGTGATTTCCTCCCTGTGCTGTGCAGCGTAAGCTGAGCTGTAAACTATAAGCGCTAAGCACCCCGCTGACCGGAAACGGTTGGCGGGGTGCTTTTTTGCTGTTATTTTGTAAAAAAGACGAGTGCTCGGCAAAACCGAGCACTCGTCTTTTTTATGTAAAGCAGATTGAAAAGGTACCAGCTTACACCGCAGCCATAGCAGCCAGAACGCTCTGCCAGCTCTTGCTCCGTGCAGCAGGCACCGGGGCGGGGCGGGTGCACCGTGCAGCAGGGGCACTATGACCGGTTGCAGAGGATACCGTCAGGGCAGGGGAGGGGCAGAAGAACACAGCAGTGTCCTTTGCCAGCCACTGCGCAGCCAGTGCGGCAGCCTGCGGGTCAGACTGGAGGGCGCGGCGCTCGTTCCCGGCCAGAAAATCTGCCAGCCAGTACAAAATGGCAGCAAGCGGCAGGCAGGGGGAAGCGTCCTGATTCCAGTAACTCCAGCGTGCACCGCGACCGAGGTGGCTTTCGATTGTGATCTGTGCGCCGGTGCGGGCATTCTGCGGGATGGCACCAACATAGTTGGTCCCGGCACGCTGTCCCAGTTCCTCCACAAGGCGCTGGGTGCGGGCAGCATCCAGACGGTCCTCACGGCAGTAGGCGCGGAAGTCGGTCTGGCTCAGCAGACTGTCGGCACTGGACGGAAAACGCCCGGTCAGCTGCCCCTCCGCATTGTGGCACAGCTGCCAGCCCTTGCGGAACAGCTGGAAATTCAGGCAGCGCCGTCCCATGGTGGAATAACACACAAGGGCGCTCTGCTCCCCGGGCAGCTGTTTTACTTCAAGGTAGGCGTCATTGCCGCAGGTGTCCTGCAAACGGACGGTGAGCAGCAGCTGTGCACCAGTGTGCAGGGTGGACATGGCGTTGTGCATGGCGTCAAAATAACGGGAAGCATCCATGGTTGATCTCCTTCCTGAAAACAAACAGCGAAACGTTGTAAAAACGCCAGCCGGGTGATCAGGCCGACAGGCTGCATAAAACTTCTCTGAACGTAGTATAGCATACTTTTGAATAAAAAACAACTGTAAGTTTTCCAAGATGACAAACTTTTGCAAAAACTTGTGGCACAGAGCGAACAAGGGTTCAAAGCATGGTTGTACTTTGGAATAAACGGTTGTAAAAACGACCCCTGCGGGAAATGCCGACTAAGGCCGGTACTGCTCCCACAGGGGTCGTTTTGCTTCTTTAATCGCCAAGTTCCCGGATCTCGTTCTGGATCAGCCGTCCGGCAGCGCGGGCAAGCTGATCCATGCCGCGGATGCGCGCCATATTTTTGCCGTAGATCTGCGCGGCGGCACCGGCGCTGCTGTCCTCGCCCATAAAAACAGCAGACACCCGCACGCCCTGCCGCTGCAAGGTGCGCACCTGCGCAGCGGTATCGGCTACGCCGGCGGCGTCCTCGTAGGCGCAGCCCAGCGGGTTCTCTGCTGTGGGCGGGATGCGGCGGCTGTCGTTGGGGCTGGCGTCGGTCAGCAGGATCATCAGGTGGCGCGGGGCAGGGCCGGGGGCGTACCGGATCAGATCGCCCGCCGCCCGCAGCGCCAGACCGTCCCGGTTCCAGCCAGAGGCGAAATAGCGGAAAATGTTCTGCCGGTTCTTGTCCGCAAAGCCTTTCAGCACCCGCAGCACCGTGTAGCCCCGCAGGCTGCTAAAGGCGCTTACCCGCACCGGAATGCCGCAGTTGGCCAGACTTTCGGCCAGAATGACACCCTGCGCCGCGATCACCTCCTGACAGTGCAGGCGGGAGGCCGAGGCGTCCAGCAGCAGATCCACCGTAAAGGCGGGGCAGTTTTCCTCCTCCGGGCACAAAAACACCCGGTCATCGTTCAGGTAAGGGGCGCGCCACACCCGCCCGGCACACAGATCACCGCTGCGCGCCACCCGCTGGTCGGGCTGCTGATGCACCAGAATGCAGTTGCGGATCTGCTCGGTAAGGCGCAGCACCACGCTGCGGTGCAGCTCCTGATTTTTTGCGTAGTAAGCGCGGTTGCGCTCGGCCTGCAATTCGGCCTGCTGTGCCAGTTGCCGCGCCTCCGGGGTGGGCGCCTGCTCCGGGCTGGGCACACCGGCGCTGAACCACAAATGACAGCCCAGATGCACTCCGGTGCACAGTTCCTGCTCGGCCTTGCGCAGCTGTTCCGGCGGGTAGAAGCAGCGCCCGAAGCAGCTTTCAATGTAGGCGCGGTCCTGCGCGGCGCGCTGCTTCAGGGTGATATTTGCCCGGCGCTTGTCCACCGCCAGCCCGCTGCCTGTGGCATCCACCGCACCGGAATGCTCCACCGTCACCCGGTCGGTCTTGATCATCTGGGTGGGCATGGTTTTGGTGGCAAGCTTTGCCCAAAAGCCCTGCAGCCGTAGATGCAGCGCGGGCTTCTGTCGTACCTTGCCGTCAAACAGGGCAAATTTTGCAAACAACGCCAGCAGGTCGTTTTTGAGCTGTGCCGGTTCTGGTGCGTTCTCCGGCTCCAGCGCGGCGGCAAGGCTGCTCTCGTAAGGGGTCATGACCGGGGCGGTGCGTCCCAGTACCTTGCGCCAGCGGGCGGCCTGCATGGTGTACACCAGCTGGTTTTTCGCCATCCACTCCTGCCGCGAAAGCTTGTACTGGATGGCAAAAAAGTAGTCCGCGTGGGCAAAGCGCAGCGCCTCCAGCACCGGGCGGCGGGGCAGCTCCAGCCGGTAGGCTGCGTTTTCTAAGTACAGCCACGCCATATCGTCCAGCATGGGCTGGCATGTGTCGCCCTCCCAAGCGGAAAAAATGTCCCGGATCAGCGCGTCACCGTAGTATTTGTGCACCAGCCCCACGATGCAGTTCATGTAAAAATCAATGGTGCCGTCCGTATTGCGGGCCAGAAACAGCGGCTCGAAGCCGTAAGCACCGGCAGCGGCCCAGACCTGATTGGCCGCACGCCGCTCCTGCGCGGTGTAGCTTTGGGCGTCCATCAGGCAAACAGCTTTCCAGCATCCAGCTGGGCCGGGATGCGCGCGGCGATCACGTCCCGGATCAGCCCCTGCTCGTAGGAGTCAAAGGCCTTGTTGGTGATGCCCATATCCAGCGCTGCCCCGGCCGGGATGCCCCTGCGGATCAGCCGCAGCGCGTCCAGCATTCCGCGCAGATCCAGCGCCTTGGTGGAAATTTCAGCACTATCGCACTTTTTCTGCAGGTCCAGAAACAGCAGTGCGAACTGGTGCACATATTTTGCGGTAAGTTCCGGGAACTGCGCCCGCAGCAGCTTTTCCAGATTATCCTGCGTGATGGTGGGCATCTGCACCACCGCAAAGCGGGAGGTCAGCGCCTCATTCAGCTCCCGGGTGCCCGCGTAGCCGTAGTTCATGGTGGCGATAAAGCGGGTCTCCTCAGCCAGCGGGATGCGGTCGTACCCGGGCACGTCGATGGCGCGGCGGAAGTCCAGCACCGCGTGCAGTACCGCCAGCGCCTCGTTTTTTGCCATGTTGATCTCGTCCAGCACGCCGAAGCCGCCGCACTGTGCGCAACGGTACACCGGCCCGGGACGGAACACTACCTGCCCGCCCGCAAAAGTATCCATGCCGATGAGGGAGGCGGCGTCCATGTTTACATGAAAGGAGATGTCCCACGCGGGGCGGCCGAAGGCGGCGGCAAGATTTTCTGCCAGCACATTTTTTCCGGTGGCCTTTCCGCCGGCCAGCAGCAGGTTTTCGCCGCAGAGGATGGCCGCCAGTGCCTGATCCCACACCTCTTTGCCGTAGTAAATAAAGGCAGGGGCGGGGATGCGCGGGCGCAGCGCCTGCTCCAGCGGATGAGCGGCGCGGTATTCCTGCACCGCCGTAAGCAGAGCAGGGTCCACCCCTTCCTGCCGTAAGGTATCCAGAATATCCGACATTTGTACAAACACCTCGATCTTTGACCGGGTGGGAATGAACTGCCCGGTTTCACGCTTATCATAGCACAATCGCGGCCATTTGTGTAGGGGGCGTGCGGGGCAAAAAAGCAAAGAGGGGCAGCCCCAAATGGGGCTGCCCCTCTTCACATGAAAAAGAAGAAAAGAAGAAACGCTTAGAATATGCCGGGAAACTGCGCTTTATCAGGCGTTTTCCAGACCGGCCATCTGCTTGACGGATTTGATGGCAAAGGTCAGGGTGCGGCCACAAGCGGTGCCGCCCATGACGCAGGGGTAGTTGTTCTGGAAGAAGCTGCCGGACATATCGCCGGTAACGTACAGGCCGGGAATGGGCTCGTTGTTGTTATCCTTCGCCTGGCAGTTTTCAGTGATGGAAATACCCTGCATACTGCACAGCAGAGAGGCACCCAGCCAGCAACCGTAGAAGGGCGCGGTGCGGATGGCGCTCAGGCGGCTTGCAGGCTTGCCGAAGTCCTCGTCGTTCTGCTTGTCGTACAGCTCGTTGTAGCGGGCAACGGTGGCTACAAAGTTGTCCTTGTCAGCACCGGTAAAGCCCATCTTGTCGGCAAGCTCTTCAATGGTGTCCGCCTTCATGATCAGGCCCTCACCCTCGTACTGCTCCAGCTGACCTTCCATCATGCCGGGGATGTAACGGGTCAGTGCAGAGCAACCGATGGTGTGGAAGCGATCTACGTCGCTGCGGAAGTTTGCATCGTGGATCATGGCATAAACGTGCCCCGGCTGCTGGAAAGAAGCATGGGAGGCATTGTCGTATTCCTGACTTTCGTTCATAAAACGCTCGCCATGGCGGTTGACCTTCAGGAAGGGCTGGCTGCCGGGGTTGTACTGACCCACAGTGCCGGGGAAGGCCTTGCCGCCAAAGGCAGAGCCGTTGTCCACATAACCGGCATCCACACCGGGTGCCACCAGACCACGATCGAACAGCACGGGAGCAGGCTCTGCATCCAGATGTGCACCTGCCCAGATAGCGGCACGGATACCATAGCCCTTGTCGGCAGGGGTATAGGAGCAGGCGGTGGTCACGCTGGTGCCCAGCGGGTCCAGCTGCTCCATCATGTAGGGATTGCCTGCATAGCCACCACAGGCCAGCAGCACGCCCTTGGCTGCGTTGATGCGGATGAAGTGGTCGTCGGCAGTGCTCTGGGCGATAACGCCGGTGATGCGGCCGTCGGCATCCTTTTCCAACTTGGCAAGGCCGGTGTTAAAGTCGATGCTGTAGCCCTTGCTCTCGATATACTCCTGAAATACCACGTTGCGGGGCTTTTCGGCGCTGCTGTAGTCGACTTGCTGCACAGGGAACATCAGCTTGCTCTGGCTCACCTGCGTATCATCCGGCCATTTGGCTTCATCGCCGGAGGTCAGGTTGCATACATAGTTGTAGGGCTCGCTTTCCAGAATGCCGGAAACAAAATCGTGCATGGCGGCAGACTCATTGATCCAGGTCTTAACTACGCGCTGGTCGCAGCGACCGCCCATGGAGCGGGAGATCTCGCTCAGCAGCTCGGCGCGGTCAACAGGAGCGATGCCCTTTTTCTTTGCTTCGCTGCTGTCGATGGTGCCGTACCAGTGGCGGGTATCCATAACGGCAGAATTCTGCTCGATGATGCGGAAGCTCAGTCCGTTCTGTGCAGCATAAGCGGCTGCGCACATACCGCCGTTGCCAGCGCCCACAATGACGATATCGGTATCCCATGTCTCGGTGATGGAAGCCTCGTCGATGTCAGGCTCTTTGCCCAGCCAGTCGTTTGCGTCGCCGGTGGGCAGCTGCACGCTGGAGACCACGGCCTCGCCCTTTGCCTGTGCGTAGCAGCTCTTGGCGGCCTTCATCACGGCATCGGAGGTGATGGTAGAACCGGAAACGCCGTCGATCTCGGCAGAACCGGCAGCCATCAGCTGCTCGCGCAGCTCATCGGCAGCGGCAGCACCGTAGGAAGCAGTCTCGCCGGAGGTGTCCACTACCACATCGGTGACAGCGCTGTCAGAGAAGGTCATGGTGACCTTGACGGTGGAGGAGATACCCTCGGCAGTGCCCTCGTAGGTGCCGGGGATGTACTGGCCGGCAGCACCGGAAGTGGAAGCGGAAGCAGAGCCGGAGGCAGCATTGCAGGCAGCCAGAGCACCGGCGGTCACACCGCTCATAGCGGCGGCAGCGGCGATCTTGATAAAGCCCTTACGGGAAATCTTGTTCATAGGTACGCTCTCTTTCTTTTTGTTCCTTCTTATTGTGCAGCAAGGTGAAGGCCACTTTGCTGAATCCTTAACAATTGTAGCGTAGAAGGGTACTGTTTACAATTCAAGTTTATTATATTATAATTAAGAAAAACCTAATGTATTGCAGGAGGAAGGAAAGAATGAACCAGAGAGCGCTGGCGGGCTTTGTAAAGATCGTGGAGCTGAACAGCTTTTCTGCGGCGGCAGAGGCGCTGTATCTTTCCCAGTCGGCACTTTCGCAGCAGATCCGCACGCTGGAAGGACAATTGCAGTTCGAGCTGTTCCAGCATGTGCCGCGCCGTGTGGTGCTGACCCCGGCGGGATGGGATTTTTACCCCAAGGCAAAGCAGCTGCTGGAGCTGTACGATGAGGCGGTGCATCATGCGCAGGCAGTAAAGCTGAATGCAAATCCACCCAAACGGCATCTACTGATCGGACATCAGAATATGCCGCTGCAAATGCTGGGCTTTGACCTGTTTGCCGCTACAGGGGAGTTGAGCAACCGCTTTTCTCCTATCATGCACCGCTGTGCCAGCATAAAGGATGTCTGGAGGGCGTTGCTGAATGATGAGATCGATCTTTCATTGCAGATCGAGTGTGCAGAGATCGCGGCGCGAGGCTTGCACTTTTATCCGGCAGTGTATATGCCGGAGATCGGCGTCCCATTTCATACGCCGCCGGAGGTGCCCCGTGGATATATTACGCTGGAACAGGCGGTGCAGTATCGGTGGATGTTTGCAGAAACACCAGATCAGTCACTGTATGAGACCGCATTGCTGCACGAGGCTGCGAGACGGCAGGCAGAAATCATTCGCAGCGTAAAAAGTGTACAGTATGAACTGCCCAGCCTGATGCTGACCCCGGCAGTGTACTACCGCAGACCGGATCCTTCACAGGTGTTTATTCTAGATTGGAACAAGGGAATGAGGTTTGGTATTGTTACGAAAGCGGAGCCGGACCCGGTAGTAATGGCCTATGTCCGCGCCTTGCAGCAACAGCTGCCGTCCCTCTCAGAAAGGCTGTTCGGCCTGAAGCTGGAACCGGTGGAGGAATAAAAAAGCAAGAGCACCTGCTGTCCTCAGAAAGGAAGGCAACAGGTGCTCTTGTTGCGGTTATAACGCGGTGACAGGTGCTTTAATCCACCACGTCCTCGAACTGGCTGTTGTACAGGTCGGCGTAGAAGCCACCGGCCTCGATCAGCTGGTCGTGGGTGCCCTGCTCCACAATGTCGCCGTCTCGCATGACAAGGATGAGGTCGGCATCGCGGATGGTGGAAAGGCGGTGGGCGATCACAAAGCTGGTGCGGCCTTCCATCAGGCGGTCCATGGCGGTCTGGATGCGCTGCTCGGTGCGGGTATCCACGCTGCTGGTAGCCTCGTCCAAAATCAGGATGCGGTTATCTGCCAGAATGGTGCGGGCGATGGTAAGCAGCTGCTTCTGTCCCTGACTGACGTTGGAGGCGTCCTCGTTCAGTTCCATCTGGTAGCCGCCGGGCAGGGTGCGGATAAAGTGGTCGGCGTTGGCGGCCTTTGCGGCGGCGATCACCTCTTCATCGGTGGCGTCCAGCCGACCGTAACGGATGTTCTCCATGATAGTGCCCTTGAACAGCCATGTGTCCTGCAGCACCATGCCAAAACCCTCGCGCAGGGCGCTGCGGTCAAAGTTGCGCACATCGTGGCCGTTCAGGGTGATGGAACCGGCGTCCACATCGTAAAAGCGCATCAGCAGTTTGACCATAGTGGTCTTGCCTGCGCCGGTGGGGCCTACGATGGCTACCTTTTGGCCGGGCTGCACCGTGCAGCTGAAGTCGTGGATGACGGTCTTGTCCGGGGTGTAGCCGAAGCGCACATGGTCAAAGGTAACCTGTCCGTCAATATCGGAGGGGTCGGCGCGGCGGGCGGGGTCTGCCAGCTGCTCTTCCTCCGGCTCGTTCAAAAACTCGAACACCCGCTCGGCGGCAGCGGCCATGCTTTGCAGCATATTGGACACCTGCGAAAGCTGCTGGATGGGCTGGGTGAAGTTTTTGACGTACTGGATAAAGGCCTGAATATCACCGATGGTGATGACGCCGTTTGCGGCAAAAATGCTGCCAACAATGGCCACCGCCACATAGCCCAAGTTGCCCACAAAGTTCATGATGGGCATCATCAGGCCGGAGAGAAACTGGCTCTTCCATGCGGATTCGTACAGCTTATTGTTAGCGGCGTTGAAGTCTGCCAGCACCATAGCCTCCCGGTTGAAGGCCTTGACCACGTTGTGACCGGCGTAGACTTCCTCGACTTGACCGTTGACCACGCCCAGCGTGGCCTGCTGTGCCTTGAAGTACTTCTGGCTGAACTTGACCACCACCAGCACCAGCGCCAGCGACACCGGCAGGATCAGCAGGGCGATCAGGGTCATGCGGGGACTGATGGAAAGCATCATCACCAGCACACCGATCATGGTGGTCACGCTGGTGATCAGCTGGGTGATACTCTGATTCAGGCTCTGGCCCAGCGTGTCCACATCGTTGGTGATGCGGGAGAGCACCTCGCCCACGGTGCGCTTTTCAAAGTACGCCAGCGGCAGGCGGTTGATCTTTTCGCTGATCTGGCGGCGGAAGTCGTAGCAGACTTTCTGGGAAAGGCCGGTCATCAGCCAGCCCTGAATAAAGCTGAAGGCGCTGCTCAGCAGGTACATCCCCAGCAAAAACAGCAGAATGCGGCCGATATACACAAAATCGATGCTGCCGGTGCCGCGCAGCCGAGCGATCCAGCCGGTGGCAAGGGCGGTGGTGGCTTTTGCCAGCACCTTGGGGCCTGCAATGTTGAAGATGGTGGACAGAATAGCAAACAGCATGGCTGTCGCAAGGGGCAGTTTGTAGTGGCTCATGGTGCGGATGAGCTGCCGCAGCGTGCCTTTAAAGTCCTTGGCGCGCTCGGTGGTGGGACGTCCGGGTCTGGGCATATCACTCACCCTCCTTTTCTGTATTCAGGGTATCCAGCGCCAGTTCCTTCTGGCTCAGCTGGCTGCGGGCGATCTCCTGATATTCCGGGCAATTGACCATCAGCTGAGCGTGAGTGCCCTTGCCCACCAGTCTGCCCTCGTCCAGTACAAGGATCTGGTTTGCGTGCAGCACGGTGGAAATGCGCTGCGCCACAATGATCACGGTGGCGTTGTCGGTCTGTGCCTTCAGGGCGCGGCGCAGCGTTACATCGGTTTTGTAGTCCAGCGCCGAGAAGCTGTCGTCAAACAGATAGACCTTGGGATTTTTGGCAATTGCCCGGGCAATGGAAAGCCGCTGCTTCTGGCCACCGGATACGTTGGAGCCGCCCTGTGCAATGGGGCTTTGGTAGCCCTCGGGCTTCGCCTCGATAAAATCAGTGGCCTGCGCAATGGCAGCAGCCTTTTGCACCTGTGCGTCGGTGATATCCTCGCCGCCGAATTTCAGGTTGCTGTCAATGGTGCCGCTGAACAGCACACCCTTCTGGGGCACATAGCCCAGCAGGTCGTGCAACTGTGCCTGCGGCATCTCGCGCACGTCAATACCGTCCACGGTCACCTTGCCGCCGGTCACATCGTAAAAGCGGGGAATCAGGTTGAGCAGGGTGGACTTGCCGCAGCCGGTGGAGCCGATGATGGCGGTAGTCTCGCCGGGCTTTGCGGTAAAGCTGATGTGCTCCAGTGCATCGCTGTCCGCACCGGGGTAGCGGAAGCTTACGTCCTCGAACTGCACCACGCCCTGCCAGTCGGTGTGGGCCTGTGCGGCCTTTGCGGCGGCTTCGTCCGGGTCGTGGATGGTGGCTTTGGTGCGGGTGACCTCATCGATACGGTCCGCAGCCACACCGGCGCGGGGCAGCATGACAGCCACCATGGCCAGCATCAAAAAGGACATGACGATCTGCATGGTGTAGGTGATAAAGGCGATCATCTCGCCCACCTGCATGGTGCCGGCGTCCATGGCTTTGCCGCCGAACCAGACGATGAGCAGACTGGTGCCGTTCATGATCAGGGTCATAAAGGGCATCATAGCCACCATGGCGCGGTTGGTGAACAGCTGGGTGCCCATCAGCTCCCGGTTGGCCTTGTCAAAGCGCTGCTCCTCAAACTTTTCGCGGCTGAAGGCGCGCACCGGCATGATGCCGGTCAAAATTTCGCGGCTGACCAGATTCAGCCGGTCCACCAGCTGCTGCATCACCTTGAATTTGGGCATGGCAACGCTCATCAGGAAGAGCAGCAGCAGCAAAAGCAGTGCCACGTCCAGCACCACGATCCAGGAAAGGCCGCTGCTGCTGCCCACAACGTGCAGCACGCCGCCAATGCCCAGAATGGGCGCATAGGCAACCATGCGCAGCAGGATGACGCAGACGAACTGCACCTGCTGGATATCGTTGGTGGTGCGGGTGATGAGGGAGGCGGTGGAAAAATTTTCGATCTCTGCATTGGAGAAGCCGATAACGCTGGAGAAGGTCTCGCGGCGCAGGTCACGACCGATGGCGGCGGATACCCGGGAAGCAAGGAAGCCCACGGCCACAGCCACGGCCACCATCAGCAGGGTGAGCGCCAACATCTGGCCGCCCACCCGGAAGAGGTAACCCATCTGCACATCCTGTGCAACGCCCTGTGCCTCGTACTCCAGCTGCACCAGCAGCAAAGACTGGCTTTTCAGGTTTTCCAGCAGGGTGCTGTCCAGCTGGCTCATGGCACTGTCCAGCTGCTTTTGCAGCATACTGCGGTCAAAACCGGGCATCTGGCTCATGGCGGCAAACTGGCTGCAAACGGTGTCCAGATCTGCTGCCGTGGGTGTGACGGTCTCGGTGTCGGTGTCCGCAGCGGCAGAGGGCATCTCGGCAAGGCCGGTCATGCCCATGCTGTTCTGCCCAGCGGGGGTGTTGGCGGCCTGTGCGGCAGCCATATACAGCACGATGTCCGGGGTGGTCACGGCATCTTCCAGTGCGGTGCGCTCGTCCTCGGTCAGGTCGGAGCGTAGCTGCAATACGCCATCGTCCTGCAGATAGTACTGATAGGCGTTTTGCAGCTTCTGTGCGTCCTCCTCGTTCATCAGCAGACTCAATGCGTCCAGCGTGCTCTTGCGCACCGTCTGGGGCAGGGGGCTTTCAACGCCGCCCTGCTGGATGCCGGTGTCCACGATCTTGCTGGTGTAGTCCGGCAATGCAAGGTCGCAGTACGCCTGCACGAACAGCAGCGCGAACACCACAAGGCAGACCGCCCAGTGCCGGGCCAGCTGCTTAAAGATCTTTGTCATGGTTCGTTTCTCCCTTCGGGTCAATGTTGCGCGCGGCATTTTCCGCAAGAATGGCATCCATCAGCGCGCCGCGCAGCGCGTCCATCTGGGCTACCTGCTCCGGCTCTAACCGTGCCAGCACGCTGGCAAAGTAGTCGCGCAGAGCCTGCTCACACTGGTGGCACAGCTCATACCCTTTGGGGGTGATGCGCACCAGCGTTTTGCGGCGGTCGGCGGGGTCCGGTTCCCGCACCACGGTGCCGTCCTGCTCCATCAACCGCAGCCCGCGCGAGACTGCCGGCAGCGGCTGGCGGATCTCCCGGGCAAGGTCAGAGACATAGATGGCACCGTCCTTTCCGTGGCAGTTGATGGAATGCATCAGGCCTTCCAGCATATTAAAGTGGCATTTGGGGCAATCGGCCAGCGCCGCCCGCATCCCGGCCTTGGATGCCTTGCTCAGCTGCCCGATATAGTGGCACATCCCCTGAAAGCTGGGGGTGCTTGGCTCGGACACAACGATTCCTCCTCGGTTGCATTTTTCAAATACTTAACAGTTGTTAAGTATTAACGCCTGATAAGAATATTCCTTTTGCAGCGGGATTGCAAGAGGATAAGAAAATATTAAACAAAAATTCACAAAAAACTTGTAGGCTTTGTCAATGCGCAAACTGGCTCTCGCTGCATAGAAATAAAGGACAGGCAGAAACGGAGGGTGCGGATGGAGCAGGGATTTCAAGTGTTGTTACAGGTATTCGGCGGATTGGCGCTGTTTTTATATGGGACGGACAGCCTGTGCCGGGCAGTGCAGCAGGGGGCGGGCAGACGGCTGCGCAGCTTGCTGGCGCGGTGTACCGCAAACCCGGTAGCAGGGTTGCTGACTGGTGCGGCGGTAACGGCGGTGCTGCAAAGCAGTTCGGCGGTCACGGTCATGGTCATTGCCTTTCTGGCGGCGGGGCTGTTGCAGCTGCGGCAGGCGGTGCCGGTGGTGTTCGGGGCAAATATCGGCACGACGGTCACGGCGCAGCTGCTGGCGTTCCGGGTGGAAAGCTGGCGGTATCTGCTGCTGTTTTGCGGGGTATTGCTCTGTCTGGCCTGCAAAAACTGGCGGGGCCGTTGCGTGGGCGAAGCCGTGTTCGGCTTTGGGGTGCTGTTCGAGGGCGTTACGGTGATGCGCAGCGCCATGGAGCCGCTGCTGCAAAGCCCGCTGCTCCGGTTGGAGCTTGCCCGGGTGCAGCAAAGCCCTTTGCACGGGCTGCTGGCGGGCGTCTGCATGACCCTGACGGTACAAAGCAGCTCTGCCACGGTAGCGCTGCTGCAAAGCATGGCGGCGCAGCCCGGGGCGGACGGCGTACACAGCCTGCTGGGACTGACGGCTGCCATCCCCATTCTGCTGGGGGATAACATCGGCACCACCATCACAGCGGTGCTTGCCGCCATCGGGCAGGGAAGAGACGCCAAGCGGGTGGCGGCAGCCCACGCCATTTTTAATCTGAGCGGCGCGGCGGTGTGCTGCACACTGCTGCAACCCTTTGCGGCGCTGGTGCGGCTGTGCTCGCCTACGGGTGCAGAGTGTGCCGTGATCGCCCGGCAGATCGCAAATGCGCACACCCTGTTCAACGTACTGTGTGCGCTGGTATGGCTGCCCCTGACCGGGCAGATGGTGCGGCTGGTCTGCGCGCTGCTGCCCGATAAAAATCGCCCGAAGGAACGGTTGTAAACCGGAGCGGGGAATGGTATACTGAAGCAGACGATACTATTATATATAAAGGATGGAATGCAATGAAACGGAAAATCGGCAGGCTGTTCATGGTGTTGGGCGCGGTTCTGATCTTATGCGCCGCCGGGCTGCTGGGCTACAACCGGTGGGATGCTGCCCGGGCAGAAAAGGCTTCGCAGGAAGTATTGGGCGAGCTGGAGCAGACCATGCAAAAGACCATTACGGAGCACCGGCCGGAAAACGAGACCGCAGCCCCGCAGCCGGTGCTGGACCCGACGCAGGAGATGACCACCGTGGAGGTGGAGGGACATGGCTACATCGGGGTGCTTTCCATCCCGGCGGCGGGGTTGGAACTGCCGGTGATGGCGCAGTGGAGCTACGCCGGGCTGAAGGTCGCCCCCGGACGGTACAGCGGCACCACCTATGCCGATGACCTGGTAATTTGCGGCCACAACTACGCAAAGCACTTCAGCCCCATCAAGTGGCTGGCTATCGGTAGCCCGGTGCACTTTACGGATGCGGACGGTCTGCGCTGGAACTACGAGGTGGAGAGCGTGGAGACTTTGCAGCCCACCCAGATCGAGGAGATGACCACCGCCGCCGAGACGGATAGCTGGGATCTGACCCTGTTCACCTGCACCTCCGGCGGCAATGCCCGGTATGCCGTGCGCTGTGTGCGGACGGGCTACCCCGTCCGGGTGACGGACGCGGCAGAGTGACGCCATCTCTTGCGGGGCGGGACGATTTGGAATGCCCGCCGCGTGTGCTTTGGGCAGGATCAGCGGAAAATATATTTTTAATTTCGGGATAGCGGAGCGTCTGCGGACGCTCCGCTATCCCATTTTCACGGGAGGGAACGTGACGGAAAACGACAGCTCCGGAACCTGTTTCCTACGGAAATGCGGCGCTGCGGGAAATTTCAAAAGCTTGATTTCCAAGGAGACCGGGGGAGCATACGCTGTTTTTTACGAAAAAACCGCAAATAACATTTGAAAGTCCTTTTTATGGTATCTGAATTGTGCGATACTGTGTTCACCGGAAAAGCTCCGGGAACAAAACAGACACACAGGAGGGAAACACCATGAAGGATTTTGAGTTGCGTTATGTGGGCAGTCATGTGGAGGTATACACCGGCAGTGGTGTGTTCCTGTTTTCGGCCGACACGGTGCGGGAGGCCATGGAAGAGCTGGCCGGGTAAGCGGGGGACATACTGCATCCGGGAAGATAGAATGTAAAATGTATGTAAAATAACGGAAAGCTTTTTGTTTGTTGCCCGGAAATATGTTGCGAAATGTGTGAAAAAAGTAACTTTCCTGTAAAATAAACCTTGTTGAGACGCCCCCTTTGATGGTATAATAAAAATAAGCGGCTTCCGGAACAGGGCAGCGCCTTGCGTGTGCAAGGCTCCGGCGGCTGCGTGCTGTAAAGGATAAAAAGGGAAGTTTCATATTAGGAGTATCGTTATGGATATCACACACATTACCTCTCTGCTGGGCGGCGTTGCGTTGTTCCTGTACGGCATGTCCATCATGGGTGCCGGTCTGGAAAAGCTGGCAGGCGGCAAGATGCAGGGCGTATTGCAAAAGCTTACCTCCTCTACCATCAAAGGCGTGATCTTCGGCACACTGATCACCGGCGTTATCCAGTCGTCGGCTGGTACGGTGGTTATTTGTGTCGGCCTTGTCAACTCTGGTATCATGACACTGACGCAGTCGGTAGGCGTGATCATGGGTGCAAATATTGGTACTACGGTAACAGGTCAGTTGATCCGCATGGCGGATATCTCAGGCGACAGCCTGTGGCTGACCTTGATCCAGCCCAAGACTTTTGCCCCTGTGGTGGCGTTTATTGGCTGCATTTTTTATGTGTTCCTGCGCAATGCCAAAAAGAAGAATATCGGCCAGATCATGCTGGGCTTCGGCATCCTGTTTACCGGCATGAGCCTGATGGATACCGGCGTGGCACCCCTGCGGGAGAGCGCAGTCTTTCAGAATCTGTTCGTCACTATGACCAACCCCATTCTGGGCGTTCTGGTGGGCGTGGTGGTCACCGTGATCATCCAGTCCTCCTCCGCTTCGGTGGGTATTCTGCAGGCACTGTCCAGCACAGGGCTTGTCACCTTCAGTTCTGCCATCCCCATCATTCTGGGTGCGCATATCGGTACGGCGTTCACCCCGCTGCTCACCATCGGCGGCTCTTCTAAAGATGGTAAGCGGGCCGCGCTCATCCACCTGTACTTCAACGTCATCGGCAGCGTGATCCTACTGGCGCTGATCTATGCAGTGCAGTTCACCATCGGCATCCCCATGTGGGGCGATGTAATGAACAAGAGCTCCATTGCAAACATCCATACTTTGTCCAGCGTATGCGCCATGCTGCTGTTCCTGCCTTGCAGCGGGGTGCTGAGCCGCTTGGCGATGCTCACGGTGCCCAGCAGCGTGGAGGAAGCACAGGAGCTGAGCATGCCGGTGCTGGACGAGCGTCTGTACAAGAGCCCGGCTGTGGCCTTGCAGCAGGCTAAGAACGCGGTGATCAAAATGTCCCGCCGCGCCGCCCGCAATGTGGGTCTGGCCGCGCCGCTGCTTTTGAAGATGGACGAGGAGACTGTGAGTGCCATCAAGGTGCGCGAGAACCTGATCGACCGCATGGAGGTGGAGATCACCAACTACCTGATCAAGCTGACCGATCAGGAGCTGGGCGACGACGAGAGCCACGCGGTGACCGAACTGCTGAATTTTGTCACCGAGTTCGAGCGCATTGGCGACTATGCCGTGAACATCATGGAAAAGGCCGAGGAACTGTACGATAAGGAAGCCAGCTTCAGCGAGAGCGCCAAAAAGGAGCTGCAATTGCTGGACGCCGCATTGGAGCGCATTCTGGTTCTGACGGACGATGCCTTTGAAAACGACGATACCCAGAAGGCAGCACAGGTGGAGCCGCTGGAAGAAATCATTGATGTGATGGTGGAGCGCCTGCGCGACCAGCACATCCGCCGCCTGAAGGACGGCGTCTGCTCCATCGACACCGGTGTGGTGTTCCTGGATGTGCTGAACAACGCCGAGCGTATCTCCGACCACTGCTCCAACATCGCAGTGCGCATGGTGGGCATGGAGGCCGGCGACGATTACGACTCCCACACCCTGAAAAACATCATGCACCACAGCCCCAGCAAGGACTATATGCTGGAATACGAGCAGTGCCGCAAGGAGTACCTTGTGCCGCTGGAAGAAATGGAAGCATAAAATAGTTTTTGTTTTTAAATAAGCCAGGCCTGCGGGTCTGGCTTGTTTTGCGTTTTCACGCAGGAATATGCAGTAGGCACTGCCGTATATCTTTACAATCCCCCTCGTGAAAATGGGATAGCGGAGCGTCCGCAGACGCTCCACTATCCCGAAATTAAAATAAATTTTCCGCTGAAGATGGCCAGAGCACAAGCGGAGGCCATTAGAAATCGTGTACCCACGCAGGGCACTTACTCCCCCAGATCCTCCAGCAGCAGATCCAGCTCCCGGGGGCTGTTAACCACGATCCCGCGCTTGATGCGCAGGGCATCATTTTCCGGCAGAAGATTGGTGTAGATGCCGGTCACGCGAATCAAAGTGCCCGGGGTGCCGTCGGCGCGGCAGGTGTACACCGCCACCCGCCCGCCGCTGTCCCGCAGGCAGTAGCGGGCGGCGTCCGTCTGGGGCACTGCCTGCGCGGCAAGGCTCAAAGGAGAGGCGGGGTCGGTCTCGGACCCCGCGGGGCTTTGAGACAGCGGCAGCTTTGGCAGCGCCATCCAGAACAGACTGAATACAATGGTGAATACGCAAATCCCGTAGAACAGGCAGACAGACAGCTTGCGCATAAAAAACACTCCCTTCCCCCGTAAGTATGCCCCGTTTTTGCGGATGGCAGACAATTTTCACACGCGGGCACTGTACTTTCCACAGTGGAGTGTGTTATACTATTTATATCTGCTCAGCGCGCAAAGATTGGTTCTTGCCCGGCTGGGGCGTGCGTGCTATAATATGGTATTGCAGTTTGAAGTTTCGTGTCACAAACGATGTGGATAAAACCCGGCGCAGCAATGCCCGGAAACAGTCTTGAAATGTCAGGAGGCGATCCCTATCTCCAACAATGAGATGAGAAAGATCCATCGGAACGGCGAGGAGCAGCCTGCCCGCCCGGTGGGACGTAAGGTCAATGTTTCCCAGAGCCGCCGCGAGGCACGCCCCGCAGCGGAAAACCGTACTCGTGCGCCAAAAGCACCCAAAAGCCCCAAGCCGCCGAAGGAAAAGAGCAAACACCCCATCCTGCGGTTCATCGGACGTACCCTTGCTACGGTGCTCTGCCTTGGCATCATGCTGGGCAGCGTGGTGGCTGTGGGCATGGTGTTCTATGTGGTACAGGCTACTGCCAACGATGGCGACCTGCTGGATCTGGACAACATCCAGCTGAGCCAGTCCAGTATGGTGGTAGCCACCGACCCGGATACCGGTGCACAGGTGGAGTATGCCACTCTGCGCTCCTCCAACAGCCACCGCGTATGGGCAGACCTTGAGCAGATCCCTTCCAACTTGCAGTATGCGTTCATCTGCACCGAGGATAAGGATTTCTACTCAGAGCCCGGCGTCAACTTCAAGCGCACCATCGGCGCAATGATCAACGAGTATTTGCTGCCCATTTACAGCTCCAAGCAGGGCGCATCCACGCTGGAGCAGCAGCTCATCAAGAACCTGACCGATGATAACAGCGCCAGCGGTATCAATGGTGCACTGCGCAAGGTGCGCGAGATCTACCGCGCCCTCTGCCTGAGCCGCAGCTACTCCAAGGAGACCATTCTGGAGGCTTATCTGAACACCATCAGCTTTACCGGCACTATTCAGGGTGTGCAGACGGCGGCCAACGAGTACTTCAACAAGGACGTCAGCCAGCTGAGCCTGTGGGAGTGCGCCACCATTGCCTCTATTACCAAAAACCCCACCAACTATAACCCCTACACGAACCCCGAGAATCTGATCAACCGCCGCAACTTCATTATGTACAATATGTGGCAGCAGGGCGTGATCAGCGAGGAGGAGTACCGCAACGGCGCTGCGCAGCCCCTTGTGCTGGCCGAAGAGGACAGCGGCAAAAAGCCCAGCACCGTCACCTCCTACTTTACCGATGCACTGTTCAACGAGGTCGTGCAGGATATCATGGCCAAGGAGGGCATCTCTGAGTCCGAGGCGCAGAAGCTGCTCTACACCGGCGGCTTTACCATCGAGGCGACTGTCAACACCAAATTGCAGTCTCAGATGGAAAACCTGATGCTGAACACTGACGATGCCTACTTCCCGGCAGGCTGGCATGAGGAAGAGGTCACCTCCATCTCGGACGATGATGTGCAGGTAATGAATGAGGACGGCACCCCCAAGACCCGCACAGGCGAGGACGGCACCGTCTACTACTACCGCAACGTGCGCACGCAGGCGGCCATGGTCACACTGGACTATGACGGCAACGTGCTGGCTATTGCGGGCGGCTTGGGCGAAAAGACCAAGAGCCTTTCCCTGAACCGCGCCTATAATGTGGAGCGGCAGACCGGTTCTACCATCAAGCCCATCGGCGCTTATGCGCTGGGCATTGAGTATGGTCTGGTCAACTGGTCCACCATGCTCAACAACTCCCCCCTGTACCAGAAGCAGGATATGATCATCCGGGACGAGGACTACTGCCGCAAGAACGGCCTGATGGGCCTCTCCGACAAGCAGCTCCGCGCTTACCCCAACGCATGGCGCAGTTGGCCGCGCAACTACGGCGGCAACTACGGCGATGGCAGCGATCTCCCGCTGTGGAACGGCCTTGCCCGCTCGCTGAACACCATCGCGGTGCGTGTGGGCGACCTTGTGGGCGCAAGCAATATCTTCAACTTCGTCTACAACACCTTGCAGCTGAATACGCTGGACCCCACCAACGACGTGGGTCTGGCGCAGATGGTCATGGGCAGCCAGACCAAGGGCGTTACCCCCATGGCACTGGCCGCAGCCTTCCAGATCTTCTATGATGGCGAGTACACCACCCCGCACCTGTACACCCGTGTGCTGGACCGGGACGGCAACATCTATCTGGAAAACAACGCCACCAGCTATCAGGCACTGACCCCCGATACTGCCTATGTCATGAACCGCCTGCTGAAGAACGTTCTGTTCTCCAGTGTGGGTACTGCCAGCGGCCGCTATCCCAACTCCAACGGCATGGAGGCCTTTGGTAAGACCGGTACTGCCAGCGACGAAAAGGATCTGTGGTTCGTGGGCGGCACGCCCTACTATGTCACCGCTGTGTGGTGGGGCTACGATGCACCTTACGATATGACCAAGACCCTGTCCAAGCAGCAGGCCAAGACCCGCACCTGTGTGACCGCGTGGAAGGCACTGATGGAGCAGGCACAGGCAGACCTGCCCTATAAGGCATTCCCCACCTCCGCAGGCGTGGTGGAGCGCCGCTACTGCACCCAGAGCGGCCTTCTGGCCGGTGCAGGCTGCCCGAGCACGGCTGTGGGCTACTACCGCGCCGATGACCTGCCCGATACCTGCACCTATTCCCATGCTGCCCCGCAGGCCGCTGCCCCTACCGAGAATACAGACGGCGCTGTGCCCACCCAGCCGGTCACTCCTACCGACACCAGTGCGCTGGATACGGAATAAGGGCAAAAATCGTACTTTTTTGCCCCTTTGCTGAAAAATCCGGCAAGGACAGGACGCACTTTACAAGACAAAACTGGACAAAGTGACAAAATAGCATCCGGGCTCTTGCATTGCAAGGGTTCGGATGCTATTATATTTTCTACAAGAACACTTGTGTTTGAGAGGTGAACAAGTTGGAACGCCGTTTTTATCTGGTGGATGCGCAGGTGCTGCCGGAGGTCTTTCTCAAGGTGGTACGCGCCAAGGAGCTGCTGGCCAGCGGAGAGGCCCGCAGCATTTCGGCTGCGACCCGTGCGGTAGAGCTTTCGCGCAGTGCATTTTATAAGTATAAGGATTGTATCTTTGATTCCGAGAATGGTCGTGAGGTCATCACGGTCATGGCAACCCTGCGGGACGAGACTGGCGCGCTGCAAAGCCTTCTGGCGGGCATCAGCGCCGCAGGTGCCAGCATCGTGACCATCAACCAGTCCACCCCGGAAAACGGGGCTGCGCTGGTGGCGGTCACCATCCGCACCGATACCATGCAGATGTCCCCGGAGGAATTGACCGAAAAGCTTTCGCGCCAGCGCATGGTCGTGGGTGTGCGCTGTGGGTATAACCTGTAACAAAACAGGAAACGAGGGAAAGAGAGTATGGCTAAAATTGCAATTCTGGGCTTTGGCACGGTGGGCAGCGGCGTATACGAGGTGCTGTGCCGCAATGCCGCAAGTGTCTCCCGCCGGGCTGGCGAACCGGTGGAGGTAAAGTACATTCTGGACCCGAAGGATTTTACCGGCAACCCGGTGGAGCCTTTGGTGGTGAAGAGCATTGACGTGATCCTGCAGGACCCGGAGATCCGGGTGGTGGTGGAGACCATCGGCGGTACCCGCTTTGCCTACCCCTACGTCAAGGCGTGTCTGGAAAGCGGCCGCAGCGTGTGCACCTCCAACAAGGAGATGGTGGCAACCTACGGCGCAGAGCTGCTGGCACTGGCTAAGGAGCACGACTGTGCCTTTCTGTTCGAAGCCTCTGTGGGCGGCGGTACGCCTATCATCACCCCCATGCACCAGTGTTTGGCGGCTAACGTCATCACCGAGGTGGAGGGCATCGTGAACGGTACCACCAACTTCATGCTCACCAAGATGGTACGGGAGGGCCTTGACTTTGAGGATGCGCTGCACATTGCGCAGGAGCTGGGCTACGCCGAGACCAAGGACCCCAGCGATGACGTGGACGGCCGCGACGCCTGCCGCAAGATCGCCATTCTGTCCTCCATGGTGTGTGGTCACCAGATCTACCCCCAGAACATTCCCACCCGGGGCATCCGCGCCATTACCGCCGCCGATGTGGCCAGCGCCGAAAAGTTGGGCTGCGTCATCAAGCTGATCGCATGGATGAAGCTTGGCAAGGACGGCAGCGTGGCTGCCGGGGTAGAGCCATGTCTGGTACCCAAGGCAAACCAGCTGGCCAGCGTGGACGATGTTTTCAACGCGGTGCTGGTCAAGGGCGATATGCTGGGCGATGTGGTGTTCTACGGCAAGGGCGCAGGCAAGCTGCCCACCGCCAGCGCTGTGGTGGCAGACGTGGTAGATGCCCTGAAAAACGGCGCACAGGTGCACGACAGCCTGTTCTGGCAGCCTGCGGACCCGGTGGACGGCATGCTCACCGACCCGGCTCCCGCTGCATATTATGTGCGTGTGGCGGGCATTGCACCTGCTGTGGTGGAAGCCATCTACGGCTACGGCAAGGTGGTGGATGAGCGGTACGAGGGCTGCGCCTACTTTGTGGAGCGCGCCGACGAGCGTGCGCTGGCCGAGGCCGCGCGCAAGGTGGAGGCCGTGGGCGGCAGCGTGAAGCTGGTGCTCAAGCGTCTGCCCGAGGAAGTGTAACGGAAAGGAACTGCGGCAATGAAGATCAAGGTTTCAGTCCCTGCCACCAGCGCCAACGTAGGCTCCGGCTTCGATGCGCTGGGTCTGGCGGTTACCCTGTACAACACGGTCACCTTTGAGGACAGCGAGGTGCTGGAGATCTCGGCATCGGATGGCACCCGCATCCCCCGGGGCGAGTCGAATCTCGTGTACCGCTCCGCCAAGGGTCTGTTCGAAAAAGTTGGCAAGCAGATCCCGCCCCTCAAGATCACCCAGACGAACCCCATCCCCATGGCGCGGGGTCTGGGCTCTTCTTCGGCCTGCATCATCGCGGGTCTGCTGGGCGCAAACCGGATGCTGGGCGATGTGCTGAACACGCAGGAGCTGCTCACGCTGGCAACTGCCATCGAGGGACACCCCGATAACGTGGCTCCGGCACTGCTGGGCGGCCTGACCAGCAGCGTGTTCGAGGACGGCAAGGTGTATTCGGTCAAGCGGAACGTGGACGAAAGTCTCTGCTTTGCCGCCATCGTGCCGGACTACAAGCTGCTGACCGAGGCAGCCCGTGCAGCCCTGCCCAAGGAGGTGTCCCATAAGGACGCGGTGTATAACCTGTCCCGTGCGGCGCTGGTGCCCGCAGCCTTCTGCGAGGGTCGGCACGACCTGCTGACCATTGCCACTGAGGATAAGCTGCACCAGCAGTACCGGATGCCTCTGATGCCCGGCTCCCGCGAGGTGTTCGATATGGCGCGGCTGTGCGGCGCAAAGGCCGTGTATGTGTCCGGTGCAGGCAGCACGGTCATGGCAGTGGCAGAAAAGGCCGAGGCCGAAAAGTTCTATTCCAAGCTGGAAAAAGGTCTGGAACTGCTGGAAGGTCTGGACGGATGTGAAGCATTTACACTGTTGCAGCTGGATGCCGATAACACCGGCGCGACCGTGGAATGATAAACGGGTAAGGGAAGTGCAAGAACGCTTCCGCCCGGCAAGCCCCCGCAGACGCGGGGCGTAAAGAGGAGAGTGACAAGATATGGCGTTGATCGTACAGAAATTCGGCGGTTCCTCCGTAAAGGACCGTGACCGTATCTTCAACGTTGCGCGGATCGTGGCCAACACCCACAACGCGGGCAATGACGTAGTGGTGGTGGTCTCCGCACAGGGCGACACCACCGATGACCTGATCGCCAAGGCAGGGGAGATCACCCATAACCCCTCGGCGCGTGAGATGGATATGCTGCTGGCCTCCGGCGAGCAGATCAGCATCGCACTGCTGGCTATGGCGCTGAACGAGCTGGGCTGCCATGCCATCAGCCTGACCGGCTGGCAGGCGGGCTTCCGCACCGACCGTGCCTACACCAAGGCGCGCATCACCCGGCTGGAGACCGAGCGGATCTCCTCCGAGCTGGAGCGCAACCGTGTGGTGGTGGTGGCAGGCTTCCAGGGCTTGAACAAGCTGGACGATATCACCACGCTGGGACGCGGCGGCTCCGATACCAGTGCTGTGGCCATTGCTGCGGCCCTGCACGCTGACCGCTGCCAGATCTACACGGATGTGGAGGGCGTTTACACCGCCGATCCGCGCAAGGTGCGCAACACCCGCAAGCTGGAAGAGATCACCTTTGACGAGATGCTGGAGCTGGCATCTCTGGGCGCACAGGTGCTGAACAACCGCAGCGTGGAACTGGCCAAAAAGTACAATGTGGAGCTGGAGGTGCTCTCCAGCCTGAACCCCATCCCGGGTACGGTGGTTAAGGAGGTTACAAAGGACATGGAAGGTATGCTGATCAAGGGTGTTGCCAAGGACACCGATGTTGCTGTTATCACGATTCTCAACGTTCCCGATGAGCCGGGCATGAGCTTTAAGATCTTTGGCCTGCTGGCACAGAAGAACATCAACGTGGACATCATCCTGCAGTCCACCGGCCGCGACGGCAAGAAGGATATCAGCTTTACCTGTGCCGAGGGCGAGGCCGAGGTGGCCATGCGTGTGCTGAAGGACAGCGCACACTTCAGCGATGTCAGCGTGGATACCACCTGCGCCAAGGTCTCCATCGTAGGTGCCGGTATGCAGAGCCACAGCGGCGTTGCTTCCAAGATGTTCGAGGCACTGTCCAACAACAATATCAACATCAAGATGATCTCCACCAGCGAGATCAAGATCTCCTGCATCATCGACCGTGCAGACGCCGACAAGGCTGTCAGCGCCATCCACGATATGCTGTTTGACTGATCTGCGTGAAATTTTAGTTTATGGCCTGTCTGCTCCCTGCCGGGGGCGGGCGGGTCATAATTTTTTTACACACGGCGGCGTTTACACAAATTGCAAAGGGGTGTATAATATAGTTTGAATCTGTGCGGCGCACCGGCGCTGCAACAACGCCGAAAAGGAGCCCGCCGCATGAGTGAATCCACCCGTACCCCCAGAGCGCCTGCCGATAAGCGCCTGACCTATCAACAATGGAAACGCCGCAAAATGCTGCGGCTGGCCCGCAACTGGGTGCTGTTTCTGGCCGGCTGCGCGGCAGTGGTGGCGCTGCTGACCGGCGGCATCCTGTGGCTGCTGCCCAAGGTGCACGGCCTGCTGGCCGGGCCAAAGGTGTTTGCAGCCAGCGTGTACGACGGCACAGATTATGTATTCGACGCCGCAGACGCGCGGCTTACGCTGGTGAACGCCAACCTGCCCTATACCGCAGAGCCCGCCCCGCTGCTGGACACCGCCGATGAAACCACCGGTCAGCAGCTGGAGGCCGAAGCCGCCATGCAGTACCGAAGCATGGCAGCCGCCGCGCAGGCAGACGGGGTCAGCCTGACCCTTGTGACGGGTTATCAGGACGCCGACACCCGGCAGGCCGCCTACGAGGCCCGGGTGCAAACCTACCGCGATAAGCGCAAGAGCGAGGAGGACGCCACCCGTCTGGCGGCTACCATCCAGCCCGCCGCCAATGCCAACGAGCACGGCACCGGCTACGCGGCAGATATCCTCAGTGCGGACGACCCGCAGCAGGATACCGGCTTTGCCGAGACCCGCGCCTACGAGTGGCTTACGGCCTACGCGGCGGAATACGGCTTTATCCTGCGCTACCCGCAGGACCGGCAGGCTGCCACCGGCATCGTGTTCGAGCCGTGGCACTGGCGCTATGTAGGGGTGGAAAACGCCCTTGCCATCCGTGCCAGCGGCCTGAGTTTGGAAGAGTTCATCGCTCTGCAGCGGGTAGACTGAATCAAACGCTCTGTGCTGCGGCACAGAGAGAAGGGAATAACCATTGGAACGTACTCTCATTGCACCGGGCGTGCATCTTTCCTGCGACCCGGCTTCTAAATTCAACCGCTGCCGCATCAGCATCCACTTTGCCTTCCCGGCAGAGCGTAAAACGGCCACTGCCCACGCGCTTTTGCCGCTGGTGATGGAGCGCGGCTATGCGGACTGCCCGGATATGACACGGCTGACCAAAAAGCTGGCAAAGCTCTACGGCGCAGACCTGACTGTGGACGCCCGCCCCATGGGCTGCAACCACAACCTCTGCGTCAGTGTGACCGGCATCAAGGATGCTTTTGCGCTGGAAGGCGAGGCGCTGACCGCCGAGTATACCAAAATTGCGCTGGGTGCGGCCTTCCACCCGTATTTTGTGGACGGCTGCTTTGACCCTCAGGCGGTCAGCATTGAAAAGCAGATGCTGAAAAAAGGCCTTGAGGACGAGATCAACGATAAACGCATCTACTGCCTGCATCAGGCCAACCGGGAGTTCTTTGGTGACAGCCCGGCGGGTGTGCGGCAGGAGGGCTATCTGGAAGAGGTGGACGGCCTTACCCCGGCCATGCTGACCGATGCCTACCGGCAGATGCTGCGCACCGCCAACATCGAGCTGCTGGTGCTGGGCTGCGACGCCGCCCAGACCGCCGCCATCCGGGACGCTTTGATGGCAGAACTTGCCTGCATCGACCGCGCCCCGCTGCCGCTGGTGGAAAACATGGCGATGCCCGCCATTGCACCGGTGCATAAGACCGAAAACTACGATATGGTGCAGGCAAAGCTGTGTATGCTGTTCACGCTGGGACAACCCATGCAGCCGCAGCAGCTGGCAGCCGTGCGCCTTGCCATGGCGCTGTACGGCGGCAGTGTGACCAGCCGCCTGTTCCTTAATGTGCGGGAGCGGGACCATCTGTGCTACTACTGCTCCTCCTCCTTCCAAAGCTTTACCGGCAGCATGGCGGTGAACAGCGGTGTGGAGCACGCCGATGCCGCCCGCGCAGAGCAGGCCATTTTGAAGGAACTTGCCGACCTGTGCACCGGCCCTATTACCGATGAGGAATTCGAGGACTGCCGCCGGGGCTTGCTCAGCGGCATGAACGGGGTAGAGGACAGCCTTGGCGGCATTGAAAGCTGGTACTACATCGAGGTGCTGCGCGCCGGTGCTAACAGCGCTGCGCCTATCCAGAGCCCGGAGCAGGCACGGAATGCCCTGCGCACTGTGACCAAGGACGAGGTGCGGGATATCCTGCGCCGACTGACCCTTTCGGTCAGTTATCTGCTTACAAAGGAGGATGCTGCCCATGCCGCAGAATAACCAGACCCTGCTGGAAAAGACCGTGGCCGACCAGTGGCAGACCCTGCCCTCCGGCCTGACGGTGCTGGTGCGCCCCATGCCGGGCTACTCCAGCACCCACGTCATTTATGCTACCAGGTTCGGCTCCATCGACCGGGATTTCTGCCTGAACGGGCAAACGGTGCATCTGCCGGCGGGTGTGGCGCATTTTCTGGAGCACAAGATGTTCGAGGACGAGGACGGCGACGCCTTTGCCAAGTACGCAAAGACGGGCGCCAACGCCAACGCCTTTACCAGCTTTGACCGCACCTGCTACCTGTTCACCGCCACCCAGCAGCTGGACGAAAGTCTGGATGTGCTGCTGGGCATGGTGGGGCACCCGTATTTTACCGAGCAGACCATTGCTAAGGAGCAGGGCATCATCGGGCAGGAGATCAAAATGTACGATGACAGCCCGGACTGGCGGCTCATCACCGGCCTGTTCGAGTGCCTGTACCACAGCCACCCCATCCGCAGCGACATCGCGGGCACAGTGGAAAGTATTGCCGAGATCACGCCCGCCATGCTGTACGACAGCTGCAAGGCCTTTTATGCCCCGGGCAATATGGTGCTGGCTGCTGCCGGTAACACCACCATGGAGCAGATCCTTGCCGCCTGTGAACGGCACGGCCTGATGGAGCCGCGCCCGGTGCAGAAGGTGCAGCGGCTGTGGGCTTCGGAGCCCATGACCCTTGCCGCTACGGAAAAAACGCTGACCATGCCGGTTTCCAAGCCCTGCTTCGGTGTAGGCTTTAAGGAAGAGCCGCTGCCAGCGGACGATCTGCGCACCGAGGCGCTGTACGACCTTGTGCTCAGCTGCATCGTGGGCGGGATGTCGCCCTTGTACCGCCGCCTGTACGACGAGGGTCTTGTGAACCCCGGCTTTGGCGGCGAGGTGCTGCGGGTGGACGGCTGCTGCTGCATCCTGTTCACCGGAGAGAGCGATGTGCCGGACACCGTGCGCCAGCTGCTGCTGGACGAGATCGCCCGGGTGCGCGCCGCAGGTGTGGACAGGGAAGTGTTTACCCTGTGCAAGAACGAAAAATACGGTCAGCTGATCGAAAATCTGGAAAACGTGGAGGACTCGGCCAGCCAGATGGCAGACTTTGCCCTCAGCGGACAGACGGTGGCGCAGCAGATCTCCATGCTGGCAGGGCTGACCGCAGAGGATGCGGATGCCGCCTTGCAGCATATCCTGTGCACGGATCGCATGGCCACCATGTACATCCAGCCGGACGGCACGGCGCAGGCAGCGGAAGAGGACGAGGAGGAAGAAGAATGAACTATCTGACAAATCTGGTGCAGTTCCCGGGTCTGGGGCTGAGTTTTCACCTGAACCGTGTGGCCTTTACCATCGGCGGGGTCAGCATCTACTGGTACGGCGTGTGCATCGCGGTGGGTCTGTGTCTGGCACTGGTCTTTGCCTTCCGGCACAGTCTGGAATTTGGCGTAGACCCGGACAGCATGGTGGATGTGATCCTCATCGGCGTGGTGCTGGGCATTATCAGCGCCCGCGCCTACTATGTGGCCATGGCACCGTTCCAGTACAATAGTATCTGGGAGATGATCGCCATCCGCGATGGCGGCCTTGCCATCTACGGCGGCATCATCGGCGGCTTTTTGTTCGGCGGTCTGGCCTGCAAGTGGCGGGGCGTGCCGGTACTGCCCATGTTCGACCTGACTGCTATGGGCTTTCTCATCGGGCAGGGCTGCGGCCGCTGGGGCAACTTCTTCAATCAGGAGGCCTTTGGCTGCAACACCACCCTGCCGTGGGGTATGTACAGCGAGGCTACCCGCGCTTACCTGATGAGCAGCACGGTCACGGTACCCAAGGGCGTGGTCATCGACCCCAACCTGCCGGTGCATCCCACCTTTTTGTACGAGAGCATCTGGTGCTTTGTGGGCTTCTTCCTGCTGTTCCGTTACATCAAAAAGCGCAAGTTCAACGGAGACATCACCCTGCGGTATCTGGTGTGGTACGGCGCGGGCCGTTTCTGGATCGAGGGTTTGCGCACTGACAGCCTGATGCTGGTGCCCTCCATCGGGTTGCGGGCTTCCCAGCTGGTGGCAGGCATCGCCGTGGTGGTGGGCATTGCGGCAGAGGTGTACTTTACCCGGAAATTCAAGGGCAAGCCCCTGTTTGTGCCGCTGGCGCTGAACGCAGAGAACAAGGCAGCCAAAAAGAAGCTGGATGGCCCCATCTCCTTTGCGGGTAAGGACACCCAGCTGCTGGCTTCCAGTCCGCGCAAGCTGTTTTTGGAAAAGACCGAGGCCTATAATGCACAGGTGAAAGCCGCCATAGAACAGGCCGGGCAGAAAAAAGCGTAAAAATCTGCGCAAAAGGGGAAATTTCCTCTTGCAATTCGGTTTGGTTTTTGCTATAATATTCTAGCCGCATGGTGTGGGCGCCTGAAATGGCCCGCAGTAAGGGTCTGCCTTTACGACCAGCGAGTACAACGAAAAGGAATGAACAAAATGTACGCAATCATTGTTACCGGCGGTAAGCAGTACCGCGTGGAGCAGGGCGACATCGTCTACATCGAAAAGCTGGACGTTGAGGCCGACTCCGAAGTGAAGTTTGATCAGGTTCTCGCTATTGGCGAGGAGGGTTCTGTGAAGGTTGGCGCTCCTGTTGTTGAGGGTGCTACCGTTTCTGCCAAGGTCATCAAGAATGGCAAGGGCAAGAAGCTGAACATCATCACCTATCGCGCAAAGAAGCACAGTGCTCGCCGTATGGGCCATCGTCAGCCCTTCACCAAGGTTGAGATCACTGCGATCAACGGCTAAGGAGGTAAATTACAATGGCACATAAAAAGGGCGTAGGCAGCACCAAGAACGGCCGCGATTCCGCAGCACAGCGTCTGGGCACCAAGCGTGCAGACGGTCAGTTTGTTCTGGCCGGCAACATCCTGGTTCGTCAGCGTGGCACCCACATCATGCCGGGTGAGAACGTTGGCAAGGGCAGCGATGACACCCTGTTTGCTCTGGTGGACGGCACCGTCCGTTTCGAGCGCGTGGGCAAGAGCGGCAAGAAGTGCAGCGTTAAGCAGTAACTTCTTTCTGAATAACTGCAATCGTAGAGCCGGACCCTCGTGGCCCGGCTCTTTTTGATGAAATAAGGCTATGCGTTCGAGTGGCGCCGTCTCGGATGAGGGCGCTGAAACGCAAAGGCCTATAAAGCTAAGGAGGGGCTGTATGGCAGCACAGACTAACTTTATCGACATCGCCACGATATGGCTCCATGCGGGCAAGGGCGGCGATGGCGCGGTGAGCTTCCACCGCGAAAAATTCGTGGCCGCAGGCGGCCCGGACGGCGGCGACGGCGGCCGGGGCGGCGACATCATCTTTGTGGCGGACGACCATCTGTCTACCCTGATGGATTTCCGCTATAAGCGCAAGTATGTGGCCCCGGAGGGCGGCAAGGGCGGCGCAAGCCTGTGCCACGGCAAAAACGCCGAGAATCTGGTCATCAAGGTGCCGCTGGGCACTGTGATCAAGGACGCAGAGAGCGGCCTTGTCATCGCAGACCTGTCCGACCACACCCCGGTCACCATTGCTAAGGGCGGCCGCGGCGGCTACGGCAACGCACACTTTGCCACCCCCACCCGCCAGATCCCCAAGTTTGCAAAGCCCGGTATGCCCGGCGAGGATCTGCAGGTGACGCTGGAACTGAAGCTGATCGCAGACGTGGGCCTGATCGGCTTCCCCAACGTGGGCAAGTCCACCCTCATCTCCACCATCAGTGCGGCAAAGCCCAAGATCGCAAACTACCACTTTACCACCCTTGTGCCCACGCTGGGCGTTGTGTCGGTGGGCGAGGGCGCAAGCTTTGTCTGCGCCGACATCCCCGGCCTGATCGAGGGTGCCAGCGAGGGCATTGGTCTGGGACACGACTTCCTGCGCCATGTGGAGCGCTGCCGCCTGCTGCTGCATGTTGTTGACGTTTCCGGCAGCGAGTGCCGCGACCCCATCGAGGATTTTGAAAAGATCAACGAGGAACTGGCAAAGTTCAGCCCCGTGCTGGCCGAGCGTTCGCAGATCGTGGTGGGCAACAAGTGCGACCTTGCCACCGAGGAGCAGATCGAGACCTTCCGCCAGTATGTGGAGGGCAAAGGTCTGACCTTCGTGCCTATCTCTGCCGCCACCATGCAGGGCGTCAAGCAGCTGCCGGGGCTCGTGTACAACCGCCTCAAGGATATCCCGCAGGTGCCGGTGTTCACCCCCGAGTACAAAAAGCCGGAGGCCAAGAAGAACGGCCGCGACTTCACCATTCAGCGCATGGAAGCCCATGTGTGGAGTGTGGATGCCCCGTGGCTGGAGTATATTCTGGCCGGCAGCAACGTGGACGACTACGAGAGTTTGCAGTTCTTCCAGCGTCAGCTGGGCGAGAGCGGCATTCTGGACGCGCTGGTGCAGAAGGGCGTGGAAGAGAACGATACCATCCTCATCGGCGAGTATCAGTTCGACTATATCTTCTAAGGATAAAGCATCATGAACGAATCAGAAAAGATCGACCCGCGGGAGCTCAGCCCGCTGGCACTGGCCTTTGTAGGGGACAGCGTGCTGGAGCTGCTGGTGCGCCAGCGGCTGGTGGAGCGCCACCGCCTTTCAGCCGGAAAGCTGAACGCCGAAAAGGTCAAGTATGTCTCTGCCAAGGCACAGTTCCGGGAAGAGCAGCTGCTGGAGCCGCTGTTCACCGAGGATGAGCTGGCCGTGTTCAAGCGCGGCCGCAATGCCAGCAAGGCCAGCGTTGCCAAGCACGCCTCCCCGGAGGAATACCGTGCTTCCACCGGCTTCGAGTGCCTGCTGGGCTGGCTGTACCTGAACGGACAGCTGGAGCGCGTGCACCAGCTGTTTGAGGTGCTGTGGCAGCAGTTTGACCCTGACCAGAAATAAGAATGCGAAAGCCCGCTGCTTTCCGCACTGGAAATCAGTGGTGGAAGGCAGCGGGCTTTGCTTGTTGGCATCTGTGGTCCGTCAGATGCCGCTTACGCCATCAGCGGCTGTTTTTTGCGTTGGTGGAACGGCTGTTGGTGGAGTTCTTGGCGCTCTCGTCATCGGCACCCTTGGTGTACTGGTTGGGGTGCTTGTGCTCGTTGGTGGTGCTGTTGGTGGTCTTGTTGCTGGTACGGTTAGAGGTCTGGTTCTTGCAATTGGTACTGCGGTTCTCACTGCGGTTTTCCATGGTGTGAATGCTCCTTTCGGTCGTTGCTGTGGGGGCGGGACCGCCCTCACAGTCCATAGTGTGGCCGCAGCCGGCGGCTTTATACATCCCATGGGAGGAAAAGAATATGCCTACGGAATATTTTGAGCAGCGGGAACGTGCCCTGCTGGGCCAGCGGTACGAGCAGCTGTATGCCGCCCCGCAGCAGACGGCAGAGCGCGGCGTTACCGTGTCTGCGCTGCGCACCACGCCGGAGCAGTTTGCGCAGAGAGCGGATTTTCAGCTGGAACCTTCGCCCTTCTGCAAAGCGGCTTTTGTGGTGCATCAGCCGGATTTTAAGCCCGGGCGGCATCCGTACCACCATGCGGGTGTGTTCTACTCGCAGGAGCCATCGGCCTCTTCGGCAGCGCCGCTGCTGGGGGTACAGCCGGGGATGCGGGTGCTGGACCTGTGCGCCGCGCCCGGCGGCAAAAGCAGCCAGCTGGCGGCGGCACTGCAGGGACGCGGTGTGCTGGTGAGCAACGAGTATGTGGCTGCGCGCGCCGAAATTTTAAAAAGCAACCTTGAGCGTATGGGCGTTTCCAACGCCGTAGTGCTCAACGAGACCCCCGCCCGCATTGCCGAGGCACTGCCGGAGTTTTTCGACCGGGTGCTGGTGGACGCGCCCTGCTCCGGCGAGGGAATGTTCCGCAAGGAGCCGGTGGCGCTGCAACAGCACTGCGAGGCACTGGTAAAGCAGTGCGCAGAGCTGGGCGCACAGATCTTGGACTGCGCCGCGGCGGCACTGGCTCCCGGCGGGCAGCTGGTGTACTCCACCTGTACCTTTGCGCCGAAGGAGGACGAAGGGCAGGTAGCAGCCTTTTTGCAGCGCCACCCGGAGTTTGCACTGGCCGATGTGCTGGGCAACGTGGACTACACCTTTGGCGGCGCAGGTGAGGAAAACCGCACCGGCGGCCTGCCGCTGGATGTAAGCAAGGTGCGCCGCATCTGGCCCTGTCAGGGCGGCGAGGGACATTTTATGGCCCGGCTGGTCAAGGCCGGTACGCCCCGCACCCTGCCGCCGGAGGGAGAATACACCCCGGAGGAACAGCTCTGGCTTGCCGCCGCTGCCGAGGCGGGCAAAAAGGGCAAGGGCAAGGCGAAGCCTGCCAAGGCCGCAGATGCCCGCAGCGCCCGCCGCGCAGACAGTCGCGCCTGCCGGGATGCCGTGCAGGGCACGAGCCGCCGCACCCGGGACACCGGGGCAGGGGAGGCTACCCCGGCGCAGAGCCTTGCCGCATGGCAGGAGTTTGCCCGGCAGTATTTCCCCGCGCTGGCGCAGCGCCCGGCTGTGGTGCACGGCGGCGGTGTACTGCTGCCGGTGACTTTTCCGCAGACGGGGCTTCATGTGCTGCGGGCGGGGGTGTTCGTGGGCAGTGTGCAGAAGGGACGCTTTGTGCCGGAGCATCATCTGTTTACGGCCTTTGGCAGCCTGTGCACGAACTGCGAGCAGCTGACCCTTGCCGACTGCCGCTGCACCGAGTATCTCTCCGGCCGCGAGGTGGAAGCCCGCACGGCAGCGGACGGCTGGTGCTGCGTGACCGTGGACGGCTGGCCGCTGGGCGGCGGCAAGGTGTCCGGCGGACGGGTGAAAAACCACTACCCCAAGGCGCTGCGGCTGCTGTAAACCGCAGATTTACGCGCATCCGGGCGAAAATCGGGCTTTTCAGGCTTGAACGCGCCGGTGGATTGTGCTAAAATAATAGAGTTAGATTTTGTGTGCTGCCACAAGCGGGCGACCACAGCCCGTCTGCCCGCAGGCGGAGATACCGATAAATTTAGGAGGCTCTTTCCCATGTCTGGACATAGCAAATGGAACAACATTAAGCGCAAGAAGGAAAAGACTGACGGCGCCCGTGCCAAGGTCTTTACCAAGATCGGCCGCGAGATCAGCGTTGCCGTCCGTGACGGCGGCCCCAACCCGGCTTCCAACAGCAAGCTGGCAGACCTGATCGCCAAGGCAAAGCGCATGAGCGTGCCCAACGATAACATCCAACGTATCATCAAGAAGGCCGAGGGCGGCGACAAGACCGAGTTCGAGGCTATCACCTACGAGGGCTACGGCCCCGGCGGCGTGGCAGTCATGGTGGAGACCCTGACCGACAACCGCAACCGTACCGCTGCCGACCTGCGCCACTACTTCGATAAGAACGGCGGCAATCTGGGCGCTATGGGCTGCGTGGCTTTCCTGTTCAACCAGAAGGGCGTCATCGACATCTCTCTGGAGGATAAGGACGCCGACGAGGCCATGATGGACGCTTTGGATGCCGGTGCCGAGGACTTTGATGCCAGCGAGGACGCAGCCGAGGTCACCACTGATCCCGAGAACTACTCCGCTGTGGTCAAGGCTCTGGAGGAGAAGGGCTACGAGATCCTGTCCGACGATCTGGCCATGGTGCCCATGACCACCACCCGCCTGACCGACCCCGATCAGCTGAAGCTGATGGGCAAGCTGCTGGATTCTCTGGAGGATAACGACGACGTCCAGAACGTCTGGCACTCTCTCGAGAACGAAGAGGATCTGCCGGAATAAGCTTCCGTAAGGCTCTTTGCTTCTGAAATAAGACGATAAAAAGCCACTTTTTGTGCTGTTTGGCACGAAAGGCGGCTTTTGTCTGCTATTCTTGCATGGCGTGTGGATAAGGGTTCCTTCTGGCATCAGAAAAATCGTACTCTGCACGCATATCCTCATCGGAGAATGAATTTTCCGAAGGAGTGACAGTGGCTTTATCGTTCATAGTGCGTCCACAGACTGAGGATCTTAACAGTCTGCTCTTTTTCATAGACCTGATAAACAAGGCGGTGCTGGACGTTGATGCGGCGGCTGCATGCACCGTTCAGATCACCCACCAGCTTTTCGTACGGGGGAGGGTTCCGGAACGGATCAACACGGATGATTTCAATGAGTGCCTTTGCCTTTTCGTCCAGATGGGCAGACTTCAGTTTTGGTACGTCCTTTGCAGCGGTTTTGGTATAAAGGATTTTGTACATTTACCACTCCACCGCCGTTTCGTCTACGCAGTCTGCGAGGGGAGTGGCGATTCCGTCCATGATCTTTTCGCGCATACCCGGTGCAGAGACCAGATACAGCGTTTCCATGATGCCGCTGTAATCTTCTTCAGACAGCAGTACGGCATTGCCGTCCTTGGTGGTGATGTTGACGGGCTGGTTGTATTTAATGGTCTGCTCTACATAGTCAAAGGCATTTTTACGGAAATTCGTGATATTTGTAGTGGTCATCGTAGAATCACTCCTTTCATGTACAGTATAGCGTACGCTTGTAAGAATGTCAATATGCGTTCGGCAATCGAAACATGACACACGGTCACCCCTGTGCCAGCGCCTTACCTTTTGCGTAGTAGCGTTGCATTTCTTCCCGGGGGACCATGTTTCCGCCGGTGGCCCAGACAAGATGGGTGGCGTTTGCCAGAGCGCCGACAGGTAGAGTTGCATCGGTGTATGTACCAAGCAGCTGCCCGGGCTGGGTGAGCACCGGGCCATACATTCCCGCCAGTGCGCTGGGCTCAAGGTACAGAGCCTCGGCGTCTGCCAGCTGTGCCAGAAGGGTATACATCCGCTCGTCCTGCAAGGTGTAGCAGCCGCTCATAAAGGGACGCATCAGCCCGCCCACAAGGCCGGAGGCGCGCCCCACGGCAAGACCATCGGCGGCGGTGCGGTTGTCGATGCCAAAATCCTGCACGCAGACGCTGCTGTTTTCGCCGGTAGCCATGCCCAGCAGCATACAGGGGGAGTGGGTGGGCTCGGCAAAAAAGCAATGTGCGGCATCGCCGAACAGCATCTTCAGGCCAAAGGCCACGCCGCCGGGGCCGCCGCCCACACCGCAGGGCAGATAGGCAAAGAGCGGATGCTCCGCATCCACGGTGACGCCCTGCGCGTCCAGTTGCTTTTTCAGCCGCAGAGCAGCCACGGCATAGCCCAGAAAGAGGGTCTTGGAGTTTTCGTCATCCACAAAATGGCAGTAGGGGTCGCCCGCCGCCAGCTTGCGCCCCTCGGTCACGGCGATGCTGTAATCGGAGGCGTACTCCACCACCTTGACGCCCCGGCTGCGGAGCAGGTCTTTTTTCCACTGCCGCGCGTCAGCGGACATGTGCACGGTGACCTGAAAGCCCAGCTTCGCGCTCATGATGCCGATGGACAGCCCCAGATTGCCGGTGGAGCCCACCGCAATGGAGTATTGCGAGAACAGCTTGCGGAAGCGCTCTTCAGCCAGAACAGCGTAGTTGTCGGTCAGGTGCAGCATCCCGCTGTGCAGGGCAATGTCCTCGGCGGTTTTCAGCACCTCATAAATGCCGCCCCGGGCCTTGATGGAGCCGGAAATGGGCAGATGACTGTCCAGTTTGACCCATACCTGCCCGGCGATGCGGGTGCCGCTGCGCTCTTCCAACACTTGCTGCATCCGGGGGATAGACTGAACAGGAGATTCGATGATGCCGCCGGTCGCAGCGGTCTCGGGAAAGACGGCGGCAAGGTAGGGCGCAAACCGCTCCAGCCGTGCGGCGGCGTCCTCAATATCGGCAAGGGTCAGCGGGCAGGCAGCCGCAGCCTGTGCAAAGGGCAGCTTGTCCGGGTTTACCCATGCAGTCTCCTTCAGGGCGCAGAGGTCGGAGACCACGGGGTATGCCGCGATCCAATCGGCAACGGAACGCCCGGCGATGCACTTGGCAGGTGAAACCATAGCGGATCCTCCTTTATATATAGAACCAGATGGTGCGCCCAGCAGTTTTCGCGGGGCGCTGCGTGCCTTGAATATAAAGGTTTTTACAGGAATTGTCAACCGGAACCGGTTGCCTTGTGCAGGGCGGGACGGTGCGCTGTGATTTCGGCGGTCACCGGCTGCTGTACGGTAGGCAAAGGCAGTGCAGGGAATCGTTGGCAAGAGAGCAGCACACTGCCCAAAAACCTTGTTAAAAAACTGGCATTTTGCCGTTTTTGTGTAAAGTATACAAGAATAAACACAAAAAATTGGCATTGCGCGTATTGCTATTTCGTAACTGATATATTAGAATATAAGCAAGAAGAACGTGCAGGCGTACTGCGCGTGCCATAAGATAAAAATCGACAGGAGGAACTTCTCTATGCCTATGAAAATGGGTTGGCGCTGGTATGGCGAGGGCAACGACCCCGTCACCCTCAGCGACATCAAGCAGATCCCCGGCGTGACCAGCATCGTCTGGGCGCTGCACAACAAGATGCCCGGCGAGATCTGGGAGATCGACGAGATCCAGAAAGTCGCCGATCAGATCCACGCTTACGGCTTCGATATGGACGTTGTTGAGTCTGTCAACGTCCACGACGACATCAAGATCGGCCTGCCCACCCGCGACAAGTACATCGAGAACTACAAGCAGTGCATCCGCAACCTGTCCAAGTTCGGTGTCAAGGTCATCTGCTACAACTTCATGCCCATCTTCGACTGGACCCGCACCGACCTGTTCCACCCGGTAGGCGACGGCTCCACCGCACTGTTCTACGAGAAGGACAAGATCAAGGGCGATTACAAGGCGATGGCCGAGTACATCATGTCCTTCACCGAGAAGTACAACATGACCTTCCCCGGCTGGGAGCCGGAGCGTATGGCAAAGCTGGATGAGCTGTTCAAGGCCTACGCCCCTGTCACCAAGGAGAAGCTGTGGGAGAACCTGAAGTACTTCCTGGAGGCTCTGATGCCCACCTGCCACGAGTGCGACATCAAGATGGCCATTCACATGGATGATCCCCCTTGGGATATCTTCGGTCTGCCCCGTCTGCTGGTGGACGAGCCCAGCATCGACCGCTTCCTGAAGATGGTGGACGATCCGTACAACTGCCTGACCCTGTGCACCGGCAGCCTGAACGCAAACCCCAACAACAACTGTGCCGAGATCATCCGCAAGCACTGCGACCGCATTGCTTTCGGTCACGTCCGCAACATCCACCACTTCCCCAACGGCGACTTCTCTGAGGCTGCGCACCGCGACTGCTGCGGCGAGACCGGCATCATTGAGGTAATGCGCGCTTACCATGACTGCGGCTTTGAGGGCTACATCCGCCCCGACCATGGCCGTCAGCTGTGGGAGGAAGGCCCCGGCGTCTGCCGCCCCGGCTATGGCAAGTATGACCGTGCTCTGGGCATCCAGTATATGCTGGGTATCTGGGATCTGCTGGACCGTCTGGATGAAGAAAAGAAGGGCTGATGATTATGAAGCTGTCTGATATCAAAAACGGCAATCTGTCCGCCGAGTGGGCAGAAAAGGGCTACGAGCTGCCCAAATTCGACATTGAGGCCGTCAAGACCAAGACCCACGCCGAGCCCACTTGGGTGCACTTCGGCGCCGGCAACATCTTCCGTGCTTTCCCCGCTGCCGTGCTGAATGACGCCCTGAACAGCGGCAAGTACGACCGCGGCGTTATCGTGGCCGAGAGCTTCGACTACGAGATCATCGACAAGGCTTACCAGCCCTACGATAACCTGAGCCTGCTGGTCTGCCTGAAGTCCACCGGCGAGATCGAGAAGAAGGTCATCGCCTCCGTCACCGAGAGCCTGAAGGCAGATTACTCCTTCGGCGCTGACTGGGCACGTCTGGTGGAGATCTTCCAGAACCCCAGCCTGCAGATGATCTCCTTCACCATCACCGAGAAGGGCTACGGCGTTGCCCCCGCTGATCTGGAGCGCGGCCTGACCCCCGTGCTGGCCATGGGCAAGGTCACCGCTCTGCTGTACGAGCGCTTCAAGGCTGGCAAGCTGCCCCTGACCGTGCAGAGCATGGATAACTGCTCCCACAACGGCGATAAGGTCAAGACCGCTGTCCACGCCTACGCATCCAAGTGGGTGGAGCAGGGTCTGGTGCCCGCCGAGTTCCTGGCCTATGTGCAGGACGAGACCAAGATTACCTTCCCTTGGAGCATGATCGATAAGATCACCCCGCGCCCGGACGCAAAGGTGCAGGAGATGCTGGCAAAGGACGGCTTTGAGGATAACTACACCATCGTTACCGAGAAGCACACCTTCACCGCTCCCTTCGTCAACGCCGAGGAGACCCAGTACCTGTGCATCGAGGATCACTACACCAATGGCCGTCCTCCGCTGGAGCTGGGCGGTGTGCTGTACTGCGACCGCGAGACCGTGGACAAGATCGAGAAGATGAAGGTCTGCACCTGCCTGAACCCCCTGCACACTGCCATGTCCATTTATGGCTGCATGCTGGGCTACACCCTCATCTCTGCCGAGATGGCAGACGAGGATCTGCGCTCCTTCATCCAGAAGATCGGCTATATCGAGGCGATGCCCGTTGTGGTTGATCCCGGCGTGCTGAACCCCTACGAGTTCATCGGCGCTGTCATCAACCGCCGTCTGCCCAACCCCTTCATGCCCGATGCTCCCCAGCGTATCGCTACCGATACCTCTCAGAAGCTGGCCATCCGCTTCGGCGAGACCATCAAGGCTTACGCGGAGCGCGGTCTGGACAAGTCCAACCTCGTGCTGATCCCGCTGGTGCTGGCAGGCTATGCCCGCTACCTGAAGGGCATCGACGACAACGGCCAGCCCTTCGAGATCTCTCCCGATCCGCTGCTGGCTGAGCTGCAGGCCATCGTCAACCCCTTGGAGGTCAAGGAAGGCGAGCAGGACTTCAGCTGCCTGAAGGCTCTGTACAGCCGTGCCGACGTGTTCGGTGTGGACCTGTATGCCGTCGGTCTGGGCGAAAAGATCGAGGGCATGGTCAAGGAGCTGTACGCCGGTAACGGCGCAGTGCGCAAGACCCTGCACAAGTACACCCTGGCCCGCTAAAACTTTATAACGCTATTTCCGTGACCCACGCTGCGCTTTTGCTTTGCCGCAGCGTGGGTTTTTGTTTTGTAAAAATTGTTATGTAAAATGAAAACCCGGAGCGTCCGCAGACGCTCCGGGTTTTCGAAAGAATCATAATTATTCCGCTATTCATGCGCAGAGCAAAGCGGAGCGCATTGAAATCGTTCCGGTGCCCTTATTTCCGGCAGTCGTGCAGGCTGGCGGCGGGCAGGGCACTGCCCAGCAGACTCCATGCGGCATCCATGCTCTCGTTCAGCAGATAGGCCTGATTCTTCTGAACGTAGATGTACACCGCCTCTTTGGTGCGGTAGGCGCAGTACACGGTGTTCCAAGTGTAGCGATTGGTGGGCTCGGCTTTGTTCTGCTCACCGGCCATCCAGACCGAAAGCCCGGCGGCGTCCAGTTCCAGTCGGTAGAAGGGGCGGGGCAGACCCAGCTTTTTGATCTGCTTGGAGAGGTTCGAAAAGAAAGTGCCGAAGTATACGGCGGGCAGACCGATGGCTACGATGGCCAGCACGGCGGTCAGCAGCCCGGCACCCTCCCGCTTGCCGATCTGGCTCAGGCAGATACCGGCACACACCAGCAGAATGGCGGTGAACACCGCCGGACGCTGCCAGCCCTTGTTGTGGTGCAGCAGGTCAAAGGCTGCAAAATCGTGAAAGCTCTTTTCGTCCATCTGAACGGAAACGCAAACATTCTGGGTCATAAAGTTACCCTCCTTTTTGGGCATAGTACCACATTTACCGGCAAGAAGCAAGCAAAAGATGCACCGGCGGTGGTGCATCCGGCTTGCAAACCGCCCGCAAGGCGTGGTAGAATAAGATATTATCCAACGGATATTATCTAACGAAAAAGGGGGAAGCCTTGCATGGAAAAGCGCAACTGGAAGCACAGCGTTACGCTCAAGCAGCGCATGGTGCTGTGTCTGGCAGCTTTTTTTGCGGCCTTTGCATTACAGCTTGCCCTCAACGGCTATCAGGCACGGGCGGTGCAGCAGGTGCAGGACGACCAGATGGGCAACTTTAACGCCATCAGCCGCTTTCAGGGCGGTGTGGAAAGCTCCATCAGCATTCTGGAAGCATACCGCTGGGAGAACGGCGAGACCGAGGAAATGCTGGAAAAGCTCCGGGCAGCCTGCTCCACCAGCAACGCATGGCTGTGGCGCATCCGATCCAATATGGACGGCTTGCAGAACGTCAGTGATGAGCAGTGGGTGCTGTACGGCGCGGTGGAGACCACCTACGGCAGTTACAACACCCTTTTGGAAGAGCTGGAGAGCTATCTTTCCAGTGGGCAGGAAGCAAAGGCTTCCCAGCTGTACTACAACAAGGTCTCGGTCTGCGGCGGGTATCTGAGCCAGTACACTATGCAGCTGCTGAAAGCCTCGATTCTGGACGCTCAGACTACTTACACCGAGATCTCGGAGCTGGGCGAACGGATCGCCCTGATGCAGATCGTGGTGGTGGCGCTATGCGTGGCGCTGGGCTGCGCCTCCGGTCTGATGGTCATGCAGCTGCTGACCCCGGTGTCTCAGATGATCGAGGCCTCCCGTGCCATCAGTCGCAGCCAGTTCGACACCCCGGACATCCCGCTGCCCAAGCAGCCGGAGATCGGACAGCTGGCGGAGTCTTTCAACCGCATGAAGCACTCCATGGCGCAGCAGGTGAGTACCTTACAGGAGAAAAACGAGATCGAGCGGGAGCTGCACCGCCAAAAGACCGAGGCGCTGGAACTGCAGAACCGCATGGAGCGCAGCCGGTTGCAGCAGCTGCGCAGCCAGATCGACCCGCATTTTCTGTTCAACACCCTGAACGTCATCCAGCAGATGGCGGGCACAGAGTCCGCCTACCGCACGCAGGCGCTCATCATGGCGCTTTCCCATCTGCTGCGTTACAGCCTGATGAGCAACGATGAGCAGGTGCCCCTCTCCCGGGAGGTGCGCGTTGTGGACGAATATTACTCCATCTACCATGTGCGCTTTGGCGACCGGGTGCAGATGCAGTGGGCGTTCTCGGATTCGCTGGACCTGACCGAGACCATGGTGCCGTCCTTTATCTTGCAGCCTATCGTGGAAAATGCCTTTAAGCATGGCATCTGCCCCAAGGAAGAGGGCGGCGTGGTGCGCATCCGTATGATCCCTCTGCGGGAAAAAGGTCTGCTGTGCATCCGGGTACTGGACAACGGTATGGGCATTGAGCCGGAGCAGCTGCAGCAGCTGCGCACGGCACTGGAGCAGCCCGCACCCCGCTGGGAACATATCGGTATTTATAACGTGGCCGCCCGCCTGCGGCTGCTGGATGCCCGCTGCCGGGTGGTGGTGCGCTCCCGGCCGGGGCGGGGAACTGCGGTGATCCTGTATCTGCCGCTGGTGGAGAATGAGGAGGAATTTGAGGAATGATTCGTCTGTTGATCGCGGATGACGAGAGGATGGAGCGGGAGGCGCTGGCGGATATCGTCATGCGCCGGTTCGAGCATGAGGTGACGGTGGAGATGGCGGAAAACGGCCGCAAAGCCGCCGATACCGCTGTGCTCTGGGAAGCAGACCTGATTTTGATGGACATCGAGATGCCGGGCATGAACGGCTTGGATGCCGCCCGCGCGGTGCTGGAACAGCGCCCGGAGTGCAAGGTGATCTTTATCACGGCGTACAGCCTGTTCCAGTACGCCCACGAGGCGGTGCATCTGGGCGCCTGCGACTATCTGCTGAAGCCGGTGGACCCGGACGAGACCGAGGCCGCCATCCGCCGCGCTATCCGGCAAATTGAAGCCGGACGCCGTCTGGCCGAGCTGGCAGCGGTAGAACCGGAAGCCGCTTCGGAGCAGGAGACCGACCCCGCTGGGGAAGGGGAGAGCGACCGCAACGCACTGGTGATGGATCATGTGCGCAAGTATATGGAAGATAACTATATGGCCGACCTCTCGCTGGACAGCGTGAGCGAAATTTTGCACATCAGCCCGGCGTATCTTTCGGCACAGTTCAAAAAGTACCAGAAGATGAACTTTCTGGACTGCCTGACCGAGCTGCGCATCAACGCCGCCAAGGAGCTGCTGTCCGACCCCTTCCGCTCCGCAGCGGAGGTGGCCTCCATGGTGGGCTACGAGGACGCCAGCTACTTTGCCCGTGCCTTTAAAAAGCGCACCGGCATGACCCCCACCCAGTACCGGAAGGAAGCGGCAAAGGCAGCCCGGGAGGCGCGGCTGTGACCCGCCGTCAGCTGCTGCGTCTGCTTACGGCAGCCCCGGCGCTGGCAGTTACAGGCTGTACGGCGCAGTCTGCTTCTTCACAGCAGGAGAAGCCGCTCATTCTGCGCTATGCGGAGAACCAGCCGGAGGACTACCCCACCAGCAAGGCCGCAAAGGCCTTTGCGGAGCTTGTGGCGCAGCGCACGGGCGGCCGGGTAAAGGTGCTGGTTTACAGCGGGGCAGAGCTGGGCGCGGAGCAGAGCGTCATCCAGCAGATGCAGTTCGGCGGGGTGGATTTTTCCCGCGTGTCCCTGAGCCAGCTGGCAGAGTACGAGCCGGAACTCAGCGTGTTGCAGCTGCCCTACCTGTACAGCGATGCCCAGCAGATGTGGCGGGTGCTGGACGGCAGCATCGGTGATGAGTTTCTGGCCATGCTGGATGGGATGGACCTAGTAGGGCTTTCATGGTTCGACGCCGGTGTGCGCAGCTTCTACACTCGGGAAAAGGTGACTGGGCTGGATGACCTGCAGAGGCTGACCATCCGGGTGCAGGAGTCGGACATGATGAGCGACATGATCACCGCGTTGGGCGCAAAGCCGGCGCAGGTGGTGTACAGCAAGGTATATGCCGCCCTGCATAACGCCGAGATCGACGGGGCAGAGAACAACTGGCCCAGCTACGAGGTAATGGGGCACTACGAGGTAGCGCCCTTTTTCCTAAAGGACGAGCACACCCGTGTGCCGGAGGTGCAGTTGGCCAGCCCGGCGGTAATGGATAAGCTTGCCGCATTGGACGAAAGCTTCCCGGAGGTGATCCGCATCTGCGCCCGGGAGAGCGCGCAGAAGGAGCGGGAACTCTGGGCACGGCGGGAGGCGAACGCAGAGCAGAATATGCGCAAGCGGGGCATCTGCGTCACCGAACTGGACGAGGCCGAAAAAGCCCGCTTCCGCGCAGCGGTGCAGCCCATGTATGATGAATTCTCTGCCCAGCAGGAGCTGATCGACCGGATACAGAAAAGCTGAAGAAACCACCCCGAGAAGTGCCCGGACGGACATTTTTCGGGGTGTTATTTTCGTCATAAATACAGGAATGTATCCAACTGGTCGGTAGTGTTGCACAAACAAGACAGAAAGCGGTTGTGCAATATGGCAAAAACTATCTTGACATTCTTTCGAAAAACAGGACATTTTTCGAAAACCCTTGTTTCATTTCGGAAAATTTGCTAAAGTGTGTACAGTCAATGAACGAAAGCTCCGGCACCTGTGCGCCCGGAGAATTTCACAATTATTTTAAGGAGGACGATTCCTATGAAAATGATCTCTCGTCGTAGCTTTATGGCCGTTGCCGGTGCAGCTACCGCTGCTGTTGCTCTGACCGCCTGCGGTGGTTCCAAGAGCGGCTCCACTTCTACCGCTGCTTCCACCTCTACCGCAGCTTCTTCTGCTGCTGCCGGTGATGCAGCTGCTGCTGCCAGCGATCCCAAGGTGACTCTGGTCTACGCCGAGGTCAACCCGCTGGATACCATCGTTGGCCAGACCGGTTCTCACTTCAAGGAGAAGGTCGAGGAGCTGAGCGGCGGTTCTGTGGTCGTCGACGTGCAGGCTTCCGGTGTTCTGGGCTCTGAGAACGACGTTCTGGACGCTATTCTGGGCGGTTCTACCTCCATTGATATCAGCCGTATCTCTGCTTTCGCTCTGACCAGCTACGGCTGCAACAAGTCTAAGCTCCTGTCCATCCCCTTCACCTTCAACAACCGCGCTCACTTCTGGAACTTTGCCAACAGCGATCTGGCTCCTGAGTTCCTGAACGAGCCCCAGGAACTGGGCCTGCCCGTTCGCGGCCTGTTCTACGGCGAGGAGGGCTTCCGTCACTTCTTCACCGTCAAGCCCGTTGCTGCTATCGGCGACCTGAAGGGCATGAAGCTGCGTGTGTCCAACGACCCCGTTATGAACGGCATGGTCGAGGGTCTGGGCGCTAACCCCACCGTCGTTGCCTTCGGCGAGCTGTACAGCGCACTGCAGACCGGCGTTGTGGATGGCGCTGAGCAGCCCATCGCAAACTACAAGTCCAACGCCTTCCCCGAGGTTGCTAACAACCTGATCCTGGACGGCCACACTCTGGGCGCTGTGCAGGCTGTCATCACCGACAACGCATGGGGCAAGCTGACCGCTAACCAGCAGGCTGCTGTTATGGCTGCTGCTGCCGACACCCAGAAGTTCAACGCTGATCTGTCTGAGACCGCTGAGAACAAGGTTCTGGAAGAGCTGCGCTCCTCCGGCTGCAACGTTGTGGATGTGGACGACAAGACTCCTTGGCAGGAAGCTTGCGCTAAGGTCATCAAGGACAACACCTCTGATCAGGCTGAGCTGTACCAGAAGCTGCTGGACATGAAGGCATAAGCTGGCTTTCCATCCGATCCAAGTAGTACATTGCCCGGCGGGGGCCCACGGGAATACGCCCGCAGGCTTCGCCGGGTTTTTATATGGAGGAATTTCTATGCCGAAAATCTTTACCACTCTGGATAAGATCAGACCGGCGTACGACTTTACCTACAAGGTGGTTCTGTTTATCTGCAAGATCCTGCTGATCGCAGATATCCTCATTACCACGATGTCGGTCATCGGCCGTTACGTCCCCTTTATCCCGGACCCCTCCTGGTCTGAGGAGGTCGTTCTGACCTGCATGAGCTACATGGCTGTGCTGAGCGCTGCACTGGCCATCCGCCGCGGCGCACATATTCGCATGACTGCCTTTGATATGTACCTGCCCAAGAAAGTGGTCAAGGCGCTGGACATCCTGTCCGACGTTGCCGTGATGATCCTTGGTGTGGTCATGATGATGGTCGGCTGGAACTACGCCACTACGCTGGGCGGCCGTGGCTTCTATGTTTCCATGCCTTGGCTGAGCCGCTTCTGGATGTACTTCCCGGTGCCGCTGGCCGGTGTTGCCATGATCATCTTCGAGATCGAGTCTCTGTATAACCATATCAAGAGCTTTTTTGTAAAGGAGGAAATGTAATATGACAGTTCAGACACTGGCAATCATTGTCCTTCTTGTCAGCTTCTTTGTAATGATCTTCCTGCGTTTCCCCATTGCATACGCCGTTGGTCTTTCCAGCGTGCTGTGCATGATGGTGCAGGGTCAGGCACTGACCGATGTCTGCCGTCTGATGGTCAAGGGCATCTCTTCCTTCAGCCTGATGGCTGTGCCGTTCTTCATCACCATGGGCGTGCTCATGGGCTCCGGCGGCATCTCTGAAAAGCTGATCGCACTGGCAGACGCCTGCGTTGGCTGGATGCGCGGCGGCATGGCCATGGTCAACATTGTGGCTTCCTACTTCTTCGGTGGTATTTCCGGTTCTGCTTCTGCTGATACCGCTTCCATCGGCTCTATCATGATCCCCATGATGGTGGATCAGGGCTACGGCGCAGACTTCTCCACCGCTGTTACCATCACCTCCTCCTGCGAGGGTCTGCTGGTTCCTCCCAGCCATAACATGGTCATCTACGCTACCACCGCCGGTGGTATCTCCGTGGGCAGTCTGTTCCTGGCCGGTTACCTGCCCGGCGCTCTGCTGGCCATCGTGCTGATGATCGGCTCCTACATCATCTCGGTCAAGCGCAACTACCCCAAGGGCGATGCGTTCAGCATCAAGCGCTTTATCAAGCAGCTGGGCACCTCTATCTGGGCACTGGCCGCTGTTATCATCGTGGTGTTCGGCGTTGTTGGCGGTGTGTTTACCGCTACCGAGTCCGCTGCTATCGCCGTTATCTACTCTCTGCTCGTTTCCGTGTTCGTCTATAAGGGTCTGGACTGGAAGGGCGTGTGGCACGCTCTGGACGAGTGCGTCAACACCCTGTCCATCGTGCTGATCCTGATCGCTACCTCTGCAGTGTTCGGCAACTGCCTGACCATGCTGCACGTTCCTGATCTGGCAGCAACCGCCATCACCGACCTCACCGATAACCCCTACATCATTGCACTGCTCATCGACCTGATCCTGCTGGTGCTGGGCATGATCATGGATATGGCTCCCATCATCCTGATCGCTACCCCCATCCTGCTGCCCATCGCCACCTCCATCGGCATCGATCCCATCCAGTTCGGTATCATCGTGGTTCTGAACTGCGGCATCGGCCTGCTGACTCCTCCTGTCGGCGCTGTGCTGTTCATCGGCTCTGCCGTTGCAAAGCGCCCGATGGAAAAGGTCGTCAAGGCGACCCTGCCGTTCTACCTGTGCATGTTCGTTGCACTGCTGCTGCTGACCTACGTCCCCGACATCAGCCTTGCTATCCCCAAGCTGCTGGGCGGCTATGTAAGCCCCATCGCAAACCCGCTGGGTCCTGTGTTCATCCACTAAGCGCAGCATAAGGGGAAACCCCTTGCATCTTTAAGACCGGAGCCTGTCAGCCCTTTGGGCTGCGGGCCCCGGTCTTTTTTGCCTTTGCACCAAAATGCGGACAGCTTGCACGGCGGGGAACACTATGATACAATAAAAAGTATAGAAGCTGGGAAGGGGAGAGAACACTATGGAGCAAAAACGCCTGTGTCCGTTCTGCATGGGGGAGCTGCCGCCTGCGGCGACCGTCTGCCCCCATTGCGGGAAGATCTTAGAGGGGTGCAACCCGGCGGGCTGCCTGCCGGTGGGCACGGTGCTGGCCGGGCGCTACACCGTGGGCGAGATGCGCAGTCTGGACGGCGAGGGCGTGCTGTACAGCGGCGTGGAGAACCTGGGCGGTTTCCGGGTGACCATCAAGGAGTACCTGCCCGTCACCCTTTCTGCGGAGCGGGGGGCGGACTGCATCCTGCGCCCCAAGCAGGGCAGCGAAGTGCTGTTCAAGACCACCCGCATGGATTTTGCAGACCTGTACCGTGCCATCCAACGCATTACCCCCGCCAGCGGTCTGGAAGCCGTGCTGGATGTGGTGGAAGCCAACAACACCGTGTATGCAGTGCTGGAAAATTTAGGCGGCACACCGCTGGAGCAGTGGCTGGAAAACCGCCCCGCCCCGGTGCAGGCAGAGGATGCCTGCGCCATGCTGTGCCCGGTGTTTGAGGGCGTGGCGGCCATGCACAAGGCAGGGCTGGTGCACCGCGGCATCTGCCCGGAGAACATCCGGGTAATGGCGGATGGCCGCTGCCGTTTGGCAGGGTACGCCACCGTGGGTCTGCGCACCGCAGGCAGCGGCCTGCACGAGCAGCTGTACGAGGGCTACTCCGCGCCGGAGCAGTACACCACCGCCGAGTTTGAGGGGCGCTACACCGATGAATACAGCCTTGCCGCTGTTTTTTACCGCATGGTGTGCGGGCAGGCACCCATGCCCGCTGCTCAGCGCGTGGTGTCGGACTCCAACCCCCGGGCACGCACCGTAGAGCCTGCCGTACCGGCCTATGTCTCCGATGTATTGCAGCTGGGGCTGCGGCTCAAGGTCATGGAGCGCATCCAGACCGTGCCGCAGCTGTATCAGGCGCTTTCCTCCAAGGAATATACCGCCGAGTTGACCCGCACCATGAAGCCGGAGACCCCGATGCACCCGGCGCGGGCAGAGCAGAGCCCGCAGGGCAGGGAACACCTGCTCAGCCTGAAGGCGCTGCTGGCGGGCATCCTGATCCTGCTTTCCATTTTGATCCTGCTCACCCTGTGGGGCATCGTGAGCAGCAAAGAGGAGCAGACGCCCGCTTCGGAGCCGAGCTCGGAAGCAGCCAGCAGCGAAGCGATGCCCCCCCAGAACCTTGTGCCCAACTTTGTGGGCATCGACTACGAGCAGATCAAGAATAACCGCGAGTACACCAGTATGTACCTGTTCCGCGCGGTGCTGGAGTACAGCGATACCGTGCCCTCCGGGCAGGTCATCCGGCAGGAGCCGGAGGCCGGCGAGGTGATGGAGAACGGTGAGGTGATCCAGATCGTGGTCAGTCAGGGCCCGGAGAAGGTGGAGATGCCAAAGATCATCGGTGCATCGCAGGATAAGGCCATTGAGATATTGAGCAGCCGGGGGCTTGTGGCCAGCTGCTTCATGGTGGTGAACGATGGCTCTTACGCTACGGGCTGTGTGGTCTCTGCCAGCGAGGAAGAGGGCGCCATGGTCACGGTGGGTACGGTGATCACCATATATATCGCCGCAGACCCCAGTGTGCAGATCACCGCCACCCCGGAAGAGCCTGCCGCTACCGAGCCCACTACCCCGGAAACGCCCCCAGAGGGCAGCACAGAGCCGGAATACGATACGGATTAAGCAATAAAAGCAGAAGCGGGAGCCTTATAACGGGCTCCCGCTTCTGCTTGTTTAGGATAGGAAAGAGAATGGCAAATTAAAGGTTGGTGTAGCCCATCAGGCAGCGATCTACCTCGGCGGCGCAATCGCGGCCCTCGCGCAGACCCCACACCACAAGGCTCTGGCCGCGGCGCATATCGCCGCAGACGAATACCTTGTCCACGTTGGTCTTAAAGCTGTGGTCAGCTACATTGCCCCGGGCGGTCAGCTCCACCCCAAAGGCATCGGCTGTGTAGTTTTCGCAGCCGGTAAAGCCTGCGGCAATAAATGCCAGCTGGCAGTCGTAGGTGAATTCCTTGCCGGTGGGCACCATGCTGGTGCGGCCGGTCTCGGGGTCGCGCTCCGGCTTCAGGCAGCTGATGACGGCACCGGTCAGGTTGCCGGCCTCGTCCTTCAAAAACTCCTTGACGGTGGTCTGATACACGCGCGGGTCCTTGCCGAACTTGGCGATGCACTCGGTCTGGCCGTAGTCCACCTTCAGCACCCGGGGCCACTCCGGCCACGGGTTTGCAGCGGTGCGCTCGACAGGGGGCTGCGGCATCATTTCCAGCGCCATCAGGTCGGTGCAGCCCTGCCGCAGAGCAGTGCCCTGACAGTCGTTGCCGGTGTCGCCGCCGCCGATGACCAGCACGTTTTTACCGGCTGCATTGATGGCCTTGCCGTCTGCAAAACCCGAGTCCAGCAGGCTCTTGGTCACGCTGGTCAGGTAGTCCACCGCAAAGTGCACGCCCTTGGCGTCCCGGCCGGGCACGTTCAGGTCGCGGGGCTTTTTGGCACCGCAGCACAGCACAACGGCATCAAAATCTGCCAGCAGCTGCTCGGCGGGCACGGCACCGCCCACATCCATGCCGGTGCGGAACTCAACACCCTCGGCCTGCATCAGCTTGACCCGGCGCTCGATGACCGCCTTATCCAGCTTCATGTTGGGGATGCCGTACATCAGCAGACCGCCCACGCGGTCGGCGCGCTCAAACACCGTAACGGCGTGGCCGCGCTTGTTCAGATACTCTGCCACCGAAAGCCCCGCAGGGCCGCTGCCCACCACGGCAACGCTCTTGCCGGTGCGGGTCGGCGGCGGGGTAGTGGTAAGCCAGTTTTTGGCGTAGGCCGTCTCGATGATAGCGTGCTCGTTTTCGCGCACGGTGACGCTGCTGCCGGTCACATCTCCGCAGGTGCAGGCGGCCTCACACAGGGCGGGGCACACCCGGCTGGTAAACTCCGGGAAGCGGTTGGTGGCCATCAGACGGTGGAGCGCAAGCTCCCACTTGCCGTGGTACACCAGATCGTTCCACTCCGGGATGAGGTTGTTCAGCGGACAGCCGGAGGCCATGCCGCCGATCATCATGCCCGCCTGACAGAAGGGCACGCCGCAGTCCATGCAGCGGGCGGCCTGCGTCTGCTGCTGCTCCCGCGAGAGCCAGATGTGGAACTCGTTAAAATTTTCAAGGCGCTCCAGCGGCGCAACGTCCGTGCTGGTCTTGCGCGCATAATCCATAAATCCTGTTGTCTTACCCATGCTGCTGCCCCTCCTTACTTATGCTTCTGCACTGCATAGAATGCTTCGATCTGTGCCTGCTCGCCGTCCAGACCACGCTCCTCTACCGAGGCGATGACCCGCAGCATGCGGTCGTAATCGTAAGGCAGCACCTTTTTGAATTTGGGCAGGAACGCGCTGAAATTATCCAGAATCTCCTTGCCGCGCGGAGAGCCGGTGGCCTCCACATGGGCGCGGATCAGCTCTTTCAGGGTGGCAACATCGTACTTGTGCTCCACCGGCTCAAGGCTGACGGTCTCCTTGTTCACCCGCTGGTAGAAGTCCCAGTTTTCGTCCAGCACATAGGCAATGCCGCCGGTCATACCGGCTGCAAAGTTCTTGCCGGTCTGTCCCAGTACCACCACAGTGCCGCCGGTCATGTACTCGCAGCCGTGGTCGCCTACGCCCTCCACAACGGCGGTAGCGCCGCTGTTGCGCACGCAGAAGCGCTCGCCGGCCACACCGGAGATGAACGCCTTGCCGCTGGTAGCACCGTACAGCGCCACATTGCCGGTGATGATGTTCTCTTCCGGCTTGAAGTCGATGCCCTGCGGCGGGCGCACCACGATCTTGCCGCCGGAAAGGCCCTTGCCCATGTAGTCGTTGCAGTCGCCCACCAGTTCCAGCGTCAGGCCATTGGGGATAAAGGCACCAAAGCTCTGGCCGCCTGCACCGTTGCAGTGCACGGTGTACACATCGTCCGGCAGGTCGTTGCCATATTTGCGGGTGATTTCGCTGCCAAAGATGGCACCAAAGGCGCGGTCCACGTTGGAAACATTCAGGCTGACGTTCTGGGGAGCCTTGCTGCCCAGCTTGAACTTCTTCATCAGCACCTTCATGTCCAGCGTGTTTTCCAGATGGAAGTCGTAGCTGTCCTCCTTGATAAAGTGGACGTTGCTGTTTGCAATGGCGGGGTTGTGCAGGATGCAGTCCAGATCCAACTCCGTTGCACGGCTGCCCGGGGCGGCGGGCTTGACCCGTAGCAGGTCGGTGCGGCCCACCAGTTCGTCCACGGTGCGCACGCCCAGCTTTGCCATGTACTCCCGCAGCTCCTCTGCCACAAAGGTGAGGTAGTTGATGATGTACTCCGGCTTGCCCTTGAAGTTCTTGCGCAGCTCGGGGTTCTGGGTGCAGATGCCCATGGGGCAGGTGTCCAGATTGCACACGCGCATCATCACGCAGCCCTCCGCCATCAGCAGGGTAGTGCCGAAGCCGAACTCCTCTGCGCCCAGCATACAGCTGATGGCCACATCCCGGCCGGACAGCAGCTTGGAGTCGCTCTCAATGCGCACGCGGGTGCGCAGACCGTTCAAAATCAGGGTCTGGTGGGTCTCGGCGATGCCCAACTCCCAAGGCAGACCGGCGTGCTTGATGGAGGTGCGGGGCGCAGCACCGGTGCCGCCGTCATAGCCGGACACCAGAATGACCTGTGCACCGCCCTTGGCAACACCGGCGGCAATGGTGCCGACACCGGCCTCGCTGACCAGCTTGACGTTGATATTGGCGCTGCGGTTGGCGTTTTTCAGGTCGTAGATCAGCTCTGCCAGATCCTCGATGGAGTAGATATCGTGATGGGGCGGGGGAGAGATCAGGCCCACGCCGGTGGTGCTGTGGCGGGTCTTGGCGATCCACGGGTACACCTTAGCGCCGGGCAGGTTGCCGCCCTCGCCGGGCTTTGCACCCTGCGCCAGCTTGATCTGGATCTCCTCGGCGCTGACCAGATACTTGCTGGTCACGCCAAAACGGGCAGAGGCCACCTGCTTGATCTTGGAATTGCTCTCGCTGTGGTAACGCTCCTCAGGCTCGCCGCCCTCGCCGGTATTGCTGCGGCCGCCCAGACGGTTCAAGGCGATGGCAATGGTCTCATGCGCCTCACTGCTCAGTGCGCCGTAGCTCATGGCAGCACCCTTGAACCGCTTGACGATGCTGGAGACCGGCTCTACCTCCTCCAGCGGGATGCCGCCGTCTGCGGCGTAGTTGAAGTCCAGCAGGCTGCGCAGATGCACGCCCTCGGCGCCCATGTTGTCCACCGTTTGGGTGAACTGCTTGAAGGTGTCGTAATCGCCGGTGCGGCAGGCCTTCTGGAACAGATGGATGGTCTGGGGGTTGAACAGGTGCTCTTCCTTGCCGCTGCGGAACTTGTGGGCACCGCTGTCGGCCAGCTCCATGTTGATATCCAGTCCCAGCGGGTCAAAGGCGGCGTTGTGCTGCGCTTCCACATCGGCCTGAATGTCTGCCATGCTGATGCCGCCCACACGGCTCACCGTGCCGGTGAAGTATTTGTCGATGACCTCCTTCGAGATGCCCACAGCCTCAAAGATCTGGCTGCTCTGGTAGCTCTGGATGGTGGAAATGCCCATCTTGGAGGCGATCTTTACAATGCCGCTGAGGATGGCGTTGTCGTAGTCCTGCACAGCGGCGTAGTAGTCCTTGTCCAGCAGACCCTCGTCGATCAGCTGCCCGATGGTCTCGTGTGCCAGATAGGGGTTGATGGCGCAGGCACCGTAGCCCAGCAGGGTAGCAAAGTGGTGCACCTCCCGGGGCTCAGCGCTCTCCAAAATCAGCGCCAGTGCGGTGCTCTTTTTGGTACGGATGAGGTACTGGGACACTGCCGAAACCGCCAGCAGGCTGGGAATGGTCACATGGTATTCGTCCACATCCCGGTCAGACAGGATGATGATGTTTGCACCCTCCTTGTAGGCGCGGTCGACTTCCAAAAATACCCGGTCGATGGCCTTTTCCAGACTGGTGTTCTTGTAGTAGTTGATGGACACCGTAGCCACCTTGAAGCCCGGCACATTCATGTACTTGATTTTCAACAGGTCGGTGTTGGTCAGGATGGGGTTGTGCACCTTGAGCACCTTGCAGTTCTCCGGCTTATCCTCCAGCAGATTGCCGTGGGCACCGATGTAAACGCTGGTGGAGGTGACCACCTTTTCCCGGATGGCATCAATGGGCGGGTTCGTCACCTGCGCGAAACGCTGCTTGAAGTAGTTGAACAGCGGGGGATGCTGGCTGCTGAGCACAGCAAGCGGGGTGTCGGTACCCATGGCACCGGAGGGCTCTGCGCCCGCCCGCGCCATGGCAAGGATCATGGTGTTCACGTCCTCGTACTTATAGCCGAACACCTTCTGCAGCCGGGTCAGTTGCTCGCCGGTGTAGCTTTCCACCTTCACGTTGGGGATCTTCAGCCCGCTCAGCTGCACCAGATTGCGGTCGATCCACTCGCCGTAGGGCTCGCGGCTGGCGTAAAGCTCCTTCAGCTTTTCATCGTCCACCACTTCGCCCTTGACGGTATCCACCAGCAGCATCTTGCCGGGGCGCAGGCGCTCCTTGACCAGAATATTCTCCGGGTCGCATTCCAGCACGCCCACCTCAGAGGACAGGATCATGCGGCCGTCCTTGGTGATGTAATAGCGGCTGGGGCGCAGACCGTTGCGGTCCAGCACTGCGCCCATCACGTCGCCGTCCGAGAACAGGATGGCGGCGGGGCCGTCCCAAGGCTCCAGCATGGTGGCGTAGTACTGGTAGAAATCCCGCTTTTTCTGGCTGATGTTCTTGTTGTTCTCCCACGGCTCGGGGATGGTGATCATCACAGCCAGCGGCAGATCCATGCCGTTCATCACCATGAACTCCAGCGCGTTATCCAGCATGGCGGAGTCCGAACCGGAGGTATTGATGATGGGCAGGATCTTGTTCATATCGTCCTGCAGAATGGGGCTGGAGATGCTCTCCTCCCGCGCCAGCATGGCGTCGGTGTTGCCCTTGATGGTGTTGATCTCGCCGTTGTGCAGGATGAAGCGGTTGGGGTGTGCACGCATCCAGCTGGGGTTGGTGTTGGTAGAAAAACGGCTGTGCACCATGCCGATGGCGGATTCATAATCCGGGTCCTGCAGGTCGGCGTAGAAGCGGCGCAGGTCGTGCACAAGGAACATACCCTTGTACACGATGGTGCGGCTGGACAGGCTGGGCACATAGGTGCCGTTGCTGGCCTGCTCGAACACGCGGCGCACGATGTACAGGCGGCGGTCAAACTCGATGCCCTTGCTTACCTTGGCAGGCTTTTTGATGAAGCACTGCCAGATGGCGGGCATACAGTCCCGCGCCTTCTGACCCACGGCATCGGGGTCTACGGGCACTTCGCGCCATGCCAGAAACTCCAGCCCCTCCTTGCGGGTGACCACCTCGAACAGCTTCATGGCCTGTGCCCGCAGGTGCTCGTTCTGGGGGAAGAAGAACATACCCACGCCGTACTCCCGCTCGTTGCCCAGCCGGATGTTCAGCTCCTCGGCGACCTTGGAGAAGAACTTGTGGCTGATCTGCAGCAGAATGCCCACGCCGTCGCCGGTCTTACCCTCGGCGTCCTTACCGGCGCGGTGTTCCAGCCGCTCCACGATGGACAGTGCATCGTCCACCGTCTGGTGGCTTTTACGTCCCTTGATGTCCACCACAGCGCCGATGCCGCAGGCATCGTGCTCGAACTGTGGGTCGTACAGACCAAGGGTGGTTTTCTGCTCTGTAAAGTTTTCCATAGTCTTTCCCATCCTTTTTACTTGTTTGCTTACCGGGGGCTGCGGCACCCTCCGCAGCTTTTTATCCCCTGCAAAAAGAAAAAAGCGCCCCGCAAGGGCATAGAATACCCCTGCGGAACGCCTTTGTTCCGATACCTGATATTATACAGATTCCTGAAAAATTTTCAAGTGACAGCTGCGCCAAATATGCTACACACATTGCGCCGCTTCTTGTGCGAAACGCCGCGAGCCCCCGCAGCTGTGCGCGGCATACAAACAAAACCGCCGCACCCGGCGTTGTGCACGCGGGTACGGCGGTTTGGAGGAATTTGCCCTGAGTGATGCGGAACACTCAGGAATGCTTTGATTTGCGGGTTTGTTGTAAAATAACCAAACGGAACCTCACCCGCCCAGAATAGCCTGCAGGTCGGCTTCCGGGGTGGCAATGGGCTTGAGGCCGTACCGTTCCTGCAGGGTGCGCACCACCCCCGGCGAGAGGAACGGGGGCAGGGTAGGCCCCAGCCGGATGTTCCGGATGCCCAG
>CABQER010000003.1 GCA_902463235.1 uncultured Faecalibacterium sp. | reverse complement strand
TAGGGCTGCATGAGGAATGCAGGGGTGAGATTCCCGTGGGCTGCCGCCAGCAGCCGTCCGTTGGCTCATTTTTTATTTTGTGAAAGGGGGATATTTTTGAAAGAACAAAATTTGATACGTTATAGCATTCAGCTTGCTTTTTTGAAGCAGCTGTTGGAAAGAAAGCTCATAACCGATAGAGAGTATTCCCTTATCAAACAGCGCTTAATGAAAGATTATCGTGTGGTTTCCGAACTATCCTCTTGATTTTGTGTCGCATTGGCGTTATGATTAACGCAATGAAAGGAACACATTCAATAAGGAGGTCAAGCATGAAAGATGTTGAAGTCATTAAAGCGCACAACACGCTCTCGCCACGAGCGCGTACAAACTTTGAAAAAAGGCTACGCGTAGCTGCCTATTGTCGTGTCAGCACTGATACCGAAGATCAGCTGAACAGCTACAAATCGCAGGTCAAATACTATACCGAACTTATAAAAAGTAAGCCGGAATGGTCTTTGGCCGGCATCTATGCTGATGAAGCTATCACGGGTACGCAGGTAAAAAAACGCGAGGATTTCCAGCGTTTAATCAACGACTGTATGAACGGTGACGTGGATATGGTGATTACCAAATCCATTTCGCGTTTTGCCCGAAATACGCTTGACACTCTAAAATATGTTCGGATGCTCAAAGATAAAGGCGTGGCTGTGTTTTTTGAGGAAGAAAACATCAACACCCTTACTATGGACGGTGAACTGCTCCTTGTAATTTTAAGCTCTGTTGCACAGCAGGAAGTCGAAAATATTTCTGCAAATGTCAAAAAGGGCTTGAAGATGAAGATGCAGCGCGGTGAGCTGGTCGGGTTTCAGGGCTGTTTAGGTTATGACTACAATCCAGCGGACAAAACCATCACCATCAACGAAGAAGAAGCGGCTGTTGTCCGTTACATTTTTCAGCGATACACGGAGGGTGCCGGTGGTTCGGTTATTGCCAAAGAACTTGAAAACTTAGGCTATAAAACCAAACGCGGCAGTCCCAAATGGGCAGACAGTACCGTAATCGGCATTATCAAAAACGAAAAATACAAAGGCGACATTTTGTTAGGAAAGACATTTACCGTTGACCCTATTTCAAAACGGCGTCTGTACAACTTCGGCGAGGAAGATCAATTTTATATTCGTGAGCACCACGAGCCCATTATTTCGGAAGAAGTCTTTGAAGCCGCACAGGAAATTTTGCGGCGGCGTGCAAAGCCCCGCAGCCTTAACGTGGACGGCAAACGTGAAAAGTTCAGCCGGAAATACGCTTTTAGCTGCATGATAGAATGTGGTTTCTGTGGTGGCACCCTGACAAGGAGGAGTTGGCATAGCAGTTCACAGTATAATAAAGCTATCTGGCAATGTGTTGTTTCCACCAAAAAAGGAAAAAAGTTCTGCCCGGAGAGCAAGGGCGTTGACGAAAGAACGATTGAGCGGGCTTTTGTAGAATCTTATCGCCTCTTGTGCCAGAATAACAAGGATGTTCTGGACGAGTTTATGAAACGGACAGAAGAAACTCTTTCTGAAAGCAACGCGGGCAAGCGTCTTGCGAAAGCCGAAAGAGATATTCACGCTCTGGAAGTCAAGAAAAACAAGCTGGTTGATATGCGTCTTGAAGATACCATCGACAAGGAGACCTACGACCGAAAGTATTTGGACCTGTCCAGCCAGATTGAGCAGTTGCAGAAAGAGTGTGAAAGCCTGCAAGATGCAGCCGAAACCGAATCTACAATGCGCAAGCGTGTTGCCACGTTCCGGCAGACCCTTGAACAGAACGAGGTTCTGGACACCTTTGACCGACATATTTTTGAAAGTATAGTTGAAAAAGTAATCGTGGGCGGTTATGATAGTAATGGGAACAAAGACCCCTACATGATTGTCTTTGTTTACAAGACCGGGTTCAAAAACAGTGTGGACGGCAAGAATTTCAAGCCGCTTCGCAAGAATAGCAAGGAGAACCACTTCCCTGCTGTTTTGTGTTCCCATGCTTCTAACGAGGCTGAATCTATGTGTTCCGATTCTAGCGACGACACATGTGGAATGTGTCATTGCACTTTCCAAGGGCACCGGTACTGCCAGCATATAAACGCAACTGGTGGTCATTAAGGAAGCTGCAAAACCCATTATCAGTCACCCGCCCGTCTGGTTTTCAGGCGGGCATTTTCTTTTGCCGGAATATGGTGTTTCTACTTTTATCGTGGTACAATAAGTTTAAAGACTTTTTGATTTCGGAGGGAACGGCCATGATCGATCATGCAAAACTGGAACCTGTTCTGAACGGATACCAGACTTATTTCCCGCAGCACTGGCTTCATGGAGAAGATTTCAAATGGGAAGCCGCGCAGCATTTCCACGACCATTGGAATATTGACACGGCAGATTTTGGTGAAATGTTCAAGGAAGCCACTGCAAAGGTCTTTTCGCTTCTGGATACCGGCTATGCCTATCCCCGCGCGATGGTCCTGAATTTCGCAGCAGCGGACTGTGAAGCCACCCGCGCTATGTTCCGCAGCCTGTTTGATGAATCCATCGGGCTTTCTCAGCGCATCACCGCATTTCAAGCTGCTGCCGAATCCCTGCGCATAAAACACAACGATGGCAGCTGGAACAACCACTACCAGAACACCAGCGCTATCAGCGTCTATCTGTGGCTTCAGTTCCCGGATAAATATTATGCCTATCGGTATGCCGTATCCCGTGATATCGCAAAAGAATTGAACTTTGACACACCACCCAAACGGGATGGTTCTATCGACTCTCTACTGAATAGCTATCGTCTTTATGATGAACTGCGGGCGGCACTGAGCCAAAATGCTGCCGTCACCCAGATGATCCGCAGCGCCATTGAGGCAGCCCCTGCCGGGAAATACTGGCCCGACACACACTGGAATATTGCTGCCATTGATCTGGGCTTTTATCTGAGCCGCTATTATCTTCAGGAACAGACAGTCGCTCAGAAGGAATCCGAGTGGTTTCCCCGCAAAGCAGACTATGATCCGGGCATTACTACAGAGCAGTGGATCAGTCTGCTGAACGACCCGTCTGTCTTTACACAGAATGCGCTCCGCATTATGAACTGTATGCTGGATTATGGTGGTCAAGCCACCTGCAAGCAGCTTGCGATCAAGTACGGCGAAGCTGCCGGCTTCTACAATATGGGTTCTTCCAGCCTTGCACGAAGGGTCGTTGAAAAGACAAATTGTCCCCTCATGCCGCGCGACAGCGAAAACTCCCGCTGGTGGCCTGTTCTGTATACCGGCAAAAGTGCAGATCCCAAAGAAAACGGCTCTTATATTTGGCGTTTGCGGGATGAGCTTGTTCAAGCCTTGAAAAAGACTGACCTTTCTCATATTCCCCTTTATGCCGTTTCTTCTGAAAAAGACTCTACTTCTCCCCGCCACTACTGGTGGCTGACCGCAAGTCCAAAAATCTGGCAGTTTTCCGATCTCAAAGTCGGTGAAGAACAATCGTATACATTATACAACGAAAGCGGTCATAAGCGGCGGATCTTTCAGAACATTCTGGATGCTAAGGCAGGTGATCCCGTCATCTGCTACGAGGCCAACCCCGTTAAAAAAGTAGTTGCTCTTGCAAAAATCACACAAGAAAATAACGGAAAAGAACTTTATTTTGAAAAGATCGAAAATCTAATATCCCCTATTGAATACTCCACTCTGAAAGATTGTCCGGAACTGGAAAAGATGGAGTTTTTTGTACAACAGAACGGAAGCCTGTTCAAGCTTTCGGAAGGGGAATACAACTTTATTCTGGATCTCATCCGGGAAGAAAATCCAGCACCCGTCCGTTCGATAGCATCGAACGCTTATACAAAATCAGATTTTCTGAACAGCGTATTTCTGAGCGAACCGCGCTATGACGTTTTGGTCTCTCTACTGCGCCGCAAAAAGAACGTCATTCTGCAAGGTGCACCCGGCGTTGGAAAGACCTACGCCGCCAAACGGCTGGCGTACTCTATGATGGGTCAGGCCGATTCTTCCCGGATAGAGTTCGTGCAGTTCCACCAGAATTACTCCTACGAGGATTTCATGCTGGGCTACCGGCCGGACGGTTCCGGCTTTAAGCTGACCGAGGGCGTATTTTACCGCTTCTGCCAGAAGGCTTCCAACGACTCCGACCGGGAATACTTTTTCCTCATCGACGAGATCAACCGGGGCAACCTGAGCAAGATCTTCGGTGAGCTGATGATGCTGATTGAAGGCGACCACCGGGGTGAAAAGATCACGCTGGCCTATAATGGGCTGCCCTTCTATGTCCCGGAAAATCTCTACATCATCGGCATGATGAACACCGCCGACCGGAGCCTCGCCATGATCGACTATGCGCTGCGCAGGCGTTTCAGCTTCTTTGAGATGGAACCGGCTTTCACTTCCGAGGGATTCCAGAAATATCAAGCTGTACTCAACAACGAAACCTTCAATGCTTTGGTGGAACAGATCAAGGCATTGAACCGGGAAATTACCGAAGATACCTCCCTCGGTTCCGGCTTCCGTATCGGTCACAGCTACTTCTGTCTGGCTGACCCTGCCGCCTGCACCACCGACTGGATGCGCTCTGTGGTGGAATTTGACCTTCTGCCTACACTGGCAGAATACTGGTTCGATGCGCCCGACAAGCTGCATCGTTGGGAGCAAAATCTGCGTGGTGTTTTCAATGACGACTGACAAAGGGATCTTTATCCAGAACATCTACTATATGCTCTCCTATGCCTTTCAGGTGTTGCAGCAGCAGGATTATCAGTGCATTGCCTCGGAAAAGTTTGAGCACATCGACGATTTGTTTGCCGCTATCCTTGCAAAAGGCGTTTCCCGGCAGCTGAAGCAGGGGCTTTATCGGGAATATGTTTCCCGAAGTGAGACCCGGTCGGTTTTGCGGGGAAAGCTGGATCTTCCGCAGACTATTAAGACCCTCATCCAGCACAAGCCGCAAGTCGCCTGCACCTTTGACGAGCTTTCGGAGGACAACCTGTATAACCAGATCCTGAAAACCACCCTGCAAGTGCTGCTTCGGGACGAGAATGTTTCTGCTGCACGCAAAGTGGAATTGAAAAAAGTGCTTCTGTTTCTGGACACGGTTTCTGTACTGCTTCCCTCTCAAATCCCATGGAAGCAGCTGCATTACCAGCGGAGTAACCAGAATTACGAGATGCTGCTGAATCTCTGCTATTTCGTGCTGCACGATATGCTGCAGACCACCGAGAGCGGCAGCTATAAAATGACAGCATTTTCGGGTGAACGCATGGCAAAGCTGTACGAACGCTTTATTCTGGAATATTACCGAAAGCATCACACCTACCTTACCGAGGTCAAAGCGGCACAGGTCAAATGGGCTCTGGTGGGAAAGCACGATGCTGCCATGCTGCGGTTTCTCCCTGCCATGCAAACCGATATTTTTCTGCGTTTCCGTGAAAAAATCCTGATTCTGGATGCTAAATATTACAGCCACACCATGCAGCAGCAATTTAACAAAGAAACTTTGCATTCTGCCAACCTCTACCAGATCTACACCTACGTTAAAAATCAGGATGCTGCCCATACCGGAAATGTTTCCGGGCTGCTGGTCTACGCCAAAACGCAGGAAGCCATCACCCCGGATTGCCTGTTCAACTTAGACGGCAATCTGATTGGTGCCCGTACCTTGGATCTGAATCAGGATTTCCGACAGATCACCGCACAACTGGATGAAATTGCTGAGCAATTTTTCGGAAGGCATCCGGTCTGATCTTTCCCGCATCGATTTCCTCGCCTGTCTGGTTTTCAGGCAAGCATTTTCTTTTGCGGAGATCCTGAGAATTGCGAAAAACTGCCCCCGAAGCAGCGCGTTCCTGCGCGGTCTGCTTCGGGGGCAGTCTGTTTTTGTTTTATGATAAGGTCACTGCTTTGCGCTTTCCGGGGCGACCTCAAAGTCGATCTTGCCCAGATTGACGTCTGCACGCACGATGGTGATCATCATGGTATCGCCCAGATTCCAGTTCTTGCCGGAAACGGGGTCGGAAAGGCGCACACCCTCGGTGAGCATGGTGCCGGTGGCGGTCAGGCTGGAAGCGGGCACAAAGCCCTCCACGCCGTTTTCCAGTTCGATGAACAGGCCGCGCTGGGTCACGCCGGAGATGCGGCCCTCGTAGCACTCGCCCAGATGGCGGCGGGCATACTCGGCCTTATAGCAGTCCTCGGCCTTGCGCTCGATCTGCATGGCGATCACCTCGCGCTCGCTGGCCTGCTTGCTGACATCCTCGGCAAACTCGCTGTAACGCAGGATCATGGTGTCCTTGTCCGTGCCCTTGAGCTGGGCGGTCATGATGCGGTGGATGGCCAAGTCCGGGTAGCGGCGGATGGGGCTGGTGAAGTGCGCATAGTCCTGCAGCACCAGACCATAGTGTCCCTTGGGCTTTTCCTCGTACACAGCCTTGGACATACAGCGCAGCATACCGGTGTTGATGATCTGCTCGTAGGCAGTGCCGCGCACGCCCTCCAGAATAGCGCTCAGCTCCTTGGGGGTGGGCACGTCCTTGGCAAAGTGGTCGTTGACACCGCAGGCCTGCAGCAACCCGTGCAAGCGCTCCAGCTTTTCGGCGTTGGGCTCCTCGTGCACACGGTACACAAAGGGGATCTGCTTTACCCGGGCAAAGTGGGCGGCGCACTGGTTTGCCAGCAGCATGAACTCCTCGATCATGGCCTCGCTCTCGCCGGAGGTGCGCTTTTTCACGTCGATGCAGTGGCCGTCCTCGTCGAGGATCAGCTTTACCTCGCCGCTCTCAATGTCCATGCAGCCGCGCTCCTTACGCAGGCGGGCACGGTGGCCATACAGCTCCTTCATGGCGGGCAGCTGCGCCAGTACCTCGTGGTACTTGCCGGTCAGCTCGTCATCGGCGTTACCGGCCAGCAGGGCGTTGATCTCGGAATACACGCCCTTGACCCGGCTGCGGATGACGGACTTGACAAAGCGGTAATCAGTCAGGTTGCCGTCCTTGTCCAGCCGCATCAGGCAGGAGAAAGCCAGACGCAGTACACCCTCGTTCAGGCTGCAAATGCCGTTGGACAGCTGCTTGGGCAGCATGGGCACCACCTGATCGGCGTAGTAGACGCTGGTAGCACGGTTAAAGGCTTCGTTGTCCAGCTCGGTGCCGGGCTTGACGTAGTTGGAAACATCCGCGATATGCACGCCCAGCTCAAAGCCGCCGTCCGGGGTCTTGGTCAGGCTGATGGCATCGTCGATATCCTTGGTCTCGGCGCTGTCGATGGTAAAGATGGGCAGGGCGCGCAGATCCATGCGACCCTCGCAGTCCGCAGCGGATACCTCGGCGTTGTCCAGCTTTTTGGCCTCGTCCCGCACCTTGTCCGGGAAGCGGCTGCGGATATCCTGTGCGTAGAGCAGCGCCTTTGCGCAGCGCTTGGCCTCATCACAGCTGCCAAAGCGCATCGCCACGCCCACGCGGTGATCCTCCTGACGGTTACCGCGCAGCAGGATCTCCACTGCCACCTTATCGCCGTCCTTGGCGCTGCCTTCGCAGTCCCGCATGACCTGCATGGAGATAGCGGGACAATCGTCCGGCACAAACTTCAGGCGGCCCTCCACGCGGTGCATGGTGCCCACCAGAGCGTTCTTCTCTTCCAGAACCGCAAGGATCTCACCCTCATCGCTGCCCTCTACCCGGGGGTGTGCAAACTTTTCCACCAGCACCATGTCGCCGGGCATTGCGCCGCGGGTGAACCGGCCGGGGATGAAGATATCGCTGGTGCCGTCCTCCAGCATGACAAAGGCAAAGTTTTTGCCCAGCTTTACTACCTTGCACAGCAGTGCCTTGTCGGCACGGCCGCTGCGCACGGTGAAGAACACGCCCTGCCGCTGGCAGATGACGGCCTCATGCACCAGCTGGTCCACAGCCTCCATCACCTTGCGGTCTGCGCCGCGATCCCCGCCGAACTTATTCTTCAGATCTTTTACGGTGCACGGCTGATTCTGGATCGCGTGCTCAATTTTATCGCGCATTGCCATAAAATATTATCTCCTTCACTTCCGTGGCCGTGCATCTCCTGCGGAGCACAGCCCTGCCTTGGGACGGGCGCTTTCCCCTGTCCCCTCTTTGCGGCAGCCCGCAGAACCGGCTGCCCGCACTTTTTTGCACAGAAAAACAGCCCCGTCCGTTCACGGGGCTGTAACGCCTTCTCAGCCTGCCAGACGGCCTGCAAACAGGCAGGCCAGAATAGCAACCACAAAGAACACCACGCCTGCAATGCGGGTGACCTTAGCCAGCATCTGGTCTGCCGGGGTCAGACGCGCATTGTTGGCACCGCCCACGCTGCCGTTGATGGCACCGGACAGGCCCTGACCGTGGGTGTGCTGCATGAGGGTGAGGAAAACGATGACCAGCGAAGCCACCAGCAGAATGGCACCGCCAACAATTTCGATAACAGACATGAATCGTAACGCTCCTTTTATTTGTAAATACGGAAAACCACGCAAAAATACAACTATATAGTAACATAACAAAGCCAGAATTGCAAGTAGAATCCGCGCATTTATCCCGCTGCTTCCAGCGCAGCGCAGACCTGCGCAAAGATAGCCGCGCCAGAGTACGCGGTGTGCACTGCACCGTCCTGCAATACCACAATGGTGTAGCGGGGCTTTTCCGCAGGCCAGAACCCCGCAAACCACAGGTTGCAGCGCTCAGTGCCCTCCGGGGTGAACTGCCCGGTCTGGGCAGTTCCGGTCTTGCCGCCCGCCCCGCCGGAAAGCCCAGCGGCATCCTGCGCGGTGCCCTGCTGCACCACCTGTACCAGCATGGCGCGCAAAAGCGCTGCGCTCTGCGCCGGGAGCACTCGCCGTCCCCGGGGGTGGCTGAGGGTCTCCATCGGCTGCCCGGTGGTCTCGTCCAGCGTGGCTTGCAGCACATAGGGAGCGCGGTATACGCCGTCTGCTGCAATGGTGTTGAACAGCGCCGCTACCTGCAAGGGCGTGGCCAGCAGACTGCCCTGCCCAAAGCTGAAATTGGCCAGCTGGCCGCTTTGCGCCAGCTCCTGCGGGGTGGGCAGCTGCCCGGCCTCGGCGGCAAGCCCCTCTGCCAGCGGCAGGCTCTGTCCAAAGCCGAAGGCCTTGGCGGCGTCCAGCAGTTTTTCCGCGCCCAGCTGCTGTCCCAGACGGATAAAATAGCCGTTGCAGCTTTTTTCCAGCGCAGCGGCAAGGTCTACCTGTCCATGCGGCACCCCGCCTGCACAGCGGAAGATCTGCCCATCCACTACCACCGCGCCGGTGCACTCGAAAACCGGCTGTAAACCCGCTTCCAGTGCAGCCGCCGCCAGCACCGGCTTGAACACCGAGCCCACCGCATAGCTTTGCAGTGCCCGGTTCAGGAAGGGACTATTCGCCGCCTGCAAACTATCAACAAGGTGCTCCGGGTCGTAGCCCGGCACACTGACGCTGGCGCGCACCGCCGCTGTGGCAGTATCCAGCACCAGAATGCAGCCGCTTTGCATAGTGGTGGACGCCACCGCTTCCACTGCCCGCTGCACTGGGCGGGAGATGGTCAGCTGCACGCCCAGTGCCCCGCTGTCGGCACGCAAAAGCTGGGGCGTCTCTCCGGTGCGCAGCGTCCCTTGCGCCGTGACAGCGCAGACAAGGCTGCTGTGCTCCCCTGTGCCGGAAAGCACAGCGTCCAGCGCCTTTTCCAGACCGGCAGCGCCGTGGTCTGTACCATCCAGATAGCCCAGCAGATGCTGGCACAGCGGCACTGCCGCATACCGCCGGGCGGTGGGATAACCGGTTAGCCCAAGGCGGGCGGGGTCGCAGTTCAGCTCCAGCAAAAACGGCGCAGCGCGGCTGCGGCTGCGGTACAAAAGTGCCTGCCCGGCGGCATCAGTGCAGGCATACAGGCGGTCGTAATTGCCCTGCCCGGGAAAGCACAACACCTGCCAGCGTTCCTCTAAGCCGGTGAGCAGCCGCCCCTGTGCATCGTAAAAATTGCCCCGCCGGGCGGGCAGTTGCAGGGTGACCGTGCTCTGCGCCGCCGCCCGTGCAGCATAGGCGGGGTGCAGCGCCAGCAGATATAACCGGCACAGCACCACCGCAAACCCCAGCAGCAAGGCAGCATACACCGCCAACACCCGTTTGCCGGACATCCCCGTGCCCCCTTTCCGTATGGTTAGGGTGGGCAGCGGAGGTGCGGGGTATACATAAAAAGAGGCGGAACCTCTCCGAAGAGATGTTCCGCCTCTCTGGCGTATCTTATTAGGAAAGGTACGGCTTAGTACATGCCGCCCTTCCAAACCACACTTTTGGAGCCGGATCACGAATATCGGGAAACGTAGACTTTTGTAGAATTATCAAGGCCACAAGCCGATTTTTCCAGATTCTCCGTTTTTGCACGATCCACGCTTTTCTACACAAATCTACGCCACTTACCGGGTGATTGGCGTAAGTTTTGGCGTAAGCTATCCCGCTTCATGCGTCGAAAATCACAGGTTGCCGGCGATCTGTTCAAAGGCTCTTTCAACCGATTCAAAGCTGCTGTGCGTGTAGACATCCAACGTCACACTGGCATTGGAGTGTCCCATCAGGTATTGCAGGCTTTTTACATCCAGCCCGGCCTGCTGAACATTGGTGCAGAAGGTGTGTCGCAGCACATGAGGTGTAATGCGCGGAACAGGTTTGCCGTACGCCTTCTCAAACTTTCCCTGCACGCCACGCATATAGTTTTCCAAGTGCATTGCCACCTTCGGCATCCCGGACTTGTCCAGAAAGAGGAATCCGCTGCAACCATCCACCAGTGCTTCTACCTTTGTGGATGCTCTGGCTTTCACTACACGCAACAGCGCTGCACAAACGGTATCTGTCATGGGAACATTGCGGATGCCGCTCTTGGTTTTCGGCGGTGTGACAAAGTAGGGCTTCTCAGCCGTCCGGCAAAGCTGCCGCCGCACATGGATGCAGTGCCGTTCAAAGTCGATATCTGCTCTTGTCAGGCCGTACAACTCGCTCACACGCAAGCCGGTCCCCAAAAGAATGACGATATCATAATAATAGTTGCCGCCGTAGTCCTGAACGAATTGCAGATAATGCTTCTGCTGTTCTCTGGTCAGGGCATTGCGGACATAAGCGTCCTTCGGCACAACATCCGATAGCTTGAACTTGAATGGATTCTTGCGGATGATGTCATCCTCCACCGCCATTTCAAACGCCGGTCTGATAACGCTTTGCAGAATTCCAATGGTGTTTTGCTTGAAACCACTGTCATGCAGAAACACGAACCAGCCTTTCGCATCGGACAATTTTACCGTTTTGATGGCTTTTTGCCCGAAAGGGTCAGCATGAATCCGCTTGACCGCTGTGTTGTACGACCGAAGTGAATTGGGCTTCAACCCACGTTTCAGGTTCATATAGCGGTCAACCAGATCAGCCACCGTCATCTCTCCGGCGGCGTAGTCGATGCCGTCTGCCAGATCGCGCCACAGTTCTTCCTCTTTTTTCCGCAGCTCTGTCAGAGATTTAGCGTAAATACAACGCCGTTTCTTGTGGATATCGGTATAACGATAGTCGTAGGTGCCGTTTGCTCTCTGGCTTTCGCCATCCTTCAAAACACGGCCCTTGCTATCCTTGCGCTTTTCAGGCATTTAGAAGCTCCTTTCTGTGAAAAGCGCATCTATAAGGTCAGTGTCAGTATAACACATCAACCATGCGATTTCCACCCGCAGCGAATGAGAAAAGGACGGTTTCACATTTGCAGCCTTTGGCAGCCTCTCAAATAGAATATGCTTGCTCGACAAAGCAATCGAACAGGCGACGTTTAATCAGACGCTTGTTTCCCACCCAAAGGACGAATTTGCATTTATCTTCATTCGTAATTTCACGCAGTTTGTTGATGCCAATGCCAGAGTAAGCCGCAGCTTCTTCCAGCGTCAGATTGCTCTTTTCCCAAATCGGAACTTGTCGGGACTTGGTCCCTCCATCTTGCTGACGCAAGACCGTTCCGTCGCTTAAAGTCCCTACTGGGGACTTCATTGCTTCGCAAACGCGAACTTCCTTCATAGGCAGACCTCCAATTCCTTGTAACCGAACGCCTGTAACCGGGCAGGAAAACTCTCTTTTTCTGCACACAGGGCATCCGGTGGGCTTTATACTTTTTCTTATCTTTTTAAGGTTACATGGTTACAGAAAGAGGAAAACGCAGCAGTCATGCGGACTTTTCGGTGTAACTGCGGCGTAACCAAACCTGTAACCAGACGTGTAACCGCTGTCCATCAAAAGGGAAATCCCAGTTGCTGGGCTTCCGTATCCGTTATTTCGGAGAAATCTTCAGCCCCGGTTTCGGGGCTGGTTACGCGCTCCCAGCCTTTCTGAACGCCGTACTTCGGGTAACGCTTGGCGGTCTTGTGCGCCTGCCAGCCTTGGATATCGCCGCGCGAAATTCCTGTGTTCATGATCTCGCAGATAGCACGGGTCTCCCACTCTGCCGGGATATTGGTGTTGCCCAGTGCTTCCGCATAGAGCTGCTTGGAACACACCCGGTCACCCGTGTAGTCCTCCAGAAAGGCATAGATCAAAGGCATAGATCATGCCCGCCTGTGCATCTTCCTGCATGAAGTCCTGCTGGTGAGCTTGCAGCGTTTCCTGCATGGCGGGGCTGAACGCCAGCTTGTAGTTGCCGCTGTTGTAGATGGTCATGGCTTCTGCCCAGAGCTGGTCGATATAGGAACGGGATTCCTCCTCGTTGTCCAGAATGTGGGTCTCAGCCAGTTCCGCATCCACCGGGATGGGGATAAAGCGGCGGTTGCCCGTGCGGTCACGGGGCAAAAAATCCTGCCGGTTGGTCGTGCCAGCAAAGACGCACTGGCGCAGACGGTCGGCAGGATGGGTCTCGTAGGGGACTTTATAGGTTTCCTTCTGTTTACTGAGAAAACTTTTGATCTCCTCGATACTCTTGGCATTGGCGGTGGCGATCATCTCCGACATTTCGATGATCCAGTGGCCTTGCAGCTTTCGGTACACGTTGTCGTCGTCCAGCCGCCGCAGGTCGTCCGAGAACCATTCATCCTTGACCGCCAACAGCCGAAAAAAGCTGGACTTTCCTGTGCCTTGTCCGCCCACCAGACAGAGCATGGTTTCAAATTTGCATCCCGGCTGGAATACCCGCTTGATGGCCCCCATCAGGAAGATCTTCATGGCTTCGCAAGTGTACTCGTCCTCCGCAGCACCGAGAAAATGGTATAGGACGTGGGAGATCCGTTCTGTGCCGTCCCATTGCAAACCGTTCAGGTAATCCCGGATGGGGTGATAGCGGTTCTCGTTGGCAACAATGCGGATGGCAGATTCGATTTTCTTTTCGCTGGAAATGCCGTATTTCTCCATCCTCCGCAGGATATACTTCATGTCCGTGTCGTTCAGCGTTTTACCGGAACGGGGCCAGCCCACAGGCTTTACAATGTCGATGCGCTCACTCAACAGGTTCAGCCGGATGGCATCGGCCAGCACATGGTCGTTCTGCAAAATCGTGATGCAGTTTTGGATCGTCCGCTGGATCTCTCCGTTGGAATGCTTGGTCAGCATTTCTTTCACATCGGCAACGGTTCGTGGAGTGCGTTCTTCGTTGACTTCTTTGCTCAATAAACATCACCTCGTGTTTCTGATTTCTCCGCAGTATGCTGCTCTCCGGGCTTCCGCTGAGTCTGCTCTGCCTGCAAACGGTTCAGCAGTTGCAGAACGGAATCTCGTGCTTTCTCCTTGACCTGCTCCTTGCCCTTCTGCCGGACTTCCGGCTTCAGGAGCTTCTCCTGCAAGCGGGCAGCGGTGGTCTGCATGGTCTTGAGGAACTTGTCCAGCACAGTGTCCAGACGGTGGGCGGCATATTCCCTCGTGGCTTTGGGAGCCTTACGCTCCGGGGACAGCACCCACTTCTTCGTGTCCTCGATCATCCGCATATCTTCCTTCCGGGTCTCGGTGCGTACCACCTCCGTCACGACCTCCACCGCCTTGTCGTAAGCTGCTGCTGAAACATCTTCCAGCAGGGTTTCCATGTCCGAAACTTTCAGGGTCAGCTCGTCCAGCTTGCTCTGCTGGGCGGAAAGCTGCTCTTTCTGCTTAGCAAGGATATAGTCCTGCTTTTCGAGATACTGTCGGTTGCCGTACTCCGCTTCTTCCTCCAAATCCAGCCCATGCCGCTTGGCGATCTCAAATAGCATCTTCCGGCAGGCGGCATCAAAGGTAATCTTGCGGTTATTGCGGCGGCTGAGAGGCTTATTCGGGTCGGGCAGATCAAAACCCAGTGCTTCCAGTGCCTTTTCCTGCTGAGGAGCGATCTCGCCGTACTTGTTTTCGCAGTCGAACACATGACGCTCGTGGATGTGGGGTGTGCTTTCGTCCAGATGCAACGCCCAATCCAGAACGTGAACATGATTGCCAAACTTTGCTTTGAACTCCTCGATGAACTCGGTGACGATGTTCAGCAAGTCCTCTGCGGAAGCGTGTTCATCCAGCGTTCCAAGCTGGTAGATAGTTTCCTCCGGGCAGGTCTTGCGGCTGGACAGCAGGTCGGAAATGGAGCGGTTTCGTTCCGTATGCCGAATCTTGGCGTTACGCTCATTTTGCCTTTCGATGAACTCCGAATAGTGGGTCTCGTAGAATTGCCGTTCCACATCCGAGAATGTCCCGGCCAGATCATCCGGGTCTTGTGGGGCGATAGTGGAGCGAAATCCGTGGAAGCAGTCCCAGTAGATGTTGCCCTTGGCTCGTTCCGGGTCGATGTGCTCACTGTTGACAAGGTTGAAACTCCGGTCATTGTGCTTGGGGTTATAGGTGCCGTGGGTCCCGGCTCGTCCGTTGTGTCGTGTTAATTTCAGATAGACATTCCTCCATTTCAACAGCTTGGCGGGGTGGGTGCGCAGCAGCTTTGCTGCTGAATCTGCCGCCTGCGGTGCGCCAGATAATACCCAGTAGGATATGACGCACAGCATCATATCACTGGGTAAGGCGTTCCCCCTTGACTCCCTTCAACGGGCCATTTTGGCCCGTTGATTTTGGCAAGCTGACAGGCAAAGATTTGCGAATCCCTGCCCGCAGCTCGTCCGGCTTTTTCAGCGGGCCATTTTGACCCACTGATTCTGTTACGGGTAAAATCAAGTGCCGGGTGCGGCACCTAATTTTCAACGACCTTGAGTCGTTACGGGTAGAATCAAGTGATCATTTTGACCACCTGATTTTTACGGAGTGGGCGCGACGCGTAACAGATAAAGCCGAAGTTCTCAAAATGATAACTCCGGTGGCTTCGTTGCAGATGAAATCAAGTTATCATTTTGACAACCTGATTTTGATACGGCTACAATCAAGTTCCCAAAGTGGGAACTTGATTCGGCAGGAGTTACAAATCAAGTTACGGAAAGCGTAACCTGATTTCAGATGACAGCCCAAATTCCCACTTTGGGGATTTGGGAGTGAGCGATTAAGAGTTACGGTATTTTGGCACTTCCCATTCTGGGAAGTGCCACTTTACTGGATAAAAGCGAGCGTAGATAAGGAACTCGACAAACTTTATCAAGTTCCTCAAAGAGAAGTGTGTGCAGCTATTTTACGCTGGCGGTAGCCTTTCTGCCGGCAGGCATTGTTGCAATATCTGGCATCTGCCCGAATTGGTAGGAACTGTTCCCCGCAGCAGACGCAGGTGTAAGTTCCACGGTCGGCACGCTTTTTAAGGCTTTTCCGCAGATTCAGCATCTTGTGACCGCAGGTCTGGAAGCTGCAATATTTGCGGTTTCGGGTCTGGGTGTAGATGACCTTGCGGCAGTATTCACATTGGATTCTGCGCACACTGGGGTCGCCATCAATGAAATATTCCATCAAGGTGTCCTGATTTTCGCGTTCCCATTGTTCTGTTGTCATAGGAATCCTCCTTTGGTTGTTACGGGTGTGTGGTGGATAATGAAAAGCATTATTTGCCCAAACGTTACAGATGCGTGGCGGTTATCAAAATGGTAACAGCCACTTTTACACAGTAAAGCGTTACGATTGTCTGGTTGGTGATCAAAATGACCACCAACCAAGCTTCCTCTGTTATGGTTGAGTGGTAAGTGGACATTTTGTCCATTTACCACTTCCAAGTGGTGAGTTACGGTTTTCGTAACCCACCACAGAGCGACCGTGTTACGGTCATTTGGTAAGTACTGAAAAGCAGCACTTACCGAATTTCACCGTGGCTTGACAAAATGTCAAGTCGAGGTCAGCTGTAACACGGACAGAGTCAATGTGCTCAGTTTGAACACATTGAATTAGGCTGCGACAGGTTACCTCATGTAGACAAATTGTCCACATGAGGTGAGCCGTAACGCATAAGGTTTTTCTGGTGAATGACGCTTTGTGTCATTCACCACATCAACTGGCCATTTTGACAAGTTGATATTGGGTGCGCCGTTCTCCCTGCATGGCTTTCCTGCCCCCTTCCGGCGGCGTTTTCCGGCTCTCCCTTGCGGGGTCATCGCCGTGTATTCCATGCAGACGGTCATGCGGTTTTCAAGGTTCGTTGCTGATTTTGCAATAAAAAATCGCCACACAACAACCTGAACCTGACCGTCCCTTCTGGGATGGCCTTGGTTCGGATTCGTTATGTAGCGATAAGAAAGTCAAAAACTTGCTCCGACTCCTTCGGGAGCCGAGCTGGAACTCTAAGTAAATATGTTATATTAAATTGTTGGGATAGATTACCACAAAAATCGAGCCATGTCAACAAAAAGTTTTGAAAACACGCCACTTTCGGCAGTGTGCAAGAAAACACGCTGAAAACTTTGGCAAAAAGATAGAGAACAAGGTAGCCTATCCTGTTTGATATGGTGTTGTGAACTCGAAAATCATCTAGGTTATGAAATAACCGCCAGTTTCAAGTCAAAGTTGAAAGCTGACGGTCTGGTTTACAAAATGGCTTTGAAATTTGGAAAGTCCCCTAGGAGTCTCCGTAGCGTAAGCCAACAATTCGTCAGCATATAAACGGCATTTCGTTTTGCGGAATGTTTATTGGGAACACCTAAACCCGTAAACCGCATCCGTTAGATGAAGCCTGCACTAGCATACTGTCGCATAACTGTCGCTTGCGATTATGTAGAAGTCAGTATTGGTTTTTCTATATTATTAGCTTTTCAGTCCATTCCGTTTTTTCATCGGTAAACCGCAACTTCCAAATCATAGCGTTAATGTTGATTTTCTGGCTCTCATGGGTTAAAATGAACTTAATTAGCAAATGGTCAAATCCATCCACTGAAAAAGAGGTGACTTTCATTGAGTTTTGAAGCAGATGACAAACACGTCTACGACCTTTTCACCAAGCGTTGTTATGGAACACCCCGAAACCAGCGACAGTATGTATGGAACAAAAGAAACTGGCAAGAGTTATTTGATGATGTCTTGCTCGTTGCTACCGGAAAAGAAGCAACCCACTTCATCGGAAGTATCGTTCTTTACAAAGAGAACGACCGCAAAAACGGCATCTCCTATTTTACAATTGTAGATGGTCAACAACGGATTATTTCCCTAACAATTTTTCTTGCAAGTGTAGCCTTTTGCCTTCATTGCTATGAATTTGACGACGAATTTCGAGGAACAAAGCAGTATTTGTTCACTCGTGATGATTTAAATCAGGAAACTATGGTCATCAAGTCTGAGCAATATATTGCACTGGAGCGAATTATTACCGGGCTCTTTTCAATTTCTCCAAATATGGCAAAGTGTTTTGAAACCGTAGCACTTGTAAAGCAGTATTCTCGAAACAACAAGAATCTCGCAGCTGCCTTTGTGTTTTTCATAAACAGCATTTATAAACATATTGAAGAATCTGCTCTTTCTCCAATTCAGGTCCTACTCAATTTACGAACCGCCATCACGGACAATCTGCTATACGTTGATATTACCGCATCTTCCGAGGAAGATGCGTACACGATTTTTGAGATTTTAAACGCTCGCGGCTCAGCATTGGAAGGGCATGAACTATTAAAGAACTTTATTCTAAGAGGCATTAGACCCGATGGAGATGTCGACACTGCGAAAACCACTTGGTCGGAGATCGAATCGCTTTTAGGTAACAACATCGAACGCTTTGTAAAACATTATGCAACCCACAAATATAGAACCTCTGTTCAGGAAGGTATCAGCGATTATAAACTCATTCGTGATTCCAACAAAGGCATTCCAACTGTTCCGCTTCTTGACGATATTTATCAGAAGTCCATCTACTACAACCGCCTTCTTTCTCCTTCTCAATCTGAGGAATCTGCTAACTGTTCGAATGTTGAATTTAAAGTATATGCTTTTTTCAAAAAGCATCGGCAAGAACAAATTCGTCCTATCCTTTTAAGTCTAATTCATCAATATGAACTCGGTCACCTCAGCCAAGAGAAGTACGAGGAGACCCTTCTGTTTCTCTATGATTTTTTCATCTGCTATACCATTATTGGACAAGAAAATTCGAACAAAATAACAAATGCGATTTACAAAAATTCCAGTATTCTCGAAAACCACTACTCCGACTCCGCATTGGAATGCTTTATCTCAGAGTTAAAGAATAAACTTCCCAGCAAAGAAGTCTTTCTCAAAGCATTCTCCAATTTAGGGTGGTCACATCACGCTGGGTATTACGACGATGACCGAAACAAGGAACGTGTGCAAGTTGTTTTGGAAGTCCTTGAACGATACAAATGTGCCAGTAAGCAGTGTGCTGCCTTCACGATCGAACATATCTTGGATGATACAAATTCCCCTGAAAATGGCATTATTGGGAATTTGATTCCTCTTGAAGACAGCCTAAATTCACGGTGCAATGGAAAAGATTTCGCCAGCAAACTTAAAATTTATGAAACATCAATGTTTCATACCGCACGGAATATCGCTCAGCGATATGCTGGAAAGTCCACGATTGATATAAATGAGCGGACGAATATCATGGCAATGGACTTCTACAATCGTATCTTGAAATCCAGTATCTGCTCGGTTCAAAAAAACACCAATGATACAAAGATGCGCAAGCAAGGGATCGAAACCAAGTCCACCATCAAAAAAACCATTGGAAACATGATGAAAAAAGCCAATCATTCCACACCTGAAAACGATTTGCCGGACGTTCAACAGCTTTCATTTTTGTAACAGGCATAGCACAAAAAGGCGGCCATCTGCACCCATGCAGACAGCCGCCTTTGGTTTTATGCCGTATTCTATTTCTCAGTCTCTGAAAATCTTATCCAGTTCCCTTTCCATGGTGCCCGCCTTGGCAAATTCCAGCGTATCCGCCTGACGGATATGGTGGGCGGTGATGCCGTGACCCTTTGCAAAGCCCAGAATGTAGCTGATAGCAATGCGGTAGATGATCTCGGTCGGCGCAAGCCCATAGACCTGCTTGGCAAAGATATGTTCCAGCCGGGCGTTATCATCCGGGAAGGTTTGCCGCATTTTCTCGCTGCGGTAGAGCCGCTTGACGATCTCGGTAATATACAGACCGGACTTCATGTAGGGGTCGAGAAAGGTCTTGCCGGGGTCATCGAAGCAGCCGGGGTTTTCCTGCTCCAGCAAGTCCACCATCTTTTTCACCACCCACTTGGGAGTGAAGATCTGGTTGGTTTTCTGAGGTGGGATGTAGTCGAAGATATCCTCGGTGCGGCTCTCGTCGAAGTAATCCGCCAGCTTGACCTTCAGGTTCAAGAACTCCTTCACCGAATCGTCAAACACCACCGGGTCGAACAGATGGCCTGCAAAGTGCTCCTCCTGTCCGGTGGCTTGGTTGATGTACGGCCCGCCGTCCCGCAAAAAGCGGAACTGTTCCAGCGTGATGCTGGTGACCTCCTGAAAGACCTTGTCCGGGATGATCTGGTCAAAATTTGCCAGCGTCACGGTCTCGTCGCCGTAGGCCATGAGGAAGGACGGGATGGTGCGGGAAAAGCCCCGGAGGTGGTCACGGACGGTGTCCTCGTAGCCCTTTTTCTCCTGCTCCTTCTGGTTGGTCTCCACGGTGCGCACGATGGTCTGCTGCATTTCCTGCGCCGTCTGCTGGATGGTGGTTTGCAACGTCTCCATGAGGGCGGCGGTGCTCTGCTGCTGCTTTGCGTCAAACTCCCGGTTCACCTGCTGGCGCTGCTGGGCGGTGGTGCAGCTTTGCAGCTGCTGGGTGCGCTGGGTCTCCAACTGGCTCTGGTCGATGCGGTAGTTGTCCACCACCTTGTTCACCGCCACGTCCATCTTGGCTTTGGCGGCGCTCTCGAACCGCTTCTGGTCGGACAGCTTCAGGTCCCGCCCATACTCCTGCTTTGCCTGCTCCACCATGGGGGTGATGATCTCCTTGGTGATGCTCTTTTTCAGGGGCTCCAGATGCTCCTCTTTCGCCGGGGCATCGGTCAGGTCTTGCAAGGCGGTGTCCAGCGCCGGGATGCTCTCATAAATTTTTTCCCCGAACACATCCGCTGCCTTGCCGATGACGTAGCCCTCGTCCAGATCCACCTCGCCCTTGTCGTTCAGGGAAAGGTCTGCGCCGGTGTCCGGGGTGATCTGAATGGGCTTTGCCTTGGCTTCGCTGATGGGCTGGAAGTTTTGCAGAATGTCCAGCACCTCCTGCGGCGCACTGAACACGTTGGAAATGTTCTGGAACAGGAAATTGCTCTGGAAGCCCATCCGCACCACTTCTTTGGACTTGATCTTCCGGGGGATGCTGAGGACTTTTTCTGCATCCAGCGGGATCATCTCCCCTTCCTCGTCCTCGCCGATGACCGGGAAGAAATTGAGCAGGGTCTGGATGTGCGCCTTGCGCTCCTCGGTGTCGCCCTTGCCGCTGGCGGTGTTCTGAGAAAGGTCGTTGGCGAACTGCTCATAGATCAGCAGAGTGCGGGCAGGGTCAAAATCGAACACATAGGCGTTCTCTTTGCGGCGGAAGGTGCCGTTTTCGTGGAAAAGGCAGGGGTTCTGGGCACGGAACGCCGCCTGCATATACAGCGCCGGGCTTTTCAGGTTGGAGAGCATCAGCACCGCCGACCATTCCGGGATGGTGACACCGGTGGTGAGCTGCCCCACCGACAGGGTGATGGTCTTTTCGTGGTGGGCGATGGCGGCTTTTACCCGGTCAAAGCTCTTCTGGTTCTCGTCCGTGTCGTCCAGCTTGCCGTCACCGGCGGCAAGGATCACCTCATAGTCCCGGAACACCGGGTGCGCCTGCAGCTTTTTTGCCAGCGCTCTGGCGCTGTCCACCCTGTTCAGCAGCCAGAAGGTGTGCTTCAGTTCGGCCCGCAGCTCCGGGGTGGAAAACGGAAACTTGTTCTGGGTGGTCATGGCATCCAGAAAGCGGTCTACCTCGGCGTCGTGTTCAAAGCTGCCGCTGGGCTTTACCTTGAAAAACTCGTTCAGGTCAAAGGCAAATTCCTGCGTTTCGCCGTCGATCTCCACGCCCTGCTGAATTTCGTCCCGGATGATCTCGGACATCTGGTAGGTGTAGAGGTTGAGCATGGGGAGGTTTGCGTAGGGGTTCTGCTGCCCCGGTGCGCCCTGCCAGCTCCGCTTGGCTGCCTGCTCGTCGGCGTAGGTCCAGTTGAAGATGGCATTCCCGGCAAACTTATCGTTCGCCAGCGCTTTGAAGGGCGTGCCGGACAGGTGCAGCGTGAAGCGGCGGTGGATGCGGTCAAAGGCAAGGTCGGTCTTGTAGGTGTCCACGCCCTCGTGGGCTTCGTCGATGACCAGCACATCCCAGTTCAGCTCGGTCAGGTGGCGCAGCTTGTCGTACTCGCCGCCGAAATATTTCGAGCCTTTCATATCCTGCAGGCTGACGAACTCAATGCGCTTATACAGCTCCTCGCCCTGTGCGGCGGCGTCCAGATAGCCCTGCTCGTCCAGCACATGGGGCAGCCCGGCAAGGGCATCCACATGACTGACGAAGAGATAGCCGGACTCTCTGCCCAGAAAGCGCACATAATCGCTGTACCAGCTATTGGCAATGGCAGGGCGGTTGGTGACGATAAGCACCGTCTGTGCATCGACCTGCTTGCAGAAATCGTAGACGGAGAGAGTCTTGCCAAAGCGGGGCTTGGCATTCCAGAGATATTCTCCGCCGGGGTGGCTCCAGTAATAGGTTTTAGTGTCGCGGACAGCCCTTGCCTGTTCCTCCCTCAGGGTGTAGGCGATGGCGGCATCCAGCTGCACCCGGCCCCGGTTCATGCGGAAATCCTGAAAATACCGCCGGGACTGCTGCCCATCCAGATGGAACCACTCGTTTTTGCGGTCATTCTCCACGTTCAGCTTACGGAGGTAGGCGTGGAAATCGTGGTCGGTGAACACCTCGCCGCTGCCGTCATCGTAGACGGCATTGCCCCGCCACTCCTCGTGGAACAGCACATCGGCGGTGTGAGTCTGCTGTTTCAGACGTTTGTCCACCGACTGCTCGGTGTAGCCGATCTTCGTCCAGCCGTTGTGCCGGGCAATTTCCGGGGTGGTATAGGCGTAGATCATGGGCACTACCTGCCGGGCAGTGCGCAGGGTTATGCCAGCCATTATGCCATCTCCTTTACATGGGTCTCGATAAATTCGATTTCGTCCGCAGTCAGGTCATACTTGCGGTAAAGCTGCTGGTCAATTTCCGCCACCGACTTGCTCCAATCAATGTCGGAATGGGCGGTAAAGTCCTGAAGGGGAACGTATTTCCATTTTTCTCGGGTATTTGCTTGCGTAATCTTCAACACTCCAAGCATTGCTCGCACGAATTTAGTCTTTATGTAAGCCAGACAGTTTTCCGCTTCGCTTCGAGTTTCAAAGCCACCAATTGAAAGGAATGTTTCAGTTGCTCCAACAAAGGGAGCTTCAACAAGCGGGCTTGACATTACTTCGCCCAGTGCTCCGCTTCCACTTGCCTGAGGAATGAACACTTTATATTCCGCAAAGCTTTTGGGTGGGTTTTGATACTTCAACTTTGTCCAATAATACACTCTTTTCAAATTTACAAGTCCGAGAAATGCAACATATTCGTTAGTATCTACGGGCTTTTCTTCAAAAAACACAATGTCTTTCAGAATTTTAAAAGCACCCGACCCCACATCGTATTTATGGCCTTTTGATTGAATCCTTTCAATTTCCGAGTGTTCTTCCAAAGCCGCAGCGGATAGTTTATATACACCTCTGCCTGAAATCATGGTGCTCAATGGTACTTTTATTGCAGGCTTGACTTTGCAAAGAATCCTATTTAATTCTTCATAGGGTGTAAATGTTCCTATTGCACCATATTGCTCTAACATATTGCGATACGAAACCACAATACCGCCTTTAATGTCTGTGTTCACAAACATTTTGCTACTATCAGCTTCATAATAAAGAATTTTGAGATGGTCGTCATTCAGCATTTTTTCATTCCATGCTTTCGGCGTAGAACCAGCATTGAACAGAAAGCGTGCCGGATGAATCATCTCTACTTTTTCTGCTATCTCATAAGACGCATCCAGAAACTTGTTATATACTGGCGGTGCAAACGTTCCATTATCGCCAAGGGTTTCATCCTGATACGGCGGGTTTCCGATGACATAATCAAACTTCATGCTGGTACTCCCTTCCTGAATGGTTTCAAAGTTCTGGGCGGTTCCATGGCTGCCCTTGCGCCAGTTTTTCACTTTACAGGATACCGTGGGCGGCTGCGGCTCTGCCGCCCCGAACATGGAAAAGAGGTCAAGCTGTTCTGCCTCCGGCTGGGGCTTGCCGCCGGGCACGGACAGGCGCAGGCCGTCCATCTGCCACAGGTTCCAGCTGATGATGGTGGCGATAGGCTGTAACTCTTCTTTTGTGGGTTTGCGCTGCCAGCAGGCTTGCAGATGCTCTGCATAGGTCAGCAGCAGGTTGACCCGCGCCAACAAAAGATTATCTCCCTGATACTCATAGCCGTAGGTGGACTGCACTGCATGGGTGGCATATTTGCGCCACTCGTCCTCTGTGGCGGCGTTCTCGCTTACCACACGCAGCTTGCGGTCCAGAATACCAATGCGCCGGGCTACCGGGATCATCTCGCCGGTGGCGGCATCGTACCGGGATGCCAGAAAGGGGGCTTCGCCGCAGGTCACCTCCAAACGGCGGCTCTGCACATACTGCACCCATGCCGTGGTCCTGCCCTTGCACGCTGGGAACTGCACCGGCGTTTCCACCGTCTGCCAGCCTTGGGGCAGCTCCACCGTGAACTGCCCGGCGCTCTCCTCTGCCCCCAGCGCACGGAACCAGTCGGCGTCCAGTGCGTTGTTCATCTTGTTGCAGACCCATGCAGGGCTGAACACCTCGCCTTTTTTGCGGGTGCGCTGCTGCTGGGTGTCGGTCTGCTTCATCATCCGGGGCAGCACCACCTCGTAGTGGGTCAGCCAGAGCTGCTGCGCAGTGATCTGGGATTTATCCGTCACCGGTTCGTACATTACCGTTTGCAGTTCTTCCGGCGGGTCGGTTGCCCAGATGATGTTTTTACCGGTGGATTTATCTTTTAGTAGCGTATCCAGCACCGCCTGTACTTCCGGTGCGTGAAAGTCGATCAGTTGTTCCAACGGGGATTCCCTCGCTTTGCCTTAGCGTTGTGGCGGAAGTGTCAGTATTCTTATCACTTTCGCACTATTATGATAATAATATTATCACTTTTAAGCAAAACTGACAACGGGATTATCGGTTTTTGTCAAAAGCGACAATATTATTTATACTGATAGCAAAGAAAGGCAGGGATTAGGATGATTGGCGAACGGCTCGCGGAATTACGCAAATTAAACGGTGAAACGCAAGAAGATTTAGCAAAAGCATTTCATGTTTCAGTGCCTACCGTCCGCACATGGGAACGCGACAAAGCATCTCCCAGCCATGAAGTTTTGATTGCACTCTGCAAGCGTTATGGCACCTCTGCCGACTACCTACTGGGTCTGACCGACATCGACCCCTCGGACGAAGCCCGCAAACAGCGCCAGCGCCTGACCGAAGAAGAACAGAACGAGATGCACCGCTACGAAGAATATCTGTTGTGGAAACGCAAAAAATAAGCCGCCCAGCGAGACCGTAAGGTCGCTGGGCGGCTTGTCTTATTTATTGATTTGATTTAGGATTTCGAGTTCTCTGAGAATCATCTCCGTTCGGTAAATGCTCATGCGGTCAAAACTTGTTTTCAGCTCTTTATACCGTTCAACAAAATGCTCACTATCTTTCTGATACAGCATCTTAATAATGTTGCAGCAGGTATAATATTTACAATCATTCATACCAAATACAGGGAACGATTTTTCAGTAAAAAGCCTTTCCAGATTATCTTCAATATACTTTCCTATATCCGTGCTATCTGTATACCAGTCCCTAAGCTGTCCTGAATATTTCCAAGCTGTCTCGTCATTTGTCTTTTCACAAAGATACTCTATATAATCCTGCACCAATCTGCATTTTGCTCTTTTGAGCACTTCATTATATATTTCTCTTACCGTTTGTGTGGCATTGTCAAATTTACCTCCACTATAGTGATCCAAAGGATTGGGCATTATTTTCTTTGCTTCGTCAACAAAGAACTTCTCAAGCTTTTTTTCATAGGTTTCTATCAGCTCTTTGTCATCCTCCCCTAAAACCTGATACCATCGATCATATTCTCCCGCCAAAAAAGTTAATTCAGTGCTCCCCTTTGCCTCATCAAATTCAGTTTTCCACACGCTAATATATTGTCTCATTTCTTTTTCAGACTTATAATTATTAGGTATGTCTCCCGCTTTTCGATATATTTTGTAATGTATTTCCATCTCCTCTTTCGTCAATATCTTTTCATTTTTATAATATTTGTAAATACATTTTACCAATGCCTCTCCCGACTTCAATTTTTTAGTATACTGTCCCAGCCTTGATTCTATCTTATTTTCACTTTCTGCCAAAATCCTCGTCACTCGCTTTTGAGGATTTGAGGCATCCTGTTCTGAAAATTCAGGAAGCTCTCTATAATAAAGCTTATCCGTATCTTCAACTACTACCGCAAAACATATCTGCCGTATTTCATCGATAAATTTCTCGTCCTTAATCTCCAAGCAGCACCGTTCCACATCATTAAAAAAACATCTTGCTTTTTGTAATGTTCGCAAATTTTTCACATTATGCTGAGACAAGAAATTCGCAATAAATTCCTGCTTTCCCATTCTATCCCACTTGATAGAATTTGAATGTTCCGTCACCTCAAATATTCTATCTATTACCTTTTCTTTGAATTTGTCATAAATATCTTTATCCTCACTACGAATTTCTCCAGAATGCGCAATAAGAATGATTTTAACTTGTTCAAATTGCTTCAGGTTTTCAATTATTCCCAAAGCTTCCTCAAAGTTCACTCCTTTTTTATGCCTTTCTAAATCATCAACCACAATAATACAATGTCCTTCAAATTTTTGGATTATCGTTTTCAGCAAATCCCGTTCTGAAAAATGACTTTCCAAAATAGTATTTATATTTTTTATCTTTTCATTGAAATTTCCAAAAATCTTAGTTATATCCTTACACCACTCAACTAATTTTCCACCATTCTCTGTATGAAGAAGCAGTTGATATAAAATATCATGATATATTTGCTGAGCACTTTCCAGCCCAAACAGCGATACATAAAAAGCCTTATCTTTCTTGTCCTCTAATGCTTTTCTTACCATATAGGACTTTCCAATGCCCCAAGTACCATCAACCAAGATGCACTTATAGGTATAAAACTTCTCATCAATATTTCGAATGATATTTTCAACATAGTCAGCATTCATTGATTTCACCTCACACGAAAAGAAACTACTTTTATATCATTGTTGCAGTACGCTTCTTTAACCCATCTCACGTTCTGATGCTATGGTACTGCTCGTCTATCTCCTTTATGTTGTAGTCTATCAGGCCGGGAATCCCCATTTCGCCGCCGCATTCGTTGCAGAAAGCAGCCGCGATCTCAAAAGTGTACTCTTTACCCCGAATAGTCTGGTTGCTTTTGATTTTCTTCAAGGTGTAGTTTGTTTCTCTGCGGCATTCTGTGCAGAAATCCCTCTGATTTTCCATGGCGGCACGCTCCCTTCCGGTTTTACATTCTTTTTTATTATTGTATCCCTACCTTTGTTTTTCGTCAACAATAAAGCCGCTGACAGTCTGCCGCTCGCAGAATCCATCAGTGTGTTTCATGAGTCTTCAAATCCCCTAGACGCAAAAAATCGGCACCCGCTTTTCAGCGAGTGCCGATTTTGTTACCCTATAGTGCGCTTTGATTTTTGGCGTAAGTGGCGTAAGTTTGGCGTAAATCCGCTCTTGCGCACTCCAAAAATCAAGGATTCATGCGGTTTTTTGGCAGCTATTAGTACATGCCGCCCATGTCACCGCCGGCAGGTGCGGCGGGAGCCGGGGGTTCCGGCAGGTCAGCCACAAGGCTCTCGGTGGTCAGCACCATCTCAGCGACGGAAGCTGCATTCTCCAGAGCGGAACGGGTGACCTTGGTCGGGTCCACGATGCCAGCGGCGATCATATCCTCGACAAAGACCTCGTTCTGGGCATCGAAGCCATAGTTGGGCTTGTTGGCAGAGATGATCTTGTCGATGATGACGCTGCCCTCCAGACCGGCGTTCTTGGCGATCTGGCGCAGAGGAGCCTCCAGAGCCTTCAGCACGATCTTGGCACCGGTGCGCTCGTCGCCCTCCAGCGTGTCGCACAGAGCGCGCACAGCGGGGATAGCATTGATGGGAGCGGTACCGCCGCCGGCCACAACACCCTCCTGCACAGCTGCCTTGGTAGCGTTCAGGGCATCCTCGATGCGCAGCTTCTTGTCCTTCATCTCAACTTCGGTAGCAGCACCGACCTTGATGACAGCCACGCCGCCGGCCAGCTTAGCCAGACGCTCCTGCAGCTTCTCGCGGTCAAAGTCGCTGGTAGCGGCCTCGATCTGGCTGCGGATCTGGGCAATGCGGGCTGCAATAGCGTCCTTATCGCCTGCGCCGCCCACGATGGTGGTGTTCTCCTTGGTCACCTTCACCTGACGGGCATGACCCAGCAGCTGGACGGTAGCGTCCTTCAGCTCGTAGCCCAGATCAGAGGAGATCACGGTGCCGCCGGTCAGGGTGGCGATATCCTGCAGCATCTCCTTGCGGCGGTCGCCGAAGCCGGGAGCCTTGACAGCCACGACGTTCAGGGTGCCGCGCAGACGGTTGACGATCAGGGTGGACAGAGCCTCGCCCTCGATATCCTCAGCCACGATCAGCAGCTTCATGCCATTCTGCATGACCTGCTCCAGCAGGGGAACCAGATCCTGAATGACGCTGATCTTCTTATCGGTGATCAGGATCGCAGCGTTGTCCAAATCGGCCACCATCTTGTCGGTATCGGTGACCATATAGGGGGTCAGGTAGCCGCGGTCGAACTGCATACCTTCCACGATCTCGTTGTAGGTCTCGGCGGTGGTCTTGTTCTCCTCGATGGTGATAACGCCGTCAGAGGTGACCTTCTCCATAGCCTCGGCGATCAGACGGCCGATCTCGGGGTCACCGGCAGAGATGGTGCCAACACGGGCGATATCGTTGCTGTCCTTCACCTTCTGGCTGTGTGCCTTGATGGTCTCCACAGCGGTGGTAACAGCCTTGCTCATGCCGCGGCGGATATCCATGGGATTTGCACCGGCGGTAACGTTCTTCATGCCCTCGTTGACCATGGCCTGTGCCAGCACGGTAGCGGTGGTGGTGCCATCGCCTGCGGCATCGTTGGTCTTGGTTGCGACCTCACGCACCAGCTGTGCGCCCATGTTCTCGAACTCGTCCTTCAGCTCGATCTCCTTTGCGATGGTCACGCCATCGTTGGTGATGACCGGTGCGCCGAACTTTTTGCCCAGCACCACATTACGGCCCTTGGGGCCGAGGGTGATCTTAACGGTGTTAGCCAGGGTATCAATACCGGCACACAGTGCCTTACGGGCGTCCTCGCCCTGCTTGATCTGCTTTGCCATAATACATCGCTCCTTTATAATACAAGCTCAATTGAAAAGGAAAAATCAGTTTCAGTCTTCCACAACAGCCAGAATGTCGCTCTGGCGCACGATGGTGCACTCTTCGCCGTCCACCTTGACCTCGGTGCCGGAGTACTTGCTGGTGAGGACCTTGTCGCCGACCTTGACGGTCATCTTGACTTCCTTGCCGTCCACGACACCGCCGGGGCCAACTGCGATGACCTGTGCCACCTGCGGCTTCTCTTTTGCGCTGCCGGTCAGGATCAGGCCACCCTTGGTGGTCTCCTCGACTTCAACAGTCTTAATGACAACACGGTCTGCAAGAGGAATGATCTTCATAATTCTTGCCCTCCAATTATATTGAATTTATTTGAAACTTTGTTGCGTCCTGCGGGGGCTTCGTGTATGCTCCGCAGTGGTTTAGCACTCCTTTTCTCTGAGTGCTAAGTGTATTGTACTCATCTTGCCCTGAAAAATCAAGGGGTTTTGCAATTTTTCTTTGTTAAGAATTTATGACGCTCAAAAATCGCACCCTGCCACGCAAAAAAGCGGCGTGTTCTTGACAGGACGCGCCACCTTTTTTATACTTATAATGCATTGCAAAAACACAGCTGCCGCGCTTTGCGGCAGAACGGAGGATACTTTGACAGACAAAAAGCTGATCTCATCTTTACAGGGACTGCGGGCAGTCGCATTTTTGTGCATCGTCCTCTCCCATTGCGGGCTGCCGTGGCTGAGCCCGTGGGCGATCACGGTGTTCGTGGCGCTGTCCGGGTTCCTGATGACCTGCAACCATTACGACCGTCCTCCCACAGCACCGGGGGTGCGGTCTGCCATCGCCTTTTCCCTGCAAAAAATACGCAAGCTGTACCTGCTGCACCTTATTATGATGACTGCCGCGCTGTTATTTGTGCTGAAGGGGCTTCTGGCGCAGCCCTCTGTCCGTGGAGCGCTATCCTGTGCAGCGCAGCTTTTGGTAAGCATTTTCCTGCTGCAGACATGGGTTCCTTCCAACCGTTTCTGGTTCTGCCTGAACGGGGTGGCGTGGTATCTTTCGTTACAGGCTTTTCTGTATGCCATCTTCCCCCCGCTACTCGCCGTGCTGAAAAAAGCAGATGCCCGCAGGCTGCGCTGCATAGCCGCGGTGATTTTCTGCGCACAGTGCCTTGCGTCCTTTGTTTTCTGGAAGGCCGGGTTCAATGAAACGACAGTCTTTTACCTGACCTATCTGTGCCCGCTTTTCCGGGCGGGAAATTTTACCATCAGCTGCTGCATGGGCTGTCTTTACCACAGCCGCAAACAGGTAAGCACCCTGCCGCGCGGTGTTTTCTCCCTGCTGGAACTTGCCGCTGTGCTGCTTGCGGGCGGCTGCCTGTTTATCGCCGCCAGACAGGTGGGGGTTCTGGGTGCAGCGGCCTTCCGGTACAATGTGCTGTTTATCCCCTCTGCGGTGCTGCTGGTCTGGCTGCTTGCCGTGGGCAAGGGGTTCATTTCCCGGCTGTTTTCCGCAAAGCCGTTTTTGTGGCTGGCGGGGCTGTCTCCTTACGGTTTTCTGATCCATCAGGTGCTGATCCGGTATATGGAGTGGTTCGCGGACAAGTTTAACCTTACGGTACATCCCGTGGTCTGGACCCTGACCGTACTTTTGCTCACGCTCTGCCTGAGCAGCTTTTACAAGGCGCTGGAATGCCGGGTGCGGCAGCGCCACGCCAAAGCTGCCACCTAGCAAACAAAATGCAAGGCCGCTGCGCATTGTTCTGTGCAGCGGCCTTGTTTGGGTCTGATGGTTTATTACTCACTTCACAGCCGCTTTTTGGGCGGTAAAGCGCTGGTAAGCGGGCTGCGGCAGCAGCACGCGGCCCGCCAGCGGCTGCACCTGCACCGACACCTGCTTGCAGGGGGCGCACTCGCCGTCCACAGTGGCAATGATGGGCCCACGGCCATCTGCTGCCCGCAGACTGACCGATTTTGCGCGGCGGTAGATAAAGTAGGGCTTTGCGGCCTCGGTGAGCTGACCGTTTTGAAAGTGCTGGCCGTTTTTGTACAGCATCAGCAGCTTTGCAATGACCCGGCGGCTGACCTTGCGCACGATGAACACATCCAGCCAGCCGTCATCCGGTTGTGCCTCCGGCCCAGCCATAAAGCCGCCGCCGTAGGCGCGGCCGTTGCACACTGCGCACATCAGGCAGTCCACGGTCAGCACCTCGCCGTCAATGACGTACTCCACCCTGCGGCCGATATGCCCGCACAGCTGCTGGACGATGGACAGCGCATAGGCTGCCTCGCCGCCGCACAGCGGAATGCGCCGGAACTTGGGGATGCCGTAGGCCACCTGTGCGTCCAGACCGGCGGCACAGATGGTGGCAGAAAGCCCCAGACTGGTGCGCATCAGGTCGATGGGCACTACCCCACCGGCCAGCTGGGCGTCCAGATCCAGAAACTCCTCTTTTGTACCGTAGGTGCGCAGAAAGTCGTTGCCGCTGCCATAGGGCAGGCAGCCCACGGCGGTCTTATCAAAGCCGTGGGCACCTGTGAGCGCCTCGTTGAAGGTGCCATCACCGCCGGCGGTAAAAATGCGCAGCTCCACCCCCGCCTTCTGGGCAGCAGCGGCGGCAGCGCGGGACAGCTCCCGGGCGTGGCCTGCGTGGGTGGTGACGCGGATGGTGTAATCCTCCGGGGCAAGCCCGGCACCGGCAGCCGCCGCCGCGATCCGCTGCGGCAGGGTGCAGGTACAGTCGGCCTTTCCGGCTGCGGGGTTGAGAAGAAACAGCGTGTGCATCGGGATCCTCCCTGTTGTAACTCTATTTCCTCTATAATAGTCGAAAACCGCGCCGGTTGCAAGCAAAAACGCTATTTTGCTATTTCCTTATAAGGTTATGGTCTCATCCTCCCGCAAAACGATGCTGCCATCGGCGGCGCAGTCTGCTGTCCAGTGCTGCCCTACGCAGGCAGTTCCGGCGGCAATACGGTTTGCAAGCGCCTGCTCCACTGCCCTGTCCACCTGACGGCGCAGTTCCCGCGCACCGTAGGCCGATTGCGCCCGAGCAGCCAGTGCTGCACCCACCTGCGGGGTGTGGCGCAGGCGGTAGCCGCTGCGGGCGGCGCGCTGCTCCAGCTGGCAGAGCATTTTTTCTGCAATGGCGCAAAGGTTTTCCTCTGCCAATGGGCGGAACACGATCACTTCGTCCAGCCGCCCCAGCAGCTCCGGTCGGAACCACTTTTTGGCTTCCTCCACAGCCTGTGCGGACTGCTTTTCAAACACGGCTTCTGCCCCGGCGGCAAAGCCCAGCGGCGCGTTCTGCCCCGCCAAAAACCGTGCGCCCAAGTTGGAGGTGAGCAGCACGATGGTGTTGCGGAAATCCGCCTTGCGTCCCATGGCATCGGTCAGCTGACCGTCCTCCAAAATTTGCAACAGAATATTCTGGATATCCGGGTGTGCCTTTTCGATCTCATCAAACAGTACCACACTGTACGGGCGGCGGCGCACGGCTTCGGTCAGCTGACCGCCCTCGTCATGGCCAAGGTAGCCCGGCGGCGCACCCAGCAGCCGGGCGGCGGTGTGCTGCTCCTGATACTCCGACATATCAAATTTGAGCAGTGCTTTCTCGCTGCCGAACCAGCTGACCGCCAGCGCCCGGGCAAGTGCGGTCTTGCCCACACCGGTAGGCCCTAAAAACAGCATGGCACCGATGGGACGTCCCGGCTCGCCCAAGCCGGTGCGGCTGCGCCGGATAGCTCCCGCCACGGCCGCCACCGCCCGCTGCTGGCCGACGATTTCCGCGTTCAGGCGGCTTTCCAGCTTGTCCAGACGCTCCCGTTCCTGCTCGCCCACCCGCTGGGCGGGCACACCGCTGGCGGCTGCCACCACCCGGGCGATGTCCTCCGGGCTGAGCACCGGCTGGGTGCGCTGCTCCTTTTCGGCAAGGATGCGCGCCGCCGCACAGGCTTCGTCCACAAGGTCGATGGCCTTATCCGGCAGGCAGCGCCCGGGCAGATACCGCACCGAAAGCTCCACCGCCGCCTGCAAGGTCTGGGGCGGCAGGCGCACGTTATGGTAGCGCTCGTAGCGGGGCGCAAGACCGTTGAGGATCTCCACCGCCTGTGCGGGGGTAGGTTCCTCCACCTGCACCCGGCCAAAGCGGCGTTCCAGCGCGGCGTCCTTCTGGATATGGGTGCGGAACTCCTGATTGGTGGTGGCGCCGATGAGCTGCAATTCGCCCCGGGCAAGCACCGGTTTCAGGATGCTGGCGGCGTCGATAGCGCCCTCGGCGGCACCGGCACCCACGATGGTGTGGAATTCATCGATAAACAGGATGGCGGTGCCGTCCCGCACCAGCTCTTCCAGCAGGTTTTTCAGCCGCTCCTCAAAATCGCCCCGGTACTTGGTGCCCGCCACCAAGCTTGCCATGTCCAGCGCCAGCAGCCGCCGCCCTTGCAGCGCTCTGGGCACCTGCCCGGCGGCAATGCGCAGCGCCAGCCCCTCAGCCAGCGCCGTTTTGCCCACGCCCGGCTCGCCGATCAGACAGGGGTCGTTTTTCTGGCGGCGGCACAGGATCTCCACCATGCGGTCAAGTTCCGCTTCCCGGCAGAACACCGGGTCCAGCTCCCCTTCTGCGGCGCGGCGGGTCAAATCGCGGCAGTATTTATCGCTGGCGCGGCTGCCCCGGGGAATGCTTGCCGACACCCGGGGCTGGGCGGGCAGCACAAACTGTCCGCTCAGCTGGCGGCACTCCCGCACCGCCTCGGTGAGTGAAAGCCCCATCTCCGCCAGCAGCAGCCCGGCGGCGCAGCCGTCATCTTCCAGCATGGCGCAGAGCAGGTGCTCCGGCTCTGCCCGGCTGACGTGGGCGTTCTGCGCCCCAATGAGCGCGTAGTCCATGGTGCGGCGCAGGTCCGGTGCCATAGCCTGCCGCTCCAGCCGCTGTGCCGGGGCGCTGCGGCGCTGCGCCAGTTGGCGGCGCACCTCCGGCTCGGTGATGTTTTTCCGGGTAAGGAACTGCGCCGCAGCGCCCTGCTGCCGCAGCATTGCCAGCAAAAGGTGGCTGGTATCCGCCTGCTCACAGCCCAAATCTCCCGCCAGCTGCACTGCCTGCTGCAACAGCCGCGCCGCCGGGCGCGAAAAGCCCCGGTAACCGCCCATGCCCAGATTTTCCCAAATGCCCATGTGTCTGCTCCTTGCTGCATATAAAATCGTCTGCACTGGAAGTATAGCCCCAAAGGCGCAGAAAAAATCAGTCGTTTGTGTCGGGCGGCAGAAAAGTAAAAACCGATCCGCAGCGGTTGCCGGGGCGCGGGTGCGTCCGGCTGCTGCGGATCGGTTTTTGAGATTTTATCTTGCGAGGGAATGTTTTCAGAACGAACCGCCTCCGCCGCCGTGGGTAGTGCCGCTGGAGGAGGTGTGGGTGGAGCTGCCGCCGGAATCGTCGGAACTGGACGCCTTCGGCCGCTCGGTGCGGTGCACGTCACGGTACAGATACAGGTCCCGCTGGTTGGTCAGCTTCATGCTGCCCTGCCGCACATAGCTGGTTGCATCCTGCTGCGGTGCTACGCTCTTGAGCTGGCTCTTCATCACGCCGGTCACGATGAGTGCCGTCACCAGACCAATGACCAGTGCCAGACCCAGATACATAATAGAGAGGGGCTCATGCGGCATATTGTCTACATCGTAGGGGTGGCCTTCGCGGGCGGCGGTAACGTATGTGTCCGTCCACTGGATAAAGGTGCGGAAGGCGGCGGCGTAATCGCCGTCTGCCATGTCGGGGGTCATCTGCTCGCCAAGGTACTGGATACCGGCATCCGTAAAGGCGGTAATGCCGTAGCCGCAGGTGGAGATATGCCATTTGCGGTCGCCGATGCTTACCACCAGCAGCACGCCGTCCCGGTTTTCACCGTAGCCGAACTGGCAGTAATCGTACAGGTCATCGGCGTATTCTTCTATGCTGGTGTAACCCTCGCCTTCCAGCGAGTCGATGGTGGCAACGACCACATCAAAGCTCTGGCGGACGCTCAGCTCCTCCAGCGAAGCTTCCAGCTCGTTGTCCTCGTCCTCGGTCAGAACTTCCGCGCTGTCGTTCATACGGTAATACAGGTCGGCAAAGCCGTCTGCGGCAAAGGCCGGTACAGCCAGCGCCAGCAAAAGCACCAGTGCGGCCAGCGCAGCACAGAGGGAGCGCAGTCGGGTAGCAGTGTTTTTCATCTTCCGTCCCTCCTTTACAGAATCCCGGCCAGCCACAGCAGCCACATCACCGCATAGGATGCGGCACCAACGGCTGCGGTAAGGCCCAGCGTCCACTTGCGGGCGGCGGCCTTATCTACCGGCAGGTCACCCACAAACTTGCCCGTCTGGCCATTCATGGCAAAAATGTAGTTGTTGCCGCGCCAGCTGGTGCTCAGCACCCACACCGGGAACAGGGCATATTTTGCCTTGCTGCCGTGCAGTTGGATGCTGCTGTTCTCCATCTTGACCGAGTCGTAGCCGGTAACGGTCTGGGTAAAGGCGTCCTCTGTGGACCGACGGATACGCTTGTTGGCGCGCTCGATGCTCTTTTGGGCGTCCACATCGTACTTATCGGCCACATAGCCTGCCAGATACGCGGTCTGGAAGGGCACGGCATCGCTCATGGTAAACGGCTCGATGGATTCCATCAGTTCGTCCTCCATCTTGGAGGAGCCGTCCACCGGAACTGCGTCAAAGCCCAGCACGCCGTCCCGGCGCACGGAGTAGTAGCTGGTCTCGGTGTAATCGTAGTCGTCATCCGACCAGCAGCGGGTGCGGGTGGCGGTAAAGCGCAGCTGGGCGTCGGCGTCGCTGTCGTACAGCCAGAAAGGCACATACACGCCCTTGATCTCGTCGATATGGTTCTGGCTGCGGAACACCTTGGGCAGCAGGGTCTTGCCCTTGAGGTGCTCCTGCAATTTGGCCTTGGCGGCCTTTTTATCCAGCTTGAAGGGGATGATGAGGTCGGGGCGCAGGTCTCCGGCAAACTGTCCGGTCAGAACGATGGGGTTGCCGCAGAAGGGGCAGGCGGAGGCAGCCATAGTGTCGTCGCCCACGATCTCGCCGCCGCAGCTCTTACAGACGTAAGTATGCAGACCGGCGGTCTCGCCCTCTTCCCAGCCGCCGCCGGGGGTGGCCCAGTTCATCTCGCTGGGCTTTTGGTCTTTCAGGTCCTCATCGTAGCCTTTCAGTGCGTCCACCTCAAACTCGGTGTCGCAGTAGGGACATTTCATCTTCTGGGTGGTGCTGTCGAACTGGATGGCACCATCGCAGCAGGGGCATTTATATTCCAGCATTCCTGCCATAGCGTTTCCTCCTATAATCTGCGGAGCAGGGGCTTCGGCTTCTTCCCTGCCCCGCAGTGTGTTCAGTTATTGTGCAGCGGGCTGTGCGCCGGGCTTAGCTGCGGTCGTTGTCGTCAAAGGGGTCGCCGCACTCCGGGCAGAACTTGGGCGGGTGGGCGGGGTCGGCCGGTTCCCAGCCGCACTTGTCGCACTTATACTTGGGCGTACCGGCGGGCTTGGGTTTGCCGCACTCGGAGCAGAACTTCCCCTTGTTCACTGCGCCGCAGCTGCAAGTCCAGCCTTCTGCTGCCGCCGGGCGGGGCTTGCCGCACTCCGGGCAGAATTTGCCGGTAACGGTAGCGCCGCAGCTGCAAGTCCAGCTGTCGGCAGCGGGCTTCGGCTCCGGCTTTTTGCTGCCGCATTCCGGGCAGAACTTACCGGTGACGGTAGCGCCGCAGCTGCACTTCCAGCTGTCGGCGGCAGAAGTCTGCTGCTGAGGTGCTGCGGGCTGCTGGCCCATGGCAAACAGGTTCTGGGCGTTCATGCCTCCCATGCCACCTGCACCGGCAGCCATACCCATGCCCATAAAGCCAGTCATAGCACCGGCGGTGTTCCCGGCGGCGGTCTTCATGGCATCGATCTGGCCGCCCACCAGACGGGCTGCGGCGGTGGTGGGGTCGGTGGTCATGGCGTTCTCTTCCCATTCGGTGATCTTCTTCTGCTGCTCCTCCGGGATGGACAGAGAGTTGATGTTGAAGGAGAACACTTCAATGCCGCGCTTCTTGCGCCAGACATTGGACAGCTGCTCGTTCAGGGCGTCCGAGATCTCCAGCGTGTGGGCGGGGATCTCGTAATACTGCACCTTGTTGGCAGAAAGGGTGGCCAGTGCCGGCTGCAAAGCGTTCATCAGCTCGCTCTTCAGGCGGGGAGCCAGCTCCGAGGCATCGTACTGGTTGGAAACGTTGCTACACACATTGGTGTAGAACAGCAGCGGGTCGCAGATGCGATAGGTAAAGCTGCCGTTGCAGCGCAGATTGACCGAGAGCTTGTAGCCCCGCTCCTCGCTGACTACCACACGGAAGGGGATGGGGGTGGCGGTGCCGTACAGGATCTCGCCCAATTCCTTAGTGTTGATGTAGTACACCCGCTGATCCTTGCCGGTGTTGCCGCCGTAGGTAAAGCGCTTGGCTACGGTCTGGAAGGTAGCGGCCAGACTGTCGCCGAAGTTGCCGGTGAACACGCTGGGCTCAGTGGAAGAATCGAAGGTATACTCGCCCGGTTCGGCGCACACCTCCACCACCCGGCCCTGCTCCACGATGAGCATACACTGACCATCGGCCACAGCGATGCCGCTGCCGTTGGTGATAATGTTATCCTCGCCGTTGTTGGAGCTGCGGCGGGAGGTGCGCTTCTGACCCTTGACCATCAGCACATCTTTGTCCAGAGAATCGCAATAGAAAAATTCCTTCCACTGGTCTGCAAGCGTTCCGCCCAGTGCACCCATACCTGCTTTGATCAAACCCATAGTAATTTCCTCCTGTACATTTTATTGTTTTTGCTCTCTTCTTTATCATGCAGAACGAGTTCGTTTGTAAAAAGGTTCTGCCTGCTCAGGGGTAAGGGTCAGATAATTGATATTATAATCATACTGCAATGCGGCGCTGAACGCAAGGCATTTCTAACCGTTGCCACCTGCCTTTGTAGCTTCTTTCACAAAAAAGAACACCGGAGCGTCCATAGAGACTCCGGTGTTCCGAAATAATATTTTTATGCTTGTCCCGTGCCACAAAAGCACTTAGAACCGCCGCCATGTATCCGGCATGAACAGCACCAGCATGGGGAAGATCTCCAGACGACCGGCCAGCATATCGAAGATCAGCACCAGCTTTGCGGGGTCTGCAAAGCAGCCGAAGTTCTGCATTGGGCCTGCCATTTCCAAGCCCGGGCCGATGTTGTTCAGGGTAGCAGCCACGGCGGTAAAGTTCGTCACCATATCAAAGCCGTTCAGACTGATCAGGAAAAAGGAGGCCGCAAAGATAAAGATATACGCTGCAATGAACACGTTGGTGGTGCGGATGGTCTCATGGTTCAGCAGCTTGCCGTCCATGCGGGCGGGCGCTACTACCTGCGGGTGCAGGGCGGTCTTGAGCTCCTTGGCCAGGGTCTTACCCAGAATGAGGAAACGGCTCACCTTGATGCCGCCGCCGGTACTGCCGGCGCAGGCGCCAATGAACATGAGCATGACCAGAATCTCTTTAGAGAGGGTCGGCCACAGGTCAAAATCGCAGCTGGAAAAGCCGGTGGTGGTGATGATGGAGCCCACCTGAAAAGCGGCCTGCCGCAGCGCCTCGCCAAAGCTGTTGTACATACTATAAATATTGGCAGTGATGATGCCTACTGCCACTGCGATGACCACAAAGTAGCCCCGCACTTCCTCGCTGGCAGCAGCGCGGCGGAACTTGCGCATGAGCAGCAGGAAGTAGGCGTTGAAGTTGACGCCGAACAGGATCATGAAGATGGTCACGACCCACTGGATGTAGGGCGAAAAGCTGGCAAAGCTGTCGTTACGGAAGCCGAAACCGCCGGTGCCTGCCGTACCAAAGGCGGTGAGCAGGGCTTCGAACAGGGGCATTCCGCCAAGCAGCAGGAACACCAGCTCCAGCATGGTAAGAGCAAAGTAGATGCCGTACAGAATTTTAGCGGTGGACTGTACCTTGGGCACCAGCTTGTCCACCTGCGGGCCGGGGCTTTCGGCTTTCATCAGGTTGACGTGAGAGCCGCCGGTCAGCGGCAGCAGCGAGAGCAGAAACACCAGAACGCCCATGCCGCCGATCCAGTGGGTGAAGCTGCGCCAGAACAGAATACCGTTGGGCAGCCCCTCCACGGCGGGCAGGATGCTGGCACCGGTGGTGGTAAAGCCGGAGACCGTCTCAAACAGGGCATCCACGGGGTTCGGGATGCAGCCGGTGAGCACAAAGGGCACCGCGCCCATCACCGAGATGAACACCCAGCACAGCGAGGTAGCCGCAAAGCCCTCGCGCATATAGAACACCTTACTGCGGGGCTTGATGGTGTGCAGGGCGTAGCCAATGCCGGCGCTGACCGCAGCTGTGAGCAGAAACACGCCCAGCACCATCCACTCGCCATACACTAAGCTGGCGGCGGCGGGCAGCAGCAGCAGCGCGCCCTCGATCATCAGCACATAGCCCAGCAGACGGAAAACGATCGCATAATTCATAGTCCGCCTCCGTCAGTGCTCCACGATATCGCGCAGGTCGTGCAGACCATGCTCCAGCGTGACCACGATGACGTTGTCGCCCACTTGAATTTGGTCGCCGCCGCGGGGGATCAAAATCTTGCTGCCGCGGGTAATGCAGCACAGCAGCAGGTTCTTTTTCAGGTGCAACTGGCTCAGGGGCACACCGGTAGCGGCGCTCTCCTCGTGCACCGTAAATTCCAGCGCCTCCACGCGGTCGTCCAGAATGCGGTACAGGGTCTTGATGTTGTTGCCCGCCTCGTTTTGCAGGGCGCGGACGTACTGCACGATGTAGTCGCAGGTCATGTACTTGGGGTAGACCACGCTGCCCAGATCCAGCCCGGCCAGAATATCGTCAAATTCCAGACGGTTGACCTTGGTCACCAGCTTGCCGTTGGAGTGCTTTTTGGCAAACAGGGTCAGCAGCACGTTCTCCTCGTCGATGTTGGTCAGCGCCACAAAAGCTTCGGTGGATTCCAGACCCTCGGAAAGCAGAAACTCGCGGTTGGAGCCGTCCTCGTTCAGGATCTGTGCACCGGGCAGCTGCTCAGCCAGCTCTACGCAGCGGGCTGCATCCCGCTCCACGATACGCACCCGCACGTGGTTTTCCAGCAGCTCCTGACTGAGGTAGTAGGCAATGGCACCGCCGCCCACGATGAGGGCGTTGCGCACCGGCTGCACCGGCAGATGCAGCTGCTGGAAGAAGGCGTGCGCCTTTTCCTGCGTGGCAAGGAAGGTGACCTGATCGCCCTTTTGCAGCACGAAGTTACCGTTGGGGATGATGACCCCGCCCTCACGCTCTACTGCACACACCAGAATATCGCTCTTGAGCCGGGTGGGGATCTCGCGGATGGCTACGCCGTCCAGCGCATCGGGCAGCGCAAACTTGATCAGCCGCACACGGCCGTCCGCAAAGGTATCGATCTTGCTGGCACCGGGGAACCGCAGCAGATGGGAGATCTCCTTTGCGGCTGCCATTTCCGGGTTGATGATGGCGGAAATGCCGATCTGCTTTTTGATAAAGTCCAGCTCATGGCTGTAAGACGGGTTGCGCACACGGGCAATGCCATGGCAGTGACCCGCCTTTTTGGCAAACATGCAGCAAAGCAGGTTCAGTTCGTCCGAGCCGGTGACCGCGATGAACACGTCCGCATCCTCAATGCCCGCCTCGGACAGGGTGGTGATGGACGAGCCATTGCCCACGATGCCCAGCACGTCGTAGCTTTCGGTCAGGTGCTCCACGCGCGCCTTGTTGGTGTCCACCACAGTCACGTTGTGGCCTTCCTCGCTGAGCTGGCGTGCCAGAGCCGTACCGACCTTGCCGCCGCCCACCAGAATGATCTTCATAACAAGTCCTTTCTCCTTTGGCAGCCCCTTTTCCCGGGGCATACAAGTACAGTACAGTATACCATATCCCTTTGCAAAGTTCTACCGTTTGACCCGCAAATACAGCGAAATGCTTAAAAAGCGACCGTTCCTTTGTGCAAAAAGGCCTGTTTTCAGCGTGAAAGCGCAAAAAAAAAGCTGCCGCACAGCTTTTGTGCAGCAGCCCCTTGGAGCAACCGAAAAAATTATTGTTATAGGAGCAAGGCCGGGCCGCCTGCGGGCTGCCCGGCCTTGCATTTTTGCGAAAAGCAGGTCTCCCCTGCTGTCCGGTCTCAGTACCGCTCTACGCCGTCCTTGGTGACAAGGGCGTACACCAGCGGGGCTTCCTCCGGCTTTTCCGCGCCGTACACAAGGCCGCTGCGGTACTCGGCGGCGGCAGCTTCAAACTTGTCCGCTGCGCCGTAAAAAGTAGCAAGGCTTTCGCCCTTATGGACATAGTCGCCGCGCTTTTTGTGCAGGGTGATACCAGCGGCAAAGTCCAGCGGGTCGCCCTTTTTCTGGCGGCCTGCGCCCAGCAGCACACTGGCAGAGCCGATCTTTTCGGCATCGTTGGCCACAATGTAGCCGTCCTGCTCGGCCAGCAGCTCATAGCTGGCGGCGGGCTGTGCAAACAGGCTGTAATCATCCAGCACACGGATGTCGCCGCCCTGTGCGGCAAACATTTCCTTGCACTTTTCAAAGGCAGAGCCGTCCGCAATGACAGCCTCGGCCATAGCGCGGCAGTGGGCGGCATCGCCCTTGCCTGCCAGCACCAGCATGTTGGCTGCCAATTGCAGGCACACCTCGGTCAGGTCTGCCGGGCCGTGGCCCTTGAGCACATCCATGCTCTCCATCACTTCCAGACTGTTGCCGATGTTGTGCCCCAACGGGGTGTCCATATCGGTGATCATGGCGGCTACCCGGCGGCCATGGTGGGTGCCGATGGCAACCATCAGCTGCGCCAGCTCAATGCTCTGGTCCACAGTTTTCATAAAAGCACCGGTGCCGGTGGTGACGTCCAGCAGGATGGCGTCTGAGCCGGAGGCCAGCTTTTTGGACATGATGCTGGAGGCAATCAGCGGAATGCAGCTGACGGTGGCGGTAACGTCCCGCAGGGCATACATTTTTTTATCTGCCACGGCGATGCCCTCGCTCTGGCCAATGACCGACAGGCCGATCCGGTTCACCTGTGCAAAAAATTCCTCCTGAGAGAGGGCGGTCTTTGTGCCGGGCACGCTCTCCATCTTATCAATGGTGCCGCCGGTGTGTCCCAGACCCCGTCCGCTCATTTTAGCGATCTTTACCCCGCAGGCTGCCACGATGGGCGCAATGACCAGCGTGGTCTTATCGCCCACGCCGCCGGTAGAGTGCTTGTCCACCTTGATGCCCGGAATGGGCGAAAGGTCTACCATCACGCCGCTGTGCGCCATTACATCGGTCAACTCGGCGGTCTCCTCGTTGGTCATGCCGCGCAGGTACACGGCCATCATCCATGCGGCCATCTGGTAGTCGGTCACATCCCCGCAGACAAAGCCGTTGACAATGGCCTCCAACTCCTCCCGGGTGTGGGTGCCGCCATCCCGCTTTTTTGCGATCAGATCATAAATACGCATCGTTTCACGCTCCTGTTCTTATAGCTTTTGGGGCGTTTTATGCCCGGATCTCCTGCCATACGCTCTGGCCGTCCAGCGTGGAAGCGTCCACCTCCAGATACTCGCAGATGGTCTTTGCGATGGTGCCGAAGCACAGCTTTGTGCCCAGATCCGTACCCGCCTTTACGCCCTTGCCGCAGACCAGATACGGCACATACTCGCGGGTATGGTCGGTGGTCCTGGTGTAGGAGGGGTCGCAGCCGTGGTCGGCGGTGATCATGAGCAGGTCGCCCTCCCGCATCCCCGGCAGGAAGTCGGCCAGAAAACGGTCGAACTCGGTGGCGGCGGCAGCGTAGCCTGCCACGTCACGGCGGTGGCCGTAGAGCATATCAAAGTCCACCAGATTTACGAAGGCAAGGCCTTCAAAATCCCGGGTCTGCAGAGCCTTGGTAAAGGCGATGCCATTGGTGTTGCCGGTGGTCTTGATCTTTTCGGTCACGCCCTCGCCGTCAAAGATATCGTAGATCTTGCCCACGGCGATCACGTCCTTACCGGCATCCTTCAGCAGATCCAGCATGGTAGCGCGGGGCGGCTTCAGGCTCAGGTCGTGGCGGTTGGTGGTGCGGTAGAAGGTATCCGCGCTGTTGCCAAGGAAGGGGCGGGCGATCACGCGTCCCACGCCGTATTTGCCCTTGAGCATTTCCCGGGCGATCTCGCAGTAACGGTACAGTTCCTGCACCGGCACAAGCTCCTCGTTGGCAGCGACCTGAAAAACACTGTCGGCGCTGGTGTAGACGATGAGGGCGTTTTCCCGCATGGCCTGTTCGCCGTAGTCCTTCAGTACCTGCGTGCCGGAATAGGGCTTGTTGCACAGCACCTTGTGGCCGGTCTTTTGCTCATACTCCCGGATCAGCTCCTCCGGGAAGCCCTCAGGGAAGGTGGGCAGCGGCTCCGGGCTGACCACACCGGCGATCTCCCAGTGGCCGATGGTGGTATCCTTGCCCATGCTCTGCTCCTGCAGGCGGGCAAAGGCAGCCGCCGGGGCATCCGTTTTTTCCCCTGCGGTCACGCCGTCAATGTTGAACAAGCCCAGCTTGCGCAGGTTGGGACAGTTGAAATTGGGGTGGTTCGCAATGGCACCCAAGGTGTTGGTGCCTGCATCGCCGAAGGCGGCGGCGTCCGGCTCTGCGCCGATGCCAAAGCTGTCCAGCACGATCAGAAAAACGCGTTTTTCCATAGTGGTCACTCCATTTCTCCGGGGCGCACCCCGGAACAGTACTACTTTATTATTCTTATTATAAGCAAAAAGCCCCTCGGATGCAAGAGGAAGCGGCCTTGTGCGCTCTAATCAGTTTTTACGTTTTGCAGCAGTTTTCCCCTGTCAGGCAGCGTACGGAAAGCCGCGGCGCATCGTTAAAAGTTTTGCAATCTTTCCTTTGGGCATCAGCAGATGTAAAAACTTGTATTCAAGCAAAAATTCCTCTTGCTCTCTTGCACCGGAATGATTATAATAATAGTTGGTAGAGTTTTGGGTTTTCCCGCTCTGCCATACAAACCAACCCGCTGTACCGAGAGCTTTTGCTCCCATTGGTCATACACAGCAGCCTGCAGGGATGCTGTGCCGGATATAGGTAAGAGAGAGTTGACGGAGGTATATTGCATGAGAAAGACGAAAATTATTTGCACCCTTGGCCCTTCCACCGATAAGGAAGGCGTGCTGCGCGATCTGATCGCCAACGGCATGAACGTAGCCCGCTTCAATTTTTCCCACGGTTCCCACGAGGAGCATCTGGGTCGCCTTGAAAAGCTGAAGGCTCTGCGCGAGGAGCTGGGTAAGCCCGTGGCCGCACTGCTGGACACCAAGGGTCCCGAGATCCGCCTGAAGGACTTCAAGAACGGCGTTGAGAATCTGGTTGCCGGCCAGACCTTTACCCTGACCACCCGCGATGTGGAGGGCACCAACGAGATCTGCTCCATCACCTACAAGGATCTGCCCATGGACGTGGAGCCGAACGGCACCATCATGCTGGACGACGGCCTGATCAAGCTGCAGATCCAGACCGTGAACGACACCGACATCGTCTGCACCGTACTGAACAGCGGCAAGATCAAGAACAAGAAGGGCGTCAACGTGCCCGGCGTGCACCTGTCCATGCCGTATATGAGCCAGCGCGATAAGGATGACATCATCTTCGGCATCGAGCAGGGTTACGATTTCATCGCTGCCTCCTTTGTGCGCACCGCACAGGACGTGTACGATATCCGCAACCTGCTGAACCAGTACGATTCCAACATCCGCATCATTGCAAAGATCGAGAACCGCGAGGGCGTGAACAACATCGACAGCATTCTGGCTGCTGCCGATGCCGTGATGGTGGCCCGTGGTGATCTGGGCGTGGAGATCGACTTCACTGAGCTGCCCGGCATCCAGAAGACCATCATCGACCGCTCCTTCTCCTTCGGCAAGCCCATCGTCACCGCTACCCAGATGCTGGACAGCATGATCGTGAACCCCCGCCCCACCCGCGCCGAGATCTCGGACGTGGCAAACGCCATCTACGACGGTACCTCTGCCATTATGCTGTCCGGTGAGACCGCTGCCGGTGCCTACCCCGTGGAGGCGCTCAAGACCATGTCCGCCATTGCTGAGCGCACCGAGCAGGAGGGCTTCCATCTGCGCGGCCGCACGATGGATTTCAACCCCGGCAAGATCAGCGTATCCGACGCTACCGCCCATGCCGCCTGCCTGACCGCACGGGATGTGAACGCCGCCGCCATCGTGACCGTGTCCGAGTCCGGCACCACCGCCCGCCTGCTGAGCAAGTACCGCCCGCAGCAGCCCATCATCGCCTGCGTCATGCGCGAGCAGGTGCAGCGTCAGCTGTCCCTGAGCTGGGGCATCACCCCGCTGATGATGTCTCTGGCACACAGCACCGATGAGCTGATCGAGATGTCCACTGCTCTGGCCAAGGAGAACGGCTACCTGCACAACGGCGAGCTGGCTGTTGTGACCGCAGGCGTGCCTGTGGGCGTTTCCGGCACCACCAACATGATCAAGATCCACATGGTGGGCAACTGTCTGGCCACCGGCGTGGGTGTCGGCCCCGAGAACAACGATGTTGCCAGCGGCAAGGCCTGCGTCTGCCGTACCATGGACGAGGTGCGCGCCAAGTTCAAGCCCGGCATGGTGCTGGTGGTGCCCTCCACCAGCAACGAGATGCTGAGCTTTGTGCGCGACGCTGCCGCTCTGGTGGTAGAGGAGCCCGGCCTGAACAGCCACGCTGCCATTGCCGGCAAGGCACTGCTGAAGCCCACCGTTGTGGGTGCCGCCGGTGCTACCAGCCACATCCGTGATGGTCTGATGGTGGCTGTGGACTGCGCACACGGCAGTGTGCAGCGCCTGCAGGGCTAAGACATAAAAGGAGAACCGTAGTATGGAACGTATCGCAAGCTTTTGCGTGGATCACACCCGGCTGGAGCGCGGAATGCACCTGAGCCGTCAGGACGGCGATGTGCTCACTTGGGACATCCGCATGAAGAAGCCTAATCAGGGCGATTACCTGACCACCGCTGCCGCCCACACGCTGGAGCACCTGTTTGCCACCTACGCGCGCAACAGCGCTGTGAAGGACGGGGTGATCTATGTTGGCCCCATGGGCTGCCGCACCGGCTTTTACCTGCTTACCCGGGGTCTGACCCCGGCGCAGGCATTGCAGCTGACGGTGGATGCCTACCGCTTTATGGCTGGCTTTGAGGGCGCTGTGCCCGGTGCCAGTGAGGTGGAGTGCGGCAACTACCGCGATATGGATCTGCCCGCCGCCAAGGTCGAAGCTGCTGCCATGCTGCCTGTGCTGGAAGCATTGACCGCAGAGGATCTGCACTACTGATTTGTCAATATAAAGAGAGCGCCGCACAAAATACCGTGCAGCGCTCTTTTTGTCACAAAATGATGCGAAAGTATTATTTATAATTTTAGGGCAGGGGAACGTCTGCGGACGTTCCCCTGCCCTGTTTTTACTAAAAGAAATCTCAAATCAGCCCCAAGGCGGCAAACTCCTTGGCGATGCCGTCCTCGTACACCGAGGGGGCAATGCGGTCGCAGCGCTGCTTCAGGCTTGCAGAGCCGTTGGCCATACAAACGCTGATGCCGACCACGTCGGTCATTTGCAGGTCGTTGTCACTGTCGCCAAAACCGATGCTGTCCTGCAGGGACACGCCCAAATAATCGCAGACGGCCTTGATACCGCGTCCCTTATCAAACCTGCGGTTGATGAGTTCACCGTTCACATAGCCGCCGTCCAGACCGTCCAGCTTGCTCTCGCAGAACACAAAGCGATCCTCGTACAGGCGCTTGGCTTCGTCCAAGTCCTCGCTGTGCTCCGCGATATACACGATCTTATACAGCGGCTCGCCCTTGTAATCAGCCAGCGGACTGATGGTCATGCCGTCCTCCATGGCCTTGCGCCAGCGGGCGGCTTCGCTATTCAGGGGGCCTGCATCCCGGTGGGTGAAACTCCAGCGCTCGATCATCTTCAGGCTGCCGTAGGTGGCATCCCGCGCTTCCAGCGTGCACTCCACGCCGTGGCGCTCCATGGCGCTGCGCACGCCCTGCGCCAGCTGCGGCTCCATGGGCAGGTCTACCAGCACCTTGTCCCCGCAGAACACATAGCCGCCGGCGCTGCACACTGCGCCATCAAAGCCGTAGTCCAGCAGAGGCTGGGTCATACGCAGATTGCGCCCGGTGCACAGAAACAGCTTGTGGCCGTTGGCGTGTGCCTTGCGCAGCGCCTCCACCGTGCTTTGGGGGATCAGCATCTCGCCCGGGGGCAGCAGGGTGCCGTCAATATCTAAAAAAATCAGTTTTTGTTTCATTCGTTCCTCTTTTTTACAGTGAGCCGCGCTCTACCAATGTATAGCCCAGCGTGGTCTGGCGCACCGGCGCAGCGTCCGGCCCGGTGTGTTCCAAACTTTGCAGCAGCATCCGGGCGGCCTCCTGCCCTACCTGCTTTTGGTAGAAGCGGATGGTGGTCAGGCCGGGTTCCACCACCTTGCCTGCCCAGTTGTCTCCGATGCCGGCAAGGCCGACATCCTGCCCTACTTTGCGCCCGGCAGCACGCAGTACCTGCAACGCACCAAAGGCCACGGTGTCGGTCACGCAGACCACACCGTCCAGCTGCGGGCAGCGCGCCAGCAGTTCCTCCATGCAGCGGTGTCCCTCTTCCATGGAAAAGGCGGTGCAGCAGGCGCGGGGCAGACCGTCCGCGTTTAGTCCCACCTCCCGCAACGCATCCTGCACACCCTGACGGCGTGCAATGCCGGTGGCGGCGTCCTGCTCGCTGCCACCGATGTACACGATATTTCTGCGGCCATGCTCCAGCATCTTCCGGGTCAGGTCGCGGGCGGCAGAGCGGTCATCGTTATAAACGCAAGGCAGGTCTGCAAAGCGCTGCCCTGTTACCACCACAGGCACGCGGCAGTCTTTCAATGCCATGCACAACTGCGGGCTGTTATCATAGCCCAGCAGAATGATACCCGCCACATGGTTGCGCTGCAATGCTGTAAGATATTCCAGCTCCATCTGCTCGTCCAACTCGGTGTCGGCCAGCAGCATCAGGTAGCGGCTTGCGCTCAGCTCGGTTGCAATGCCGCTGATGATCTGTCCCACCGACTGGGAGCTGATACTGGGCACAACGACCCCCACCTGACGCACCTTGCCGGTGCGCAGGGTCTGGGCGGCAGTGTCCGGGCTGTAACCGGTTTTTTCCACTACGGCTTGTATCACGGCACGCTTCTGCTCGCTGAGAGGCCCGCCGTTCAAATAGCGGCTGACCGCAGCACTGGAAACGCCTGCCATCTTTGCAATATCACTGATGGTCATGGGGTATTTTCTCCGTTCCCTCTCCGGTGGCAATGTGTAAACGTTTTCATGCTTATTATAAATCCGTTTCACATTTCCCGCAAGAGGTGCAATGACCGTTTTTCTGCGGGGCTGTCCGCTGCATTTTTGGTGATTTTACACAACCCAAACGATTTTGCATTCCGATTTACCACCAGAATTGCGAAAACCGTTGCGCTTACACAAGTCCCATGCTGATAGCGCGTGCGATAAGCCCCAGCACCAGCGCCGCCAGAATAATGCCCAGTACCACCTTGCTCTCGCCGCCGGTCTGCTGCTTTTTACCACGGGACGCCGTGCTGCGGCTCTGTTTTGTACCGGTGCTGCGGCTGCGTGCAGAGGTGTTCTGCCGCCCGGCAGTGCTTTTGGTGCTGCGGGGCTGCTGTGCGCTGCGGGGCTTGCTGCGGGCGGCTGTTTTCCCCTGCTGCGCGTTCTGCGGGCGGCTCTGGCGTGCCTTAAGTGGCTTGCCCTCGCTGCACCGGCTCAGGTAATCCTCGGCTTCGCGGTAATACTGCGCCAGCTCGTTTTCCTTAAAGGCGGTGCCGGCGTAGCCCTCTTCCAAAGCCTCGATGGCTTCATTGAACAGCAGGGCTGCCTGTGCGCCGTCCGCTGCAACTGCCGCGTGGGCAGCTTCGTTGCGGGCGGTGCGGATGGCGTTGCAGGCATGGCGGGCGGCAGAGGGATGCACCGTGTTGCCCAGCAGGTCCAGCGGGCGGGCGGCGTCAGTTTCCGGGTCCAGCAGCACCCGCATACACAGGGTGGTATCCAGCTGCTGCCAGCTGGTCTTGCCGGAAAGGTCCGGCATACGGTCGTAGTAATCCGGGCTTTCCTGCTTGCGGGCGGCGATATGTTCCAGCAACGCATCCAGACTGTGCGCCCCGGGCTTGCGCTCCCAGTGCCAGCGCAGCAGGCGGCGGCTGATCTCATCGCAGGCAGTCTTGATCTCAAAAGCCACCTGTAAAGCTTGTTCCGGCATAGTATTTTCCTTTCTGTGCAATGTACACAAAAGGCGGAGAAGGCACGCTGCCCCCTCCGCCGGGATGAACTTATATTACAGCACGAACTGGTAGTACACAAAGCCGCATAGCGCGATGGCTGCGCACAGGATGGCCGTAATGGGCGGCACCCAGCGGATCAGCGCTTCTGCCACGCTGTCCCGGCTGTCCTCGTACTCCTCGTACTCCTCCTCCATGGGCTCGGGCTGACGCACCGGAGCCGGTGCCGGACGGCGGGCGGCGGCAGGCATCACACGGGTGCCCTCGTCTGCCGCAGCAGCGCCGGAATACGGTGTGCGGACAGAGGCATCCAGCACCCGGGTAGGCTCCGAGATGGGCTGGACGGGGGCAGCCTTAGGCTGGTAAGCCGTTGCACCCATGACCCGGGTGGGCTCCTCTACGGGCGCTGCCGGGGCGGCAGGGGCTGCACCCACGATGCGGGTAGGCTCCTCCACCGCAGCGGGCGCTGCGGGAGCCGCCGGGGCGCTGAGAGGCATTTCCATCTCGTCTGCCGGGGCGGCGGGCTGCAACAGGGTGTTCAGCGCGTTCTGCAGCAGAATGCGGTCACAGCCGCACTCCGAGCAGTACACGGTGTCCTCCTCGGTGGGGTGGAAGGCACCGCAGGCGCAGTACCAGCCGTTCTCGAACACCTGCGGCTGATACTTGAGCCCGGTGCGGTTCATGCGGGCTTCCAGCGCCTTTTGCAGCTCCGGAGCCAAACGGCGGGGTGCAGGCAGGCGCACACGCTTGATGCCGTCCAGATGCACCACGCGCTTGCCGTTGTACACATTGCACAGCGAAACATCCACGCTGGTGATGGCCTTTGCCGTGATGAACACGGCATCGTCCTGCCCGAACAGCTCGCCGGGCTTTACCTGAAGATCCCGGTACTCGAACTTATCCTCGCACAGGATCACACCGTCCACGCCCTTGCACTTGAAGTGGATCTCCAGTGCGGTCAGGGTCACGCGGGAAATATTCTTGAAGGTCAGGCAGACAGCGTGCTCGCCGCTGACGTCCCCCTTGAGCAGCTCCACGCAGACGAACTGCACCGGGCTGCCGGGAGTATAATAGTTTGCACGGGTCTGGGCGACCGGGTTAAAATTTTCCTCCACGATGCTCGCTCCTTTCCTAAAAAAGCTTAGTCCTGCTGCTCCGGGGCGTCCGGCTGCGGCACTTCCGGCTGGGCAGGCTCAGCCTGCTCGGCGGGTTCGGCACGCTCAGCAGTTTCCGCAGGCTCTGCGGGCTGCACCGGGGCAGACTGCACGGTCTGGTCGGGCTGCGCCTGCTCGGGCTTTGCGTCCTCGCAGGGGGGCAGGGTGCCGCCGGCCATAATGGTGTTGAACTGCTCCTCGTTGAGCTTTTCGCGCTCCATCAGAGCCTTGGCCAGCGCATGGAGCTGGTCGATGTGCTCGGTCAGGGTGCGGCGGCAGGTCTCATAGGCTTCATCGATGATATCACGGGTCTCGCTGTCGATCTCAGCAGCGGTGGTCTCGCTGTAACCCTTGCCCTGACCCAAATCGCGGCCAAGGAAGGTCTCCTCCTGCGAGGTACCGTAGACCACAGGGCCCAGACGCTCGGAGAAGCCGTAACGGGTGATCATCTGGCGGGCGATGTTAGTAGCCTGCTGCAGATCGTTGGAAGCACCGGTGGAGATGTCCTCCAGGATCAGCTGCTCGGCCACGCGGCCGCCCAAGCTGGACACGATGTCCTCAAACATCTCGCCCTTGGTCACATAGCTGCGGTCCTTCTCAGGCAGATACATGGTATAGCCACCGGCCTGACCGCGCGGGATGATGGTGATCTCGTGCACGCGGGGGTGGTGCTTGCAGTAGAAGCCTGCCACTGCGTGACCGGCCTCGTGGTAGGCGGTGAGTTTTTTCTCCTCCGGGGTGACCACGCGGCTCTTCTTCTCGGGGCCAGCCATCACCTTCATGGATGCTTCCTCGATATCCTCCATGGTAATGGCCTTGCGGTTGCGGCGGGCTGCCAGCAGCGCGGCCTCATTGACAAGGTTCTCAAGGTCTGCACCGGCAAAACCGGCGGTGCGCTGGGCGATAACCTTCAGGGAGACGTCCGGCGCAAGAGGCTTATTGCGGGTATGCACTTTCAGGATCTCCTCGCGGCCCTTGACATCCGGCAGGCCCACATAGACCTGACGGTCAAAGCGGCCGGGGCGCAGCAGCGCCTTATCCAGAATGTCGGCACGGTTGGTGGCGGCCATGACGATGATGCCGTCGTTGGCTTCAAATCCGTCCATCTCCACCAGCAGCTGGTTCAAGGTCTGCTCGCGCTCATCGTGACCGCCGCCCAGACCTGCGCCGCGCTGACGACCCACGGCATCGATCTCATCGATAAAGATGATGCAGGGCATGGTCTTTTTGGCCTTATCGAACAGGTCGCGCACGCGGGATGCGCCCACGCCGACGTACATCTCCACAAAGTCAGAGCCGGAGATGGAGTAGAAGGGCACCCCGGCCTCGCCTGCACAGGCACGCGCCAGCAGGGTCTTACCGGTACCCGGAGGGCCCACCAGCAGCACGCCGTGGGGGATGCGGGCACCCAGCGTATTGAACTTATCCGGGCTCTTGAGGAACTCCACAACTTCCTTGAGTTCCTCTTTTTCCTCGTCCTCACCGGCCACATCGGCAAAGGTGGCAGTCTTTTTGTTCTCGTGCTCGTCCTTTACCTTGGCCTTGCCCACGTTCATGATGCCGCCGCCACCGGCGCCGCCGCGCATCATGGAGAACAGCAGGAAACCGGTGCAGCCCAGCATAGCCAGATAGAACAGGATCTCCATCCAAGGGATGGTCTCCTTGGCGGGCACATAGTCGTACACCATGGGCGCGTCGGGGTTGGCTGCATCGTACTGGGCGATGTAGTCCGACACATGGTCCACGAACATCCGGGCATAGGGCAGCTTGTAGCTGACTGTCTCGGTGCCGTCCTCGTTCTTCTTTACCCCGGTGGGGGCAGAGGAAGAGGAGGACAACAGGCCGGAAAGCAGCCCGCCCGTGGACTGGGCAGTGCTCTGCTCGGCAGCGTTGGGCAGCTCCTGTGCGCCCTCCTTCAGGGTCATGGTGATCACGCCGGTATTCAGATCCAGCGAGAATTTGGTGACCTGATTGCTCTCAAAATAGTGTACCACCGTGGAATACGCCATAGAGGAGCCGTTGGCGCTGCCGCCGGTGCCGCCCAGCACCGACCACACCATCAGCACGGCTGCCAGCACAATGGCGATCACCAGCGGATTGAAACGGGGTTTCTTCGGTTGCAAAAAAATCAACTCCAGTTCTGGATTTTTATAATGGACAGGTTACTTCGTGTAGACCTCGGGCTTCAGCACGCCGACATAGGACAGGTTGCGGTATTTTTCATCGTAGTCCAGACCATAGCCCACCACAAACTCGTCCGGTACCTGAAAACCCTCGTAATCCGGCTGGATATCGGCCTTGCGGCGGCTGGGCTTATCAAGGATGGTGCAGATCTTAACGGAGTTCGGGTTGCGCATCTTGAGCATGGGCACAAGGTTGGACAGGGTGACACCGGTGTCCAGAATGTCCTCCACGATCAGCACATCCTTACCGGACAGATCGCCGTCCAGATCCTTGATGATCTTGACCAGACCGCTGGTGGTGGTGTTGCTGCCGCCGTAGCTGGAGACCACCATAAAGTCGATGTTGCAGGGGATGCTCACAGCCCGCATCAGATCGGCCATAAAGACCACCGAGCCCTTGAGGATGGACACCAGCACCAGATTTTTACCGGCATAGTCCCGGCTGATCTGAGCGCCCAGCTCTGCCACCTTGGCCTTCAGCTGCTCTTCGCTGACCAGAACGGTCTTGATATCATCGTGCATACTCATTTGTTTTTTCCTCCTGTGTTTCGATCTCTGCATCCAAGTGCAGGATCCATCTGCTTTCCGTGTCCGGTGCAAGGCCATCGGCAAAGCCTTCTCCACACACCCATAAAATTTCGCTTCCGCTGGCAAGCAGCGGCAGCGTATCCCGCAGTTCGTTCGGGACACCAGCCTCGTTCATCCACTTGCGCAGCGGTTTGCTCAAGCCCCGCCCCGCAGGACGGAAGCGGTCTCCCGGCTGACGGGCGCGCAGTACAAGGCCAGTGTACAACGTAGTTATTCTAGCATAATCCGCCCGATTTTTTAAGTCTTTTTTATGAACGACTTGTATTTTTTCTTCAAAATCGGCTTTTAACAGCTCCGCTTTCCCCTTCCAGCTCCCGCGCAGCCGGAATTCCGGCTGTTTTTCGGGCAAAAAGGGCAGCTGCTGCGGCGCTCTCTCCGGCTGCCGGGGCAGTGCTTGCGGCAATGTTTCCTGCCGCAGACAACCGTTCCCGGCGCAAAAGCGCACCTGTCCGGTCAGCTGTACTGCGCCGCTGCCCTGCCGCACCACGGCGCACAGCAGCTGCACATATTTTTCCTCTGCATCCCGCACCGGAGCCACAAGGCTGTGCAGCGCGGTCTCCAGCAGCAGCGGGTCTGCCGCCTGCAAAGGCGAAAGCTGCCACGCCGGTTCTGCGCCGGGCAGGCGTGCCGCCGCCAAAAGCTTTGCAGCCCCTGCGGCAAGGTAGGCATCCACCCGCGCGGCCTTTTCACAGAACCGCGCCAGATTCTGCACCGCCGCCGCGTTGGTGCTTTCCAGCGCAGGCAGGGCGCTGTGGCGCAGCCGGTTGCGGGCGTAGGCATCGGTGTCGTTGGTCTCGTCGGTGACCCACGGTTGCCCCGCTGCCCGGCAGACAGCCTCGGTCTCGGAGCGGCTCAGGCAGAGCAGCGGGCGCAGGTAGCACCCGCGTCTTGGCCGGATGCCGCCCGCACCGTGCAGCCCGGTGCCGCGCGCCAGCCGCAGCAGCAGCGTTTCCGCTTGGTCATTTGCAGTATGGGCCGTGGCGATGGCATCTATCCCCTGCCCTTGCAGTTGCGCAAAGGCCGTGTAACGCAGACGGCGCGCCCAGTCCTCCCCGGCGTGTGCCGGGGGCGAGGCCAGCTCTGCGGCGTGGAACACCCGCAGCGGCACGCCCAAGCGGGCGCATTCTGCCCGCACAAAGGCCTCATCCCGGTCAGCGCTCTGCCCGCGCAGACCGTGGTTCACATGGCAGGCAGAGAGCGTATAGCCGAACCTCGGCTGCAATTGCCGCAGCAAGAGCAGCAGCGCCATGCTGTCTGCCCCGCCGGAGACTGCTGCTGCCAAATGCTGCGGTGCGCCGGGCTGCAAAAGCCCCTCGCGGGTGCAGAAATCCTCCACCCGGGCAAGAATTGCGGTATCCATCAGCGCTTGAAGTCCACATCCATAAAGCGGGTGTGGGCACCATCCCAGCCCAACGGCACGGTGCTGGTCTCGCCGTGACGGTTCTTTGCCACGATGCACTCGGCGGTATCGGCATCCACCTCGGCACCGTCCGGGTTCTGGCTGGCGTAGTAGGAATCGCGGTACAAAAACAGAACGCAGTCTGCGTCCTGCTCGATGGAACCGGAGTCGCGCAGGTCAGAAAGCTGCGGGCGGTGGCTGGAGTTGTTGCCCTGCTTTTCCACCGCACGGGACAGCTGGCTCAGCGCGATGATGGGCACATTCAGCTCCTTGGCCATGATCTTCAGGTTACGGGTGATGGAGCTGATCTCCTGCACACGGTTCTCGCTGCGCTGGCCGGTGGTCATCAGCTGTAAATAGTCGATGACGATCAGGCCCACATTGGGGCGGGCAGGGTCCTGATTCACCCGGCGGATCTTGGCCTTCATCTCGGTGATGGTAATGCCGGAGGTGTCGTCCATATAGATCGGTGCATCGTGCAGTTTTTCCGTAGCCAGTGCCAGATACTCCCAGTCCTCGGCGCGCAGCGCACCGGTACGGAATGCCTGACTGTCGATGCCTGCCTCCGACGAGAGGATGCGGTTGGTCAGCTGTTCCTTGGTCATTTCCAAGCTGAAGATGGCCACCGGCACCTTTTGCTGCATGGCCACGCGGGTGGCGATGTTCAGCGCAAAGCTGGTCTTGCCCATACCGGGACGGGCTGCCAGAATGACCAGATCGCCGCGGCCAAGGCCGGTAAGCACGGTATCCAGCAGACGGAAGCCGGTGGGAATGCCCTTGTACTTATCCGCATCCGGGCCGCTGATCTTTTGCAGGTTGGTCAGCGTTTCCACCATGCTGGACGAAAGCGGGGTCAGAGCGCTGGAATCGCGGCCGGAGCGGATCTCGTAGATGCGCTGCTCGGCGTTTTCCAGCAGAAGGTCGGCGTCCGGCTCGTCCCCGGCGTCCTGCAAGATGTCCTTGGCAACGCCCATCAGCTGGCGCACCAGATATTTTTCCTGCACGATCTGGGCATAAGCCTTTACGTTGGAGATACTGGGCACCGTTTCTGCCAGACCGGTCAGGTAGATCTTGGCCTCGTCTGCACTGGGGAACACGCCATCGGACACCACTGCATCCAGCAGGGTGACAAAATCAATGGTCTGGTCGTTGGTGAACAGGCGCAGCATTTCCGTCCAGATCTGGGCGTTCTGCCGGGTGTAGAACATTTCCGGCTTGAGGATCTCCACCAGATCGGTCAGGGTGTCGGGCTTGAGCAGCACCGCGCCCAGCACGCTCTGCTCTGCCTGCATATTGTAGGGCAGGTTGATGCCCACGCTCTCCAGATTCAGTTCATTGGAATAACGTCGTTCGTTCGGCATAGTAGTTTGTCCTTATCCAAAATCCAAAGCATCCTGTAAAGCCAAAAAGCGCCCCCTGCTGTGAGGGGGCGCAAACGGCACACAGATCAGGCCTGTTCCACTTCCACCTGGATCTTGAAGGAAGCCACGACGCCAACGTACAGACGGACCTTGCCGTTGAACACGCCGGCATCCTTGATGTCCTTGGTCTCCAGCTCGATCTTCTTTTTGTCGATGGGTGCACCTGCCAGCGCAGCCAGTGCTTCGGCAACTTCCTTGCCGGTCACCTTGCCGTGCAGACGGCCGGATGCGCCGCCCTTGGCCTTGATGGTCACGGTCTTGCCTTCGATCTTAGCAGCCAGAGCCTTGGCGGCTGCCACATTCTCAGCCTCGTGGAAATCGGCTGCGGCCTCCTTGCCGCGCGCCATGTTCACAGCGCTGGCATCCGCCACAGCGGCCAGCTTGCGCGGGAACAGGTAGTTGCGGGCGTAGCCGTCGGAGACCTCGTGGATCTCGTCCTTCTTACCAATGCCCTTGATATCCTGCTTCAAAATCACTTTCATGATAGTATCCCTCACTTCTCACCGGAAAACCGGTGCAGTCTTATGGTAATAGTATAGCGCATTTGTCGTTTTTGGGCAAGAGGAAGCGGGTCAGCATTTCAAATGTCCTCCGCTGCGCTCTGGACATTCTGCAAGGAATTTTTTCTTTTTTCGTGTTTATCGCGGCCTGTAGGCCGCGATAAACACATTTTTACCAAAAGATTTTTCCTCTGAAGATGGCCAAAGCGAACGCGTCGGCCATTAAAAACCTCTTAAGCCAGCTCCTTTGCGGCCACGTCCAGCGCTACCTCGATGACCTTATCCATATCGTAGTACTTATACTCGCCCAGGCGGCCGCCGAAGATCACACCCTGCTCGGCATCGGCCAGCGCCTTGTACTGTGCATACAGCGCACCGTTCTTCTCGTCGTTGACGGGATAATAAGGCTCATCGCCCTTTTTCCACTCGGCGCTGTACTCCCGGCTGATAACGGTCTTGGGCTGGGTGTCAAACTCGAAATGCTTGTGCTCGATGATGCGGGTATAAGGCGTTTCGGCATCGGTGTAGTTGACCACCGCGTTGCCCTGATAGTTGTCGGTGTCCAGCACCTCGGTCTCAAAGCGGACGCTGCGGTACTGCAAAGCACCCAGACGGTAGCCGAAGTAGGCATCCACCGGGCCGGTGTAGACCACCTTTTCGGCCAGTGCGTCCAGCGCAGCCTTGTCGGCCAGATAATCCACGTTCAGGCGCACCTCGGTATCAGCCAGCATCTTTTCCACCATGGCAGTATAGCCGCCATTAGGGATGCCCTGATACAGGGCGTTGAAATAGTTGTCGTCGTAGGTAAAGCGCACCGGCAGGCGCTTGATGATAAAGGCGGGCAGCTCGGTGCAGGGGCGTCCCCACTGCTTGCCGGTGTAGCCCTTGATGAGCTTTTCGTAGATATCGGTGCCCACAAGGCTGATGGCCTGCTCTTCGAGGTTCTGCGGGTCGGTGATGCCCGCGGCAGCCTTCTGCTCTTCGATCTTGGCCTTGGCTTCGGCAGGGGTCACAACACCCCACATCTTGTTGAAGGTGTTCATGTTGAAGGGCAGGTTGTAGATCTGACCATGGTAGTTGGCCACCGGGCTGTTGGTGTAGCGGTTGAACTCTGCAAACTGGTTCACATACTGCCACACAGCCTTGTTGTTGGTGTGGAAGATATGCGCGCCGTAGCGGTGCACGTTGATGCCCTCCACATTCTCGGTGTAGATATTGCCCGCGATATGGTCGCGCTTATCGATGACCAGACACTTTTTGCCCGCCTTTTTGGCCTCGTGGGCAAACACGGCACCGAACAGGCCGGCACCAACGATGAGATAATCGTACTGTTTCATGTTTTATTCCCCTTTTGCCGGTCGTGCTTCCGGCGTAGTCTTTTTCTGGGAGAGATAATATTGGTCGATAGCATCCTGAATGCGGCTGCGTGCCGCCTGCGGGGTGATATGCTTTAACTGGGCTGCTGCCATGGTCTGATGACCGCCGCCGCCCAGCGCCTCCATGATCACCTGCACATTCACGGCACCCATGCTGCGGGCAGAGACGTTGACCCCGTTGCCCACCTGCACTGCCACAAAGCTGGCGTCCACGCCCTGAATGCGCAGCAGGTCGTTGGCGGCCTGCGCAATGGCGACCCGGGCCTCCGGGGCGACCTCGCCGCCAATGGAGATGGCACAGTTTTTGTACATCTGCGCCTTTTCCACCAGATCGGCCTTGGCGTTGTACTCTACCATGGTCACATCGAACAGCCTGCGCACCCGCTCGGTCTCTGCGCCGTAGCGGCGCAGGGCAGCGGCGGCTTCAAAGGTGCGCACGCCGGTGTGCAGGGTAAAGTCCTGCGTATCCAACAGGATACCGGCAAGCAGACCTTCGGCTTCCACGCGGTTGGGCTTGTCGTCCCGCTCGCCCACATACTGCAACAGCTCGGTGACAAGCTCGCTGGCCGAGGAAGAATAGGGCTCGTGGCAGACCAGCGCCGGGTTCTCGATGTAGCCCACGCCCTTGCGGTGGTGGTCGATGACGGCCACCTTGCCGCATTTTTCCAGAATGTCCTTGCTCTCCACAAGGCCCACCTGATATGTATCCACCACGATACACAGGGTACGCTTGGAGATAATGGGCAGGGCGTCCTTGGGGTCAATGAAGTCATCCTTCTGCCCCGCCTTGCATAGCGCATCGATCAGGCTGGCCGCCAGCGTAGCGTCCCGCCGGACGGCGATGACCGCCGGCACATCGCAGATCTTGCAAATGCGCAGCACGCCTTCGGCTGCGCCGATGGCATCCAGATCGCTCATGCGGTGACCCATGATGACCACATGGTCAGCCTCTTTGATCAGCTTGACCAGCTGGTCAGCCACAAGGCGGCTGCGCACCTTGCTGCGCTTTTCCACACCATGGCTCACGCCGCCGTAGAAGGTAAAGCCGTCCAGCGTCATTTCAGCGGCCTGATCGCCGCCGCGTCCCTGCGCCATATCCAACGCGTGCTCGGCCATATCCTGCGCTTCCCGCAGGGTGCGTGCACCGCGTCCGATACCAATGGACATCGAAAGGCTCACGCCGGGGTCCAGTGCGCGGATCTTATCCAGCACATCGTAACCACGGTTGGAGAACTGCTCCAGCTGGCGCTCCTCCACCACTGCGATGTAGCGACCGCCGCTGCCTACCCGGCGCAGAAAGCCGCTGCCGCGCCCGATCATATCCTCCAGAATGCGGTTGACGCCCTCCAGCAGGCGGGCGCGTTCACTGTCCATCAGATCCCCGAACACATCGTCGTAGCCATCCAGCTGAAAGGCAAGATACCCCGGACGGCTGGCCTTATACTCTGCCTCAATGCGGCGCAGCTCGGTCTCCTCATTCAGCACCAGCAGGGTCATGCTTTCGGCTTCGCCGGGCACGGTGGAGCTGTGCACGCTCCAGTAGCCGTCGGCAAGGGTCAGCAACTGCCCTTCACGCTTGCGGCACAGCTGCAGATCCAGCCCGGGCAGCAGCTTCTGCACCCGGCTGGCCAGCACATCCTGCCCGCCCAGCAGGCGGGTGCGGAACTGGCTGTTGTACCACAGCACCGTCTCGCCGGAAAGCAGCGCCGCAGGCTGGGAAAGGGGCTCCAGACTGAACTGCACCTTGGATTTTTCAAACGTGGTGCCGCTTGTCCAGCGCACCACCCAGCTGCGCAGCTTGCAGCGGAACAAGGTTGCCCCTATGCCCCACAGCACCACCAGCACGGCCAGCAGCGGCCATGCCGTAGGGCGCTGCACCAGCAGCACCAGCAGCAAAAGGCCGCACAGCACCGCCAGACTGGCCGTGAGCATTTCCAGTGTCCATCTTGGTTTACGTTTCATTGGTTTTTTGCCTCCTCAGACGCTGCACCGCTTTGCGGTGCGCCCGGATCAGACCTCCATCAGGATCGGCAGGATCATCGGGCTGCGCTTGGTGCGCCGGTAGATATAGCTGCTCAGTGCCTCACGCACACGGGTCTTTACGCTGTTCCAGTCCCGGACGTGCTCATCCACACAGCGCTCCAGTGCATTTTCCACAATGCTCTGGGCACCGTCCATCAGGCTCTCGTTCTCGCGCACATACACGAAGCCCCGGCTTACCAGATCCGGTCCGGCCAGCACCTTGCCGGTCTTGCTGTCCACAGTAGCCACGATGATGACAAGGCCATCCTCGGAGAGGTGCTTGCGGTCCCGCAGCACCACGTTGCCCACATCGCCCACACCAAGGCCGTCCACCATGACGGCACCGGCGGTCACCGGCTCGCCCAGCTTCATCTCGTCCTGCGAGAGGATAACATTGGAGCCGTTCTCCGCAATGAGGATATTGCTGGTGGGGATGCCCAGACTTGCAGCGGTGAGGGCGTGCTTTTTCAGCTGCTTATACTCGCCGTGCACGGGCAGGAAGTACTTGGGCTTGGTCAGGGTGAGCATCAGCTTCTGCTCCTCCTGACAGGCGTGGCCGGAAACGTGCACATCATACATACTCTCGTAGATGACCTCTGCGCCCAGCAGCAGCAGACCGTTGACGATCTTGGTCACGCTCTTTTCGTTGCCGGGGATGGGGTTGGCGGAGATGATGATGAAGTCGCCGGGGCCTACCCGCACCTGACGGTGGCTGCAGGAGGCCATGCGGCTCAGCGCGCTCAGGGGCTCGCCCTGACTGCCGGTGGTCACCAGCACCACCTGCTCCGGCGGGTACTGGTTCAGTTCGTCCACGCTGATCAGAGTGCCCTCCGGGATGTGCATATAGCCCAGTTCCTGCGCCATGGCGGTGTTGTTGACCATGCTGCGGCCGCTGAAGGCCACCTTGCGGCCATCCTCCACGGCCAGATCAATGATCTGCTGCACGCGGTAGATGTTGGACGCAAAGGTTGCAATGATAATGCGCTTATTGCGGGCGCGGGCAAACAGGCTGCGCACACCGGCGGCCACCTTCTGCTCGGTGGCGGTAAAGCCCGGGCGCTCCGCGTTGGTAGAATCGCTCAGCAAAGCCAGCACACCGCGCTGCCCGTACTCGGACAGGGTGGACAGGTCGGTCACGCCGCAGGCCAGCGGGGTGTAATCAATTTTAAAGTCGCCGGTCTGGATGATGGTACCGGCGGGGCTGTCGATGGCAAAGGCCACGGCATCCGGGATAGAGTGGTTCACATGGATAGGTTCCACGGTAAAGCAGCCCAGCTTGATCTTCTGCCGGGGCACGATCTCCACAAACTTGGTCTTGCCGGCAAGGCCGAACTCCTCCAGCTTATTCTTGATCAGGCCGCAGGTCAGGCGGGTGCCGTACACCGGCAGGCTGATCTTTTGCAGCAGATAGGGAATGCTGCCAATGTGATCCTCGTGACCGTGGGTGATGAGCAGGCCCTTGATCTTGTCCTTGTTCTGCACCACAAAGGTGAAGTCCGGGATGACCATGTCCACGCCGAACATCTCGCTGTCCGGGAACACCAAGCCGCAGTCCACGATGATCATATCGCCGTTGCACTCGTAGACGGTCATGTTCTTGCCGACCTCGCCCAGACCGCCCAGCGGGTAGATATGGATGGGGGTCGCTGCCTCCTTGGGCTGCTGCGCACGGCGCGGGCGGCGGTTATAGTAGGGACGGCGGGTAGTGGGACGGGTATGCTTTTCCCCTGCGGGAGCAGTGCCGTTTGCGGCGGCTGCCTTGGGCGCTGCCGGGGCTTTTGCGCGGGGTGCGGGGTTATTTTCTTTTGTTTGAGCCATTCTTTACCTCCAGATTCAATTGCAAGCCAGACCGCGCCCCGCCGGGGAGAGCAGCCGCACCTTGCACAGGGGAAGCACCTGAAACTGCATCGGCTTCCGGTTGATGCATCGTATAGAATTTATCGTTCAGCGCGCTTTTTGCAGCAGCGCTGTTGGTTCCGCAAGAGATTCTTGGCCATGTAAGTCCATCTGTTCGATGCGACTGTGGCGTTTCTGCCGGAACAGCCGGGCGCACGCCTTTGGTGCACCCCTATACGCATTTTGTTACGCTAAGTATAGTATCTCGCACCGGTTTTGTCAATTCCAAGGTTTGGCAAAACTGGGCCGACGTATACATTGGCTCTTGACATCCCGGGTAAAATAGCGCTAAATAAAGGTATTCTATTCTATAAGGAGAACCCCATGAAACAGGTAGAGGTGTACACAGACGGCGCTTGCAGCGGCAATCCCGGCCCGGGCGGCTGGGGTGCGGTGCTGCGCTACCGCTTTGACGGCAAAGTGTACGAAAAGGAACTGAGCGGCGGCGACGCCAGCACCACCAACAACCGCATGGAGCTGACAGCCTTTATCGAGGCGCTGCGCCAGCTCAAGGAACCCTGCGAGGTGCGGCTGTGCTCTGACAGCCAGTATGTGATCAACGGGCTGGAAAAGGGCTGGGCCAAGGGCTGGAAGCGCCGGGGCTGGAAAAAGGCCGATGGCTCTCCCGCCCTGAACCCGGACTTATGGGCACAGGCACTGGAGCAGGAGGCACGGCACAAGATCACCTACGTCTGGGTAAAAGGCCATGCAGGCCACCCGGAAAACGAACGCTGCGACCAGCTGGCCGTAGCGCAAAGCAAAGCACATGGCGGGAGGCAAGGAACATGAGCGACGCATTTTTGCCCGGCAACGGGTTCGACACCTACGAAACACAGGACAAGGTGCTTGTCAGCATGGACGGCACCGTAGATTGCGGCGTTGTGGTGCGCATTTTGCAGCAGCAGGGCTTTGGCGTGGCCGGGGCTGTGGTGCAGCTGGCCGCTGACCAGAGCGCATGGGCAGCAGCCGCACGGCAGGCTGCCGAGGCTCTTGGCATCGAGTGCATCGTGCTGAAGGCGGAGGCACTGGCAGACCAGCCCGCCGAGGTGCTGGGCAGCGGCAACGACGCCCGGTTTGCCGCCCTGCTGACCGCTGCCGACAAGCTGGGCATCCAGTACATTGCCACCGGGCACCACGCCCGGGTGGAGCTGGGCAGCGACGGCGTGCACACCGTCTGCCCCGCCGTGGATGCTGCACTGGACGAAAGCGCCGCACTGGCGGCGCTGCCGCAGGACACCCTTGCCCGGCTGCTGCTGCCCTTGGGCGAGTTTACCGCCGCCGATGTGCAGGAGATGGCACAGGATTTTAAGGTAAACGGCACGGTCTGACCCAGCGGAAAATCCGCATTGCATTTCACCTGAGAAGCAAAGAAGCGCCGCATCTGTACGATGCAGCGCTTCTTTTTTGCATATTTTAGTTCTGCGGGTGCACGATATCGCGCCAGTCCAGATCTCCGCGCTCAAGTCCGTGAATCAGTACCTCAGCAGTAGCGATGTTGGTAGCCATGGGGATGTTGTGCACATCGCACAGGCGCAGCAAGGTCATCTCATTCGGCTCGCTGGGCTTTGCATTGATGGGGTCGCGGAAGAACAGCAGCAGGTCGATCTCGTTGCAGGCAATGCGGGACGCGATCTGCTGGTCGCCGCCCTGCACCCCGGCCAAAAAGCGCTGTACCTGCAGGCCGGTGGCCTCGGAAATCAGTTTGCCGGTCGTGCCGGTCGCCACCAATTTATGCTGGCTCAGAATACGGCAGTACGCCGTGCAGAACTGAACCATCAGCTCCTTTTTGGAGTCATGCGCGATCAGGGCAATCGTCATCTGTAGATCTCTCCTCTATTGAAACATTTGTATATAAAAAACTTGATAAATTTCCTTTGTTATACATGATATCACAAACGCAACTCATTTACAACAGGTTTTTGGACACAATATTCAAATTTTCGTTCAAGTTCAGCACTTTGCACGCAGCTGCACTTTACTGCGCAAGCATTGCATCGTTGTTTTCTTCCTCTGTCACCCCTGCGGGGGCAGTCGTCTGCTGCGGTTCTGCGGCGGCGGCAGCGGTCTGTGCATCATTCGCAGCATCCGGGGCGGTCTGGGCAGTGGTATCCGATGCTGCGGCATCCTCCTGCGCCACGGTGCGCGGGTCCACATAGGGGTCAACCTCCAGCGTGCCGTCCTTCATGGCAAAGTAGGCGTTGGCGATATCCACCACCAGATCGCCGGTGCGGGCGCCGTAGCCGCCGTACTCTACCGTGATGCCGATGGCGATCTCCGGGTCGTCTGCCGGGAGGTAGGCGATCATTATAGCGTTCAGGTAGTGCTTGCCCGAGGCGTAGGTCTCACTGCGCTGGGGGGTGCCGGTCTTGCAGGCGATGGCAATGGGGTAGCTGGAGATCTTGCCGCTGATGGTGCTGGGCACCAGTGTCATGCCCTGCCGCACAAGATCAAAGGTGTTGCCGTTGCCCTCGATGATATCCATCACCTCCGGCTGGGTCTCGCTGAGCACCTCGCCGGTGTTGGTATCCAGAATCGCCTTGACAAAGTGGGTGCGGTAGCGCACACCGTTGTTGGCCAGCGTGGCGGCGTAGGTAGCCAGCTGGATGGGGCTTACCACCGTGTTGCCCTGCCCGATGGCGGCCTGAATATCCAGCGATGAGGTGTAGTTTTTATCCGTCTTTTTGGTCAGACGTCCCACGGCCTCGTTTACCTCCACGCCGGTGCGCTGGCCAAGACCCAGCTTGTAGGCGTAGGCATCGTAGACGTCACTGGTCAGGCGGCGTCCCACATCGTAGAAGAAGATGTTGCAGCTCCACTTGATGGCGGTTACCACATCAATGTTGCCGCTGTGGCCGTGGCGGGTGCAGCGGGGGTGGTAGTCCTTATAATAGGTATACACGCCGGTGCAGTTAACAGTGGAGTACTGGTTGATCAGGCCGCTGTCCAGCGCCGCCACCGCCACTGCCGGTTTAAAGGTAGAGCCGGGGGTGTACAGGCCTTGTAGCGCCCGGTTGAACAGGGGCAGACTGGGGTCGGCGCTGTACTCAGAATAGTTTGTGGCGTACAGATTCTGGTCAAAGCTGGGGTAGTTCGCAGCCGCCAGCACGCTGCCGTCCTTCACATCCAGCACCACCGCAGCACCGGCGGCAGCTTTCATATCGCCGGTGTTGTACACCCGGTTGATCATATCGATGTTGTTGGCAAGGGCCTTATCCACCGCACGCTGAAAGTCGCTGTTGATGGTCAGCTGCACGGTATGTCCCGGCTCCGGCACGGTGGTGATCTTGGTGTCCACGATCACACCGTCCGAATTGCGGGTGATGGTCTCCACGCCGTCCTTGCCGCGCAGTTCGTCCTCGTACACGGACTCCAGGCCGGAGATGCCGATCACATCGTTCATGTTATAGCCTTTTTCCTTGAGCGGATAGGTCACCTGACCGTTTTCGTCGGTCACCTTCCACTTTTCGGCGGTGATCTTGCCCACGCGCCCCAACACAGCGGGGAGAATATCTCCCTGCTCATAGCTGCGGGTGCTGGTCTCCACGATCTCCACGCCCGGCAAAGTAAGGGAATGCTCCTTGATGGCAGCAACCGTCACCTGACTGACATTTTCCGCCATAACAAAGTTATTCACGTTGGAAAAGGCCTGCCGGTCCATCTCGTAATGGATGCCCGCCAGCACCCGCTGCCACGGCAGGGAGAAGCTTTCCAGATGGTTCTTTTCCACCAGCATCTCCATCACATCGTTGGCGGTGGCGTACTGCTGCAGGCCCAGCGTCTCCTTCATGTCTGCCAGCGTTTTCTGGTCGCTGGTGCTGTCGGCGCTGTCCGTAAAGGTATAGTTTCCAGCGGCATCCGGCTCGCTGATGAGCAGGGTGTCCAGCCATTTTTCATCGTTCTGGCGCAAAAGTTCCACGATCTGCTGCAGCATGGTGTCCAGATCCTGATCCCCCATCTGCAGCTTGTTCAGCACCACATTATAGCCGGTGCTGGTGGTGGCGATGCGCTTGCCGGTGCTGTCCACGATATTGCCGCGCGCGGCGGTGACCGTGAACTTATAATCCGTGGTGTTGGTGGCTTTTGCCTTGAAGCTGTCCCCATTGACCAGCTGCAAAAAGATCAGCCGGAAGGTATACAGCCCCATGATGATACAGGCCACTGCGATGAGCAGCAGCATCCGCCGCACCACGACCTTGCGTTCATTTTCGTTCATCTGGTTCTCCTTTTACGGGTCAGACCACACCGTTGTCGATCCCAAACCCGTCATGGATGCGCTGCACCAGCCAGAAAGCCAGCAGCGCCGCCGGGATGGTCAGCACCGCACTGGGCAGTACAAAGGCAACATACCGCAGCGCAGCGCCGGTATAACCCGGCATATAGTAGAAAAACAGCCAGTCCAGCGAGAGCACCAGCAGCGCCGTTACGGTGCTTACGGCGGCAAAGTTGCCGGGGTTCACCTGCAAATACAGCTGCACCAGCACCGATACCCCAAAGCAGAGCAGCAGCAGTTCCAGCGCCAGCATACCCACCGTGCGCCCGGCGGCGTAGTCCCACAAAAGGCCGCCTACCGTGCCCAGCAGTGCTCCGGCAAACTCTCCTTCAAATACTGCCACCGCCAGACACAGCGGCAACACCAGCAGCGGCTTTGCCTCCCCCAGCTGGAACAGCCCGGGCGTGGTCTGCAAAGCGGCGCACACAAACAGCGCCAGCACATAGCAGCCCCACTTCAGCAGCTGGCTGCGGCTGCGCTTGCGGCGAGATTCCATAGCAGTGTGCCCTCCTTAGTACGCAGTAATGATAAAAACGTGCTTGGCGGTGCGGGGGTCGGCACCGGGGCGCACCACCGCAATGGAGGATTTGCCGCTGGCTTCCGGCACCACGTCCTGCACCGTGCCCACCAGAAGATCCGGCGGGAACACCCCGCCCAGACCGGTGGTTATGACCTGATCGCCCGCACGGGTCTCGGTGCTGCGTTCCAGATTGGTCAGGGTGCACAGACCGTCCGCTGCATAGGTGGTGTTGCCGTTCAGGATGCCGTTTTCCCGGGTGCGGGAGACCACCCCCGCCGCATTGAAGCTGGGGTGCAGGATGGTCATCACCTTGCAGCTGGTCGGGTCGGCTTCCACCACCATACCCAGCAGATAGCCCCGGTCGCTGATGACAGCATCGTTCACCGCTACGCCGTCTGCGGTGCCCTTGTCCAATGTGAAGCCTCCGAACTCATCCAGCGGGTCGCGTCCAATGACAAAGCCGGACACATAGGTGGCGTTGCTGTTCTTTTTCTGAATATTAGCCAGCGCCTTGTAGGCTTCGTTTTCGGCCTTGAGGCGGTCGTAGTCCACCATCTGCTGGCGCAGCTCAGCGTTTTCCGCTTCCAGCTGCTCGTTCTGCTCCATGACCTCGTCGATGCTGGTGTATTTTTCCCACACCGCACCCACGCCGCCGCTGACCACAGCCGCCGCCTTCTGGAAAGGGGTCAGGATCACGCCCAGCAGCTCCTGCGGGGCGGCGGTCAGGCGGCCGTTGGCACCGGCATAGGCCATGATGCCCACCAGAAATACCGCCACGGCCACAAGGATCTTGAATTTCCAGGTATCAAAAAAATCTTTCAAAGGGTCCTTCCCTCCTGTCGGGATGCCCGCGCCCTACCGCAGGCCTTTGCATGAAAAAAGCGCGGACAGCCGTGCCATCCGCGCAAGATGCAGTGTTTGCAGCGGAAAAACGCACAGCTGCTGTGTCTGAAACTTTTCCGCATTTAAAGCAACTCTCTCCGCAGAGAGCCGCTCTTACATATGTCCTCCATCGGTGTCCAGCACATCGTGCAGCACATCCACATGATCCAGCACCGCACCGGCACCCTTGGCCACGCAGTCCAGCGGATCCTCCGCAATATGCACATCAATGCCGGTCTCGCTCTGGATCAGCTGATCCAGACCGCGCAGCAAAGCGCCGCCGCCGGTCAGGGTAATGCCGCGGTCGATAATATCTGCGCTCAACTCCGGCGGGGTGCGCTCCAGCGTCTCCTTGATGGCAGTGGTGATCTTGACCAGACACTCCAGCAGAGCACCGCGCACATCCTCAGAGTGCACCACGATGTTCTTGGGCAGGCCGTCCACAAGGTTGCGGCCCTTGATCTCCATGGTCAGCTCCGGGTCCAGCACATAGGCAGAGCCGATCTCGATCTTGATCTGCTCGGCGGTACGCTCACCGATGAGCAGGTTGTACTTGCGCTTGATGAAGGCGATGATGGCCTGATCGAACATATCACCGGCCATGCGCACGCTGCGGGAGGCCACGATGCCGCCCAGAGAGATGACGGCAATTTCCGCCGTGCCGCCGCCGATATCCACGATCATGCTGCCGGTAGGCTCGCTGATGGGCAGGCCTGCGCCGATGGCAGCAGCCATGGGCTCCTCAATGACAGACACCTGACGGGCACCGGCCTTCAGGGTAGCCTCGCGCACTGCGCGGCGCTCCACCTCGGTAACACCGGAGGGAATGCAGATGACCACCCGGGGACGGGAGAACATACTGTTGCCGCAGGCCTTTTTGAGGAAGTTCTCCAGCATATTTGCGGTGATGTCGAAATCGGCGATGACGCCGTCCTTCAGGGGACGCACTGCCACGATGCTGCCGGGGGTACGGCCGATGACAGCCTTTGCCTCGCCGCCCACGCAGCGCACCTCGTCGGTCTTGGTGTCCACCGCCACGACCGAGGGCTCACGCATGATGATGCCCTTGCCCTTCATGTAGACCAGAGTATTGGCAGTACCCAGATCAATGCCAACGTCCTTTGACAGAAAACTCATTGTTCCAAATCTCCTTACGATCGTTCCTTAAATCTATCCCAGAATGCCGGATAGTCTGCTGCAAACAGACCCTCCTGCGCAGAATAACACGGTTCTATTATAGCCGCAAGTGCTTCATTTCTCAAGCGTTTCGGCAAGTTTTCTATCATTTTTCCATTTTTCTCACAAAAAATGCGCCAGCAGCTGTACGGTGCGGCTGACCGGCAGCCCCATAATGGTGTAGTAGTCGCCCTCGATGCGGTCCAGCCACAGGGCTGCGCGCCCCTGAATGGCGTAGGCACCGGCTTTATCGTAGGGTTCCGGGGTGGCGGTGTAGAACGCGATCTCCTCCTCCCCCAGCGGGAAAAAGGTCACCTTGCAGCTGTCCACAAAATGCTCTGCCCTGTCCCCTTTTGCAATGCACACACCGGTGTGCACCTGATGGGTCTTGCCGGAGAGGGCGCGCAGCATCCGCTTGGCGTCCTCGGCATCGTGGGGCTTGCCGAATACGGTGCCGTCCACATCCACCACGGTGTCGCAGCCAATGACCACGGCATCCGGGTGCTGCTTTGCCACTGCAAGGCATTTGCCGATGGCCAGCTGCTCCACCAGCTGCGCCGGGGTGGGCGCAGTGACGGCGCTCTCGTCAAAATCGCTGACGCAGACCGTGAAATCAGTGGTATACAGGGAGAGCAGTTCCCGTCTGCGGGGGCTGCCGGAAGCTAAAATCAACTCATTCTCCTTCATTTTTGCCGCGTCCCTTCCTTATCGGCCGGTAGAGCCAAAGCCGCCCGCGCCGCGCTGGGTGTCGCCCAGCTCCTCGGCGGGCACAAAGGCAGCGGTATACACCGGGGCGATGCACAGCTGCGCCACCCGCTCGCCGGGCTGGATGGTATAGGCCTCGGCACCCAGATTGACCATGGGCACCTTCAGCTCGCCGCGGTAATCGCTGTCCACCACGCCCACGCCGTTGGCCATGCACAGGCCGTGCTTGATGGACAGGCCGCTGCGGGCGTACACCAGCGCCACACTGTGGGCACCGGGCAGCTCGATGGCAAGACCGGTGGGCACCAGCACCCGCTGCATGGGGGCAACGGTCAGCGGTGCGTCCAGCACAGCGCACAGGTCGGCGGCAGCTGCGCCGGGGGTGGCATAAGCGGGCACCTTTGCCCGGGCATCCAGTACCTTATATTTTACAGTGATGGGTTCCATCGTATAACCTCGTTTCGTTTTTTGTTAGTTCGTACCTTTAAAATACAGACCGCGGGTAAAATCGCCCTCAAAGGGGGCGTGGCTACGAATCATTTCCAAAATCTGCGCTGCTTCCTCGCGGGATTCCAGCGTAAAGTAGGCCACGCCGTAGTCCACCGCCAGCGCGCCGGGCTTATCGCCCATATAGATGGGCACCGGGTTATAGATGGTGCGCACCCCAAGGCCGCACCGCACCGGGAACTTTTTGGCCTTGCGGTCGGTCAGCACGCCGGTCTTATCGCAGTGGGCACAGTCGTGGATATTTTGCAGCGGGCAGGCGCGGGTGAGCATCAGCGGCATATGGCCGTAAATCATCACACCCGTGGGCACAGGCTTACCGTTCCGGGCAGGCGCAATGGACACAATATCGCTGTCTTTTACCTCCGGCAGGATGAGTAGGCTGGAAAGCCCCTGCTCTGCATAGAACTGCGCCGCCACATTGTTGGTGATGTTCAGCCCGAAGCCGCCGGTCATGGGCAGCCCACGGCACAGCCGTAGATGGGCGATGTTGCTAGCCTCGTACCCGGCAAAGCCCGCATCCTGCGTAGCCGCAATACGGCGGGCGGTATCCTGCTCCAGCGCACCGAACATGACCCGGGGCAGCTCCAGAAGGGTCTTTGCCCGCCACTCCCGGGGCACACGGTCGGCCTGCGCAATGGGCAGGATGAGGTACTCTACCCCGTCAAGTGCCCGCTCCGGCACCTGATCCCAGCGCTCGAACCGGGCGCGCAAGGTGCGACGGGGCGGCAGAGTGCGCTGCGGCAGGGCAGCGACGTGCTCCTCGGTGGTAGGCCAAGGACGCAACACCTCCCGCTTTTTGAGCAGGGCATCCAACGCCTCCCGGCGCAGCTCGTTTACGGCGCTGCCGGGGATGAACCACGGCCCGCCGTCCATTTCCACCGTGATTTTTTCTGCCGTAAAGGGGGTGCCGCCGGTCTTTGCCAAGCTGCGGTTCAGGCTCTCGGTGGGGTCGGTGCGGGCGGGCTGCGGCTCGGCATCCCCGTAGGCAAAGGCCTTGTTGCCATCGGCATCGGTAACGGTCAGCTTTTCGCCGCCCTCCTCGATTTCCAGTTTCATCTGCACCGGCACGCGGGAGCGTTCGCGGCGGTAAAGCTCGCGCAGCATGGGCAGGGTCTTTTTGGTCAGCTCAGCATCGGCTTCGCTGCGCACACCGAACATGGTGCCGTCGATTTTTCCATCCAGATAGCCAGAGGTGAAACCGGAGCGGCTGAAGGCGTTCTTCAGCAGGTCACAGTCGTAGGCGCGGCCCTCGCGGCCTGCCAGACAAGCGCTGACCGCCGCCGCCACATACTCCGGCGTGCGCAGACGTCCCTCGATCTTTGCAGATGCTACGCCAAGCGCCTGCAGCTTGTCCAGCTTGTCGATGGCGGAGTTATCCTTAAGGGAGAGGTGATGCAGCCGCCCGGGCTTGCCTTCCGGCAAGGCATTGGCTTCAAAGGGCAGACGGCAGGGGCCCGCACAGGAGCCGCGGTTGCCGCTGCGCCCGCCCAGAAAGGCGGACATATAGCACTGGCCGCTCACGCTCATGCACAGCGCACCGTGGATGAAACACTCGGTCTCGATGCCGCAGTGCTTTGTGATGTGCTCCACTTCGGGCAGACTCAGCTCACGCGCCAGCACCACCCGGGTAAAGCCCAGCTCCTTCAGTTCCAGTGCGCCTTGCAGGGTGTGGACGCTCATCTGGGTAGAGCCGTGCCGGGGCAGCTGCGGGGCGATTTTACCAATTAAGGTAGCCACCGCCAGATCCTGACAGATGACTGCATCCGCTCCGCTGGCTGCTACCGCCCGGATAGCCTGTTCCAGTGCCGACAGCTCGGTGCCATACACGGTCGTATTCAGCGCAACGTGCACCGCCACGCCCCGGGCATGGCAAAAGCGCACGGCCTCCTTTAGACTGTCTGCATCAAAGTTGCCTGCACCCGTGCGGGCGTTGAAGCCCGAAAAGCCCAGATATACTGCGTCCGCGCCGCTGAACACCGCCGCGCGGAGCATTTCTTCACTGCCCACCGGGGCTAAGATCTCGATCCTTGCCATAGTTCTCCTTCTGACTTCTATTTATATAAGGTACATTCAATTGGTCTCGTCCGTCTGCGTACTCTCTTCCGCCGGGGCTTCCGGGGCGGGCTGCTCCTGTGCAGTCTCTGCCGCAGCGCGGGCGGCGCGCTCCTCCCGGCGGGTCTCGCGCTGGCGTTCCTTGGCAAGCTGCTCCCGCAGGGCAGCAGCTTCCCGGCGCAGTACGGCGTTTTCCGCCAGTGCCTTGTCCTCGGCCAGCTTTGCCCGGGCTGCATCTGCAATGTAGTCCTGGATTTGGCTGCGCATATTCTCTGCGCTGCCGGTGCTCTTGCGGTATTCGTCCAGATAATCCATCGCGCAGAACACCGCCGCCTTGGTCACCGAGAGGTTATCGTTGGTGTCCAGCAGCTTTGTGATGTCCTCGTCCAGCTTTTTGGCAAGACCCAGGATGTATTTTTCCGAATCTGTGGTGGCGATGGCATACGGTGTGCCCGCGATGTTGACCCTTACCTTGTTTACCATGGTGTTTTCCCCTTTTTTATCCTGTATCTGTACGGCGCAAGGCCGTTTGTTCTGCATCTTGCCGGGATTTGACATTGTTCCCGGTAACGTTTCGGTGTTCGAAAACGTTTCGATGGAGTTTCCCGCCCCATTACCGCCGGAATTACTCCCCGAAAAACGTTTCGCTGCTCAGTTCTGCCTTCTATTATAATATAAATACGCCGCAAGAAAAAGTGGAATTTTTGAAATTTCGGCATATTTGTCAGAAAGTGGCCTGAAAAAATAGCAGTTACGGAAAAAAAGCGCCTGTTTCCTTGCATTTATAAATCGTTCATATTATAATAACGGTGTTATGTTGGCAGCCGGGCGAAAGAGGGAACGTTTCTGCTGCTATTATCTACTCAATTATTTTAGCAAAGCAAACGCTTATGCGGATAGGAGCACACTATGACATCAAAAGAATTTGGCAAAATTCTTCAGGACAAGCTCACCAGTGAGTATGGTGTGGAGCTGAATGTTGCCTCCAACCAGCAGATCTACCGCTCTCTGGCTCTGATCTGCCGTCAGATGATGAGCGAGAACCACAAAAAGTTCCAGTCCAAGGCTATCGGCACCGGCACCAAGCAGGTCTACTACCTCTGCATGGAGTTTTTGATGGGCCGCAGCCTGAAGATGAGCCTGTTCAATCTGGGTCTGGACGAGGTTGCCAAGAAGGCACTGGCCGACGCTGACATCAATCTGGACAGCATTTTTGAGGAAGAGCCCGATGCAGGTCTGGGCAACGGCGGCTTGGGCCGTCTGGCTGCCTGCTATCTGGACGGCATGGCCACCACCGATATCTGCGGCACCGGCTACTCCATCCTGTACGAGTACGGCATCTTCAAGCAGAAGATCGTGGACGGCTGGCAGCAGGAGCGCGCCGACAACTGGCTGCCCGGCGGTCAGGTGTGGCTGAAGAGCCACCCGGATCAGGCTGTGGAAATCCGCTTTGACGGCGAGATCCACGAGAACTGGGACAACGGCTTCCACTACATCCAGCACACCAACTACAACAGCGTCATGGCCATCCCCTCCGATATGTATGTGCAGGGCTACGATGGAAAGGGCGTTGCAAAGCTGCGTCTGTGGCAGGCAAAGGCTCCGGACTTTGATATGTCCAGCTTCTCTCTGGGCAACTACAACACCGCCATGAGCAAGAACGCCAACGCCGAGCTCATCTCCAAGGTGCTGTACCCCAACGACAACCACGTTGAGGGCAAGATCCTGCGCCTGCGTCAGCAGTACTTCCTGTCCGCTGCTTCTATCGGCGATATCGTGCAGAACCACTTGTCCAGCTACGCTACGCTGGAAAACCTGCCCGACAAGGTCGCCATCCAGTTGAACGACACCCACCCCACCCTGGCCATCCCCGAGATGATGCGCATCCTGCTGGACGAGTGCGGCTTTGACTGGGACAAGGCCTTCAGCATCTGCCAGAGGGTGTTCTCCTACACCAACCACACCGTTATGGCCGAGGCTCTGGAGAAGTGGAACGTGGACATCTTCAAGATGACCCTGCCCCGCATCTACCAGATCGTGGTGGAGATGGATCGCCGCGCCCGCGAGGAGCTGGCAAAGGCCTTCCCCGGCGATCAGGGCAAGATCGACTACATGGCACTGATCGGCGACAATCAGGTGCGCATGGCCAACATCTGCGCCTACACCGCCAACAGCATCAACGGCGTTTCCAAGCTGCACAGCGAGATCATCAAGGAGAGCGTTTTCCACGATTACTACCTGTTCAAGCCCAACGCCTTCAAGAACGTGACCAACGGCATTGCATACCGCCGCTGGCTGCTGGCCTCTAACCCCGGCCTGTGCAAGCTGCTGGACGAGACCATCGGCGACGGCTACAAGCACGATGCTTCTGATCTGACCAAGCTGAACAAGTACGCCGACGACAAGACCGTGCTGAAGAAGCTGAACGAGATCAAGCTGGCCAACAAGAAGGACTTTGCAAGCTATCTGGCAAAGAGCACCGGTCAGGTGATCGACCCTAATTCCATCTTTGACTGCCAGGTCAAGCGTATGCACGAGTACAAGCGCCAGCACCTGAATGCGCTGAACATCGCGGCTCAGTACCTGTACCTGAAGGAGAACCCCAACGCCGACTTCATCCCCAAGACCTATATCTTCGGCGCAAAGGCTGCTCCCGGCTACTACATGGCAAAGCAGATGATCCGCATGATCTGCAAGCTGGGCGACCTCATTAACAACGACCCCGCTGTGCGCGACAAGCTGCGCGTGGTCTATCTGGAAGAGTACTGCGTCTCTCTGAGCGAGCACCTGATGCCCGCTGCCGAGGTCTCTGAGCAGATCTCTCTGGCAGGCACCGAGGCTTCCGGTACCGGCAACATGAAGTTCATGCTGAACGGTGCTATCACGCTGGGCACGCTGGACGGCGCAAACGTGGAGATCGCCGATGCTGCCGGCAAGGAGAACGAGCTGATCTTCGGTATGCTGACCCCTGAGGTGAACAACCTGAAGCATGTGGGCTACCACCCCAACGCCTTTATCATGGGCGATGACGTTGCCAACAGCGCCCTGAACTTCCTGGAGCGCGGCTGGAACGGCGAGAACTTCCACGAGGTCACCGAGAACCTGCGCAGCAGCGACCCGTACATGGTCATGGCCGACTTCAAGGACTACCGCCGTGCACAGGCCGACCTGCAGAAGCTGTATGCTGACCGCGAGACTTGGGCCCGCATGAGCCTGAAGAACATTGCCAACAGCGGCATCTTCAGCGCAGACCGCGCCGTGCTGGACTACGCCCGCGATATCTGGTACGCTTCCCCCGTGCCCATGGGCAAGTAATTTTCCCCTGTAAAACCGCAAAGCCCCGGTGGCGTTTCGCCCGCCGGGGCTTTTTTGAGAAAGGACGATTTTTTTGTCTTGTCTGTTCAACAGCTACGACCCCTACTTTAAGCAGCCCTTTGGTGCCGTGCGCGCCGGGCAGACCGTGCACCTGTCCCTGTGCATCCCCGAGGAGCTGGGCTATGTGGACCCGCACCTTGTGCTGCAAAAGGAGGGCAAATACGATGTGCCCGTGCACTACCGCATGAAATTTGACGGTCAGACACCGCACCAGAACCACTTTTCGGTGGATGTTGTGCTGGGCGACCCGGGCTTATACTTCTATTACTTTGATCTGTATACCGACTTCCGCCGCATCGTGCGCGGGGCAGATAACTGCGGCGTGGTCAGCTGGCAGCAGGGCGAAAGCTGGCAGATCACGGTCTACGAGCCGGATTTCCAGACGCCGGAATGCATCAAGGGCAAGGTGTTCTACCAGATCTTCCCGGACCGGTTCTGCGAGGGCATTGAGAACAAGCCCATGCCCTTCCCGGACCGGCTGTATCAGGCCGACAAGCACGCCGAGCCCTTCTGGCAGCCCAATGAGACCGGCGGTCACCTGAACGAGGACTATTTCGGCGGCGATTTAGAGGGCATCCGCATCAAGCTGCCCTACCTGCGGGAGATGGGTGTAGACTACCTGTACCTGAACCCCATCTTTGAGGCGCACTCCAACCACCGCTACAACACCGCCGACTACCTGAACGTGGACCCGCTGCTGGGCACCAACGAAGAGTTCGAGGTGCTCTGCCGCGAGGCCGCCAAGTACGGCATCGGCATCGTGCTGGACGGTGTGTTCAGCCATACCGGCTCCGACAGCCGGTACTTCAACCGCGAGGGACGCTACGGCGAGGGCGGCGCTTACCGCGACCCCAACTCCCCTTACCGCAGCTGGTACGATTTTGACCCCAAGTACAAGGGCGGCTACCGCAGCTGGTGGGGTTTCGAGACCCTGCCGGAGGTCAACGAGGAGACCCCCTCCTTTGTGGAGTTCATCACCGGCGAGGGCGGCGTCATCGACACATGGCTGCGCCGTGGTGCTGCCGGTTTCCGGCTGGATGTGGCCGACGAGCTGCCGGACGCGTTCATCGAGAAGATCCGCACCGCCGTCAAGCGGGTAAGCCCGGAGAAGTTTTTGCTGGGCGAGGTGTGGGAGGACGCCACAACCAAGTTCGGCTTTGACCACCGCCGCACCTACCTGCTGGGCAAGGGGCTGGACAGCGTGATGAACTACCCCTTCAAGAACTCCGTGCTGGATTTTGTCAAGGGCAAGCCCGCCCAGCAGGCCGCCAACGAGATCCTTTCCATCTGCGAGCACTACCCTGCCCCGGCCATCAACACGGCGCTGAATTTCCTGTCCACCCACGACACCGAGCGCGCCCTGACTGTGATCGCGGACGAGCCCGCCAACGGACGCGGCCGGGAGTGGCAGAGCGGCCGCAGCGTGACCGGCGAAGCCTACGAGGAAGGGATGCTGCGTCTGCGCATGGCGTATGCCATCATCTACACCCTGCCCGGCGTGCCCTGCCTGTACTACGGCGATGAGATCGGGATGCAGGGCTACCGCGACCCCTTCAACCGCGCCTTCTTCTGCTGGGACAGCCACGAGGAGCGGCTGCGCCCGGTGCTGGCACAGCTGGCGCAGCTGCGCCACAGCTGCGAAGCCTTCCGCACCGGCGAGCTGCGGGTGCTGCGGGCTGAGGACGGCATCCTGCACTATCAGCGCATCGGTAAGACCGAGACTGCGGAGATCATCGTGAACCGCTCTGAGCACATCATCGTGGAGCCGCTGGCCAGTGGCAAGCACACCGAGGTAAACCCCATGGGCTTTACTATCGTGGTGGAGGAAAACGGCCATAACCCCAACCACAGCTACTACGATATCCAGTGATGCCTGCGAGGCTGTAACGATTTGAATGCTCTCCGCTTGTGCTCTGAGCATCCACAGCGGGATTCTATTCTTTATTTGTAAGTCGAGAAACTCTGCGGAGCTTCCCGACTTACTTTTTTCACAGGGTGGGACGCAGTGATTTACGGGCTTTTTTTCCATTTTTGTCTATATTTTGTTTTCTGTGCAACGTTCCAGTAAAAAGCTCTTGACCTTCCCCCAAGGGGATGCCGTATAATAGCAGCATAAGGAGGTAACATACCATGCAGATCTCCCCTATTCTCTGGCTGGCTGCAGCCGTGGGCTTTCTGGCACTGGAGGCCAGTACCTTTAATATGACCTCCATCTGGTTTGCCATCGGCTCTGCCGCCGCATTGCTGTGCTGCGTGTTCACCGGGTCGTTCCGGGTGCAGGCGGTGGTCTTTCTGGTGGTAAGCATCCTGTGCCTTGCAGCCTTCCGCCCGCTGGCGGCAAAGCTACGGCTCAAGCACACCGCCACCAACGGCGACCGCAATCTGGGACGGGAAGCCATCGTGCTTTCCCCTGTCACCGCCGAAGTCCCCGGCCGGGTGCGGCTGGACGGCGTGGACTGGAACGCCCGCTGCGCCACCCCCGGCGACACCCTTGGGCCCGGTGCGCTCTGCCGCGTTACCGAGATCCACAGCACCCTGCTCATCGTAGAGCCTGTTCTGACCGAAAGCCGCAACCGCCACACAACCACCTGACAAAGGAGATGTATTATGATCCTGTTTTTTGTCATCCTTGCGCTTGTTTTTGTTTTGGTGCTGGTCATTGTTTCCAACATCGTCATCGTACCGCAGTCCAAGGTATATGTCATCGAGCGGCTGGGCAGCTACTCCGATACATGGTCTGCCGGCCTGCACGTCAAGATCCCCTTTATTGAGCGCATTGCCAAAAAGGTAAGCCTGAAGGAGCAGGTGGCAGACTTTCCCCCTCAGCCCGTGATCACCCGTGATAACGTGACCATGCAGATCGACACCGTGGTGTTCTTTCAGGTCATGGACGCAAAACTGTACACCTACGGTGTCAACCAGCCCATTGCCGCCATCGAGAGCCTTTCTGCCACCACCCTGCGCAACATCATCGGTGAGATGGAGCTGGACCACACCCTGACCAGCCGCGACGTCATCAACGGCAAGATCACCGCCATCCTTGACGAAGCCACTGACAAGTGGGGCATCAAGGTGAACCGCGTGGAGGTGAAGAACATCATCCCGCCGCGCGAAATTCAGGAAGCCATGGAAAAGCAGATGAAGGCTGAGCGTGAGAAGCGCGCCGTCATCCTGAAGGCAGATGGTGAAAAGCAGGCTGCCATCACTGCCGCCGAGGGCGAAAAGGAAGCCGCCATCCTGCGCGCCGATGCCGTGAAGCAGCAGCGCATTCTGGAAGCCGAGGGCGAGGCACAGGCCATTCTGGCTGTGCAGAAGGCCAACGCCGATGCCATCCGTCTGCTGAACGAGGCCATGCCCAGCGACAAGGTGCTGGCTATCCGCAGCCTTGAGGCGCTGGCGAAGGTAGCCAATGGCAAGGCCACCAAGATCATCATCCCCTCTGAGCTGCAGAATCTGGGCGGCGTTGTGCCCAGCATCAAGGAGCTGATGACCGACCCGAAGGACGCCGAGTAAGCGCCGCTATCCACAAGCAATAAACTAAAACAGCTCCCGGTCACGTTAAGCGGCGTGACCGGGAGCTATTCTTTTGCTATTTATGCTTTATCCGGGGGATCACTTCTCCCCTTTTTCCTCGTTCTCCTGTGCCTGCTGTTGTTCGCGGCGCAGTTCCTTGATGCGCTTTTTCTCGCTCTGGACGTGGGGCCACGGCCAGGAGAAGCCCTCGTTCTGCTTGCACCAGCGGGTAAGGGGGTAAAAGGCGAAAGCCAAGCCAAAAATGTACAGCAGAGCGTACAGCAGGGCATCCAGCGTGATCAGGGCATCCAGTGCACCGATCACCGCCACAATGCAGCCTGCCTTTAAAAAGAACTGGCCGTTCTGGCGGCAGTATTCCTCAAAGTTTTCGGCCTTGACCGCCCTGCGCCCCTGATCGCCCCACACGCGGGGATTTTTCATCACCGAAAAACCGTAAAAGGCCATCATCAGGCCAAGGGTAAGCTGAAAACCAAAAAACATGGGTCATACCTCGTTTTTATCAGAATCAGTCCTCAAACAGGGGCTTCATAAAGGGCAAAAAGTCCAGCGTTGCAAAGTAATCGCGGGGGGTCTGGGCGCGGCGGATCAGCCGGTGAGAGCCATCCTCGCACAGCAGCACCTCGGCGCAGTGCAGCTTACCGTTGTAGTTGTAGCCCATAGCCGAGCCGTGGGCACCGGTATCGTGGATGTAAAGGATATCCCCGATGTCGATCTTGGGCAGCATCCGGTCGATGGCAAACTTGTCGTTGTTCTCGCACAGGCCGCCCACCACGTCGTACTTGTGGTCGCAGGGCTCGTTCTCCTTGCCCAGCACGGTGATGTGGTGGTAAGCGCCGTACATGGCGGGGCGCATCAGGTTTGCGGCGCAGGCGTCCAGACCGATGTACTCCTTATAGATGTGCTTTTCGTGGATGACGGTGGACACCAGTGCGCCGTAGGGGCCGGTGGTAAAGCGGCCCATCTCGCTGAAGATGGCCACATCGCCCATACCTGCGGGCACAAGGATCTCCTCAAACTTTTTGCGCACACCTTCGCCAATGGCCATGATGTCGTTCTCGGTCTGCTCCGGGCGGTACGGGATGCCCACGCCGCCGGACAGGTTGATGTAGCTGATATGCGCACCGGTAGCCTGCTGCACCCGGACAGCCAAACGGAACAGGATGGCTGCCAGCTCCGGGTAGTAGGCGTCCGAGATGGTGTTGGAGGCAAGGAACGCATGGATGCCGAACTGCTTTGCGCCCTTCTGCATCAGCTTTTTGTAGCTGTCGATCATCTGCTGCTCGGTCATGCCGTACTTGGCATCACCGGGCTTGTCCATGACCTGAAAACCCTCTTCGCTCTCGCCCAGCTGGAAGGTTCCGCCGGGGTTATAGCGGCAGAAGATCTCCTGCGGCACACCGGCCACCCGCTCCAGAAACTCCACCATGGTGGCGTCGTCCAGATTGATGTAGGCGCCCAGCTCGTAGGCCTTCTGCATATCCTCCACAGGGGTCTGGTTGGAGGAGAACATGATATCGTGGCCGGTAAAGCCGCAAGCCTCGCTGAGCATCAGCTCGGTCAGGGAGGAGCAGTCCACGCCGCAGCCCTCCTCCTTGAGGATCTGCAGGATAACGGGGTTCGGCAGTGCCTTGACCGCAAAATACTCCTTGAAGCCCTTGTTCCAGCTAAAGGCCTTATTGATGCGGCGGACATTCTCCCGGATGCCCTTTTCGTCGTAGACGTGGAACGGCGTGGGCACATCTTCGATGATCTGCTGTGCCATCGCCTCGGTCAGAAACGGTTTCTTTTCCATAATAACATCCCTCTCGTTTTGCGCAGCCCGGCATGTTCCGGTCTGCGGTCTATTCCATGCGGCCCAGTGCCGCAGTTCAAGCTGTTACAGTTTCAGGTTCTCCCGGGTGGGGGTAAAGGTGGGGATCATAGCCGCCAGCTGGCGCACCACGCCCTCATCGTTGTGGGCGGCAGCGGCTTCCAGCGCCTGCAGCTGCCCGTAGAACTCGGCCAGATCAATGGTGCGGGGGCTTGCCACAAAGATCTTGTTGTGCTGGGTGCGGCGCATCTTGTCCTGCTCCTCGTCCATCATCAGCTCTTCGTAAAGCTTTTCGCCGGGGCGCAGACCCACGATCTTGATCTCCATATTCACGCCCGGCTCGTAGCCGTAAAAGCGGATGAGCTGCTTGGCAAGATCCATAATACGCACCGGCTCGCCCATGTCCAGCACATAGATGTTGCCGCTCTCTGCCAATGCGCCCGCCTGCAGCACCAGCTGGGCGGCTTCCGGGATGGTCATAAAGTAGCGCACGATGTTGGGGTCGGTCAGGGTGACCGGCCCGCCCTTTTTGATCTGGGCTTCAAACAGCGGAATGACGCTGCCGTGGCTGCCCAGCACGTTGCCGAACCGCACCGCCACACACTTCATGTCCGTATTGCCCGCAAAGGTCTGGATGAGCATCTCGCAGATGCGCTTGGTGCAGCCCATGACGCTGGTGGGATTCACGGCCTTATCGGTGGAAAGCTGCACAAAGCGCTCCACCCCGTGCTCGCTGGCGCTGACCAGCAGATTTTTGGTGCCCAGCACGTTGTTCTTTACGGCTTCGGCGGGGCTTACCTCCATCAGCGGAACGTGCTTGTGCGCCGCCGCATGGAACACCACCGTGGGGTGATAGGTATCAAAAACCTCGTCCAGACGCTTTTTATCCCGGATAGAGCCGATCAGTACCGTGACCGGGATATCGCGGCCGTACTTCTGCTGCAATTCCATCAGCAGCTCGTAGGCGCAGTTTTCGTAGATATCAAAGATGAGCAGCTTGCCGGGCTTGAAGCGCATGACCTGACGGCACAGCTCACTGCCGATGGAGCCGCCGCCTCCCGTTACCAGCACCGTTTTGCCGGTAAGGTAGCCGGAAATTTTGTCGGTATCCAGCGTGACCTCCTCACGGGAGAGGAAGTCGGCGGGGTTCAGCTCGCGGAACACCTCCTGCTGGGGTGCACCGCTGCCCACCAGCTGCGGGTCGCTGAGCACCTGTACCGCGCGGTGAGTGCTGACGCACAGGTCGATGACGTGGCTCAGCTTGCTGCCTTTTAAGGTAGGGATGGCAATGATGATGCTGTGGATGCCGTAGCGATTGCACAGCTCCGGGATATCCTCCAGCGTGCCCTTGACCGGTACGCCGTGGATGGTCTGGTTCAGCTTTGCGGGGTCATCGTCCACCGCAACCACGGCGTGACCGTATTCCTTGTTGGATTTGCACACGTTGATGGCCCACGCACCGGCTTCGCCCGCGCCCACGATCATCACCGGGCGGTTGGGGTCCTTGGCGGGCACTTTGCGCAGCCGCTCGCCCAGCGGGTGGTTCAAAAACAGCCGCCATGCCAAGCGGCTGCCGCCGACGAACAAAAAGATGAGCACCGAGGCCATGCAGTTTGCGGAATTGAACAGCACACCGTGGATAAGGCAGCGGTTCACCACATACACCACGGCGGTAGGCACGGCGATCATACCGGCAAGGCGGATCAGGTCCCGCTCGCCGGCGTACTTCCACAGCACCGAGTACAGCCCGCCCGCCAGAAAGCAGACGATATACACCGCCACGATCCACGGCAGGTTTTCGTACAGCAAGGCGCGGTTGTGGGGCCACCACACGGCCTCTACGGCACCGTCTGCCCGCAGCAGCAGGGCAAAATAAAAGCTGAATGCCACAATGGCTGCATCCAGCAGCACCAGCAGCGCACGGCGCAGCAGCACCTGCGGGGTATTCTTGGTTCTATCTTTCACTTACGATCCTCTTTTTTCCTCTCAGCGCCAAAGGTTTGCCCCTTGCGCTGCTTTTTCGGCAGTGTTCCCCGGCTGTGCCAGAAGGATACAGCTACACGTTTGTATTATACTCACAATCCCCGCCTGTGTCCAGAAAATTTACGTTTTTATCACTTTCCCCTGTTTTTCCCGGTCTTTGCCTGCCGCAGCACCGCCCGCACTTCCTCCCAAAGCCCCAGCGGCAGCGCCGCCAGCAAAAACACGGCAGCAGTCACCGTGCCGCCCGCCGTCAGCACGGCCAGCTGTCCCCACAGCCCCTGTGCCGGAAAACCCGCCAGCGCCCGGCGCACGCTCCGCCCTGCCGCACCGGCGGCAGCAGCAGCCAGCAGCGGCGCACCCAGCCAGCGGCGGAAAGCGTGCCCTGTGCCGCTGGAAAGCAGCAGCCGCCCGGTGTTGGCTGCGCAGGTGTACAGGCTGGAAAGTAAGATCACCGCCAGAAAGCCCCGCATCCCGTACCGGGGCAGCAGCACCGCCACCCCGCCAATGCGCAGCACGGCGTCCCACACGCTGTACCGGAAGGCGGCCTTCTGCTCCCCGATGCCCTTCATGGCACCGTCCACCATGCTTTCCAAGTACATCAGCGGCATGGCCGGGGCAAGCGTTTCCAGATAGAACCCGGCCTCCGGGCTATGGTAGAGCAGCTGCGCCAGCGGCCTGCCCCACACCCAGAACAGCGTACCCGCCAGCGCAGAGAAGTACCCCGTGAGCCGCAGCATCCGGTCCAGCAGGGCGTTCAGCCGGGCGGTCTGTCCCTCGATATGCGCCTGCGTGATCTCCGGCATCAGCAAAACCGCCAGACTGCCCAGCAGCCCGAAGGGAAAATTGAGCAGCGGCAGCGCCATGCCCTTTAAGGTGCCGTACTGCTCCAGCGCGGCGGTGCGCCCGCCGGAAGCCGCCAGATATACCGCAAGGCAGGCGGGCACCAGCATATTCTCGGCGGTGTGCAGCGCGCTGGAAAGCGCCCTGCCGCCCTCCACCGGCCAAAGGATGTCCCACAGCCGCCGGGACGCCTCCCTTGGCGGGCGCGGCGCTGTGCTGCCGAAGCAGCGTGCCGCCTCCCGCCGGTAAAACAGCGCCATCAGGGCGGTGGATACGGCCTCGCTCAGGGCGGTAGCCGCCAGTACCAGTGCGCAGCGGCTGCCGTCCGGCCAGCCCTGCGTGCGGGATAGCGCCCACACCACGGCGGCAATGCGCACCGTCTGCTCTGCCAGCTGGCTGAGCACGTTGGGCTCTACCCGCCGCCGCGCCAGAAAAAAGCCGCGCAGCACCGCAGAGATCGCCATCCACGGCAGTCCCAGCGCCGAGGTGCGCAGCGCGGCAGCGGCGCGGACATCCCCCAGCCACCATTTTGCCGCAAGGCCTGCGGTGGCAAGCTGAGCGGCCATGGCAAGCCCGCCCAGTCCAAGCCCTGCCAGCACCAGCCGCACCAGCATCCCGCGCGCAGCGGCCTTGTCCCGGCTGAGCTCCTCGGTCAGCAGCCGGGTAGCGGCCACCGAGATGCCTGCCGTGGCCAGCGTGACGAACAGCCCGTACACCGCCAGCACCAGCTGGTATAATCCCATGCCAGCCCCGCCCAAGGCGTTTGCCAGCCAGATGCGCAGCCCCATGCCTGCCAGCCGCAGCACCACGTCCGAGCCGGTAAGCAGCGCCGCATTTTTAAAGTAGTTCTGCCGCACCCTGCACCTCCCCCTGCCCCGGAACGGGCGTTCACGGTTCAGCCTATGCGGCGGCTTTGCAAAACATGAGCGGCGCTATGGGTTGTTTCTGCGCACTTTTTATGGTATAGTTAACAGTGGTCAGGCAGGGCGCAAGCCCCCGCCTGTATTTTGAGCAAGGAGGAAGCGCACCGCCCGGGTCCTGCCCCTGCCGTGCGCGACAAAGAGAATGAGCGAAGAATGTACCCATGACTGCTCTAATTGCAGTGCAGCCTGTTCTTCCCGCGATGCCGCTCCGCAGCACGATGCCCCCAACCCCAACAGCAGTGTAAAAAAGGTCATCGGCGTTGTTTCCGGCAAGGGCGGCGTGGGCAAGAGCATGACCAGCGCCCTGCTGGCCTGTGCCATGGCCCGCCGCGGCTACCACTGCGGCATTCTGGATGCCGATATCACCGGCCCGTCCATCCCCAAGCTGTTCGGCATTCATGGCCGTGCCATGGCGGACGACAAGGGCTGCTGGCCTATCCAGAGCCGCATGGGCATTGATGTAATGAGCATCAACCTGCTGGTGGAGAACGAGGAAGACCCCGTTGTGTGGCGCGGCCCGGTCATTGCCGGTGCGGTCAAGCAGTTCTGGACCGATGTGGTCTGGAAGGACGTGGATTTCCTGTTCGTGGATATGCCCCCGGGCACCGGTGATGTGCCCCTGACCGTGTTCCAGAGCCTGCCGGTGGACGGCATCGTTGTGGTGGCAAGCCCGCAGGAGCTGGTAAGCATGATCGTGGCAAAGGCCGTGAACATGGCCGAGATGATGAAGGTGCCTATGCTGGGCATCGTGGAGAACATGAGTTACATCGTCTGCCCGGACTGCGGCAAGCACATCAATGTGTTCGGCAACAGCCATGTGGACGAGGTGGCCGCAAAGCATCATCTGCCCGTGCTGGCCAAGTGCCCCATCGACCCCAAGCTGGCGGAACTTTCCGACGCCGGTATGATCGAGACCTACGGCGGCGAATTCTTGGAAGGCGCAGCAGACGCCTGCGAAAAGCTGCTGAAATGATTCGGCTCTCTGGCTGCCGCACAATTGCTGTGCGGCAGCTTTTTTACAGTTTCATAGTTGCTTTCTGCCCATATTCCGTGTTAGGATATAAACAGAAATATTTCATCTGAATTTCAGGAGGCTGCTATGGAACTGACCCGCCGAGGCTTTTTGAGCCTTACCGCTGCATCCGCTTTTTGTCTGCTCTGCGCCGGTTGCGGCGATGCCGCTGCCGTTTCCCCTGCCGGAGCGCTGACCGCCCACACCCGTGGCACCGGCCTTTCTTACTGGCTCTACACCCCGCAAAACACCGGTACCCCAAAGCCGCTGGTGCTTTATCTGCACGGCGGCAGCGGCAAGGGCAGCGATCTGAATGCCGTGCTGGAGGCAGAAAGTCTGCCCCACTTTTTGCAGGAGGGACAGCTTGCCCCAGATGCCTATGTGGTAATGCCGCAGCTGCCCGCCAACTGCAAAGGCTGGAGCGACCGCACTGCCCAGCTGCTGCAGTTGCTGGCCGGCATCAAGGCGCAGTACCCCATTGCCCGCACCGCGCTGACAGGCCACAGCATGGGCGGCACCGGCTGCTGGGAACTGGCATTAGCGCACCCGGAGGCTTTCTGCGCTGCTGCGCCGCTGTCCGGCTCGGTTCAGCTTACCGAACGAAATCTCACCGCTTTGCAGTCTCTGCCGGTATGGGCAGTAGTGGGCAGTGCCGACACCATCGTTAAGCCGGACGCCTCGGAGCAATTCATCGCTGCACTGCAAGACAAAAACCCCAACGCCCGGCTGACCGTGCGCGAAGGTGCTACGCATTTTGATGTGCCGCAGACCTATCTGGACAGCACATTGGGTCTTTTGGACTGGCTGACAGCAGCCCGCTGAGCGCATATCGCCCCATGCCATACAAAAGACATTCTTTTTCGTGCGGCTTTGGGGCGGCAGCGCACTTTAAAAAACAAGGTTCGCGGCGCATTCCAGCTTTTAATTTTCGTTTTGTGAAGCAGCTGTGACTTTTTATCTGTTTTTTTAAACAAATTCTGCTTTTTGCTATTGTAAAACCCACCGCAAAGCTTTATAATAGTAAAGTAAGCATTGCCCGCTTGTGCGGGCGTGCCGTGCAAGCATGGAGAACCGGAAGCGCCCGGCATCTGCAAGGATCCACCCGCTGTGCGGCGGACAACGGCATTTCCGTTTTTTCAAATTTATAGAGTAATTGGGAAAAGGAGTATTCTATTATGCTGAAGAATGAATACCTGAAGCGCGTTTACGAGGGTCTGGCACAGCGCAACGCCAACGAGCCCGAGTTTCTGCAGGCTGTGCGCGAGGTGCTGGAGAGCATCCAGCCCGTTGTGGAAAAGCACCCCGAGTACGAGAAGGCCGGTCTGATCGAGCGCATGGTGGAGCCGGAGCGCATCATCACCTTCCGTGTGCCTTGGGTGGACGATGCCGGTAAGGTGCAGGTGAACCGCGGCTACCGCGTGCAGTTCAACAGCGCCATCGGCCCCTACAAGGGCGGCCTGCGCTTCCATCCCTCTGTCAATCAGGGCATTCTGAAGTTTCTGGGCTTCGAGCAGATCTTCAAGAACAGCCTGACCACCCTGCCCATGGGCGGCGGCAAGGGCGGCTCTGACTTTGACCCCCACGGCAAGAGCGACATGGAAGTGATGCGCTTCTGCCAGAGCTTTATGACCGAGCTGTACCGCCACATCGGCCAGTTCGTGGACTGCCCCGCCGGTGATATCGGTGTCGGCGGCCGTGAGGTCGGCTATATGTTCGGCCAGTACAAGCGCCTGACCAACAGCTTCCAGGGCGGTATGCTCACCGGCAAGGGCCTGACCTTCGGCGGTTCTCTGGCCCGTACCGAGGCTACCGGCTACGGCCTGTGCTACTTCACCGCTGAGGCTCTGAAGTGTATGCGCAACGACAGCTTTGAGGGCAAGACCGTAGTCATCTCCGGCTCCGGCAACGTGGCTATCTACGCCTGCGAGAAGGCTACCCAGCTGGGTGCCAAGGTGGTCACCATGTCCGACTCCAACGGCTACGTCTACGACCCCAACGGCATTGATCTTGCTTACGTCAAGGATCTGAAGGAAGTGCGCCGCGGCCGTATCAAGGAGTACGCCGAGACCCACGCCGGTGCAACCTATGTGGCAGATAGCAGCAAGGTGTGGACTGTCCCCTGCGACATCGCCCTGCCCTGCGCTACCCAGAACGAGATCAACAAGGAGTCTGCCGAGGCTCTGGTAAAGGGCGGCTGCACCGTGGTCTGCGAGGGCGCTAACATGCCCAGCACCCCGGAGGCTATCGAGGTCTACCTGTCCAACGGCATCCTGTACGGACCCGCAAAGGCTTCTAACGCAGGCGGCGTAGCTACCTCCGGTCTGGAGATGAGCCAGAACTCCGAGCGCCTGAGCTGGAGCTTTGAGGAAGTGGATGCCAAGCTGAAGGGCATCATGGAGGGCATCTTCCACGCTTCCTACGACGCTTCCGTGGCTGCCGGTTCCGAGGGCAACCTGATGGTCGGTGCAAACTGCGCTGGCTTCCTGAAGGTTGCTACCGCCATGATGGCACAGGGCATCACCTACTAAGTCATACTGCATCGTCCAAGAGCCGCGCCCGCAGGGGTGCGGCTCTTTTTTGGTATAACCCCGCCCCGCTCT